>SOKC01000137.1 GCA_004376325.1 Actinomycetota bacterium | reverse complement strand
TCATCATCTTTCGCTTCAAATTCGGCATCAATCACTTCTTCTTCTCCATTACCTCCCTGCTTGCCACCTGCCTTCTTGCCTCCTGTTGCTCCAGCTCCGGGGCCTCCTGGTCCCGCGCCGGGACCCGCACCTGCCCCAGCCTGCGCATAGAGCTTCTGTGACAACTCATTCTGCAGATTCTGCAATTTTTCTGTCTCTTTCTTTATCTGGTCAGCATTATCTGATTCCAGGCTCTTTTGTAGAACTTTAACCTGCTCTTCGATATTCTTCTTCATATCCTCAGGAACTTTGCTGCCAACTTCTTTCATCAACTTTTCTGTAGAATAAATTAAACCGTCAGCATTATTTTTTGCATCAACAAGAGAACGCTTCTTCTTATCTTCCTCTGCGTGCTCTTTTGCTTCGTTAACCATTCTTTCAATTTCATCATCGCTCAGGTGTGATGTCGCGGTAATAGTAATTTTCTGCTCCTTACCTGTAGCTGTATCCTTAGCAGTAACATTTACAATTCCATTTGCGTCAATATCAAACGTTACTTCTATCTGCGGAATTCCTCTGGGGGCAGGTGGAATCCCATCCAATCTAAATCTTCCTATAGTTTTATTATCTCTCGCCATATCCCGTTCCCCCTGGAGGACATGAATATCCACACTGGTCTGGTTATCAGCTGCAGTGGTAAATATCTCACTCTTCTTGGTAGGGATAGTGGTATTCTTTTCAATCAACCTGGTCATAACCGCACCTAAAGTTTCAATACCAAGAGAAAGGGGAGTTACATCCAGAAGCACTATATCTTTTACATCTCCTTTTAACACCCCGGCCTGTATAGCTGCTCCTACTGCAACTACTTCATCAGGATTTACACCCTTATGAGGCTCTTTTCCTGTATAATCTTTTACTAGCTTTTGTATTACCGGCATTCTGGTTGCTCCACCTACAAGTATCACTTCATCCAAATCAGCAGTCTTCAGACCAGATTCTTCTAAGGCTTTCTCCAGAGGCTCCTTACACCTGTCAGTAAGATCTGCTGTTAGCTGCTCAAACCTGGCTCTGGTTATCTTTACTTCAAGATGCTTGGGTCCATTGGCATCAGCTGTAATAAAAGGAAGATTTATATTTGTTTCCATAACTGTAGATAATTCTACTTTTGCCTTCTCCGACGCTTCTATCAATCTCTGCAGGGCCTGTTTATCTTTTCTTAAATCAATTCCCTGCCCTTTCTTAAATTCATCAGCAACATAATTCATAATCCTATCATCATAATCATCTCCACCCAGGTGCATATCGCCATGACTTGCTTTTACTTCAAACACTCCTTCACCAACTTCCAGTACAGAAACATCAAATGTCCCACCTCCCAGGTCAAATACTAAAATCTTCTCTTCTTTCTTTTTTTCAAGTCCATAGGCCAACGATGCAGCTGTTGGTTCATTGATTATCCTCAGGACATTAAGCCCTGCAATCTTCCCGGCGTTTTTGGTTGCCTGCCTCTGAGCATCATTAAAATATGCAGGAACAGTAACTACAGCATCTGTGATTTTGGTTCCCAGATAACTTTCTGCATCTGTTTTTAATTTCTGCAGTATCATAGACGATACCTCTTCAGGAGTATGACTTTTACCTGCCATCTCCACTTCAGCCAGCTCATTTCTACCTTTTTTTACATCATATGATACTATCTTTCTTTCACTTTCCACTTCACTATACTTTCTGCCAATAAATCTTTTAATAGAATAGACAGTATTTTCAGGATTTAAGGCTGCCTGCCTTTTTGCTAACTGTCCTACCAGCCTTTCTCCCTTTTTAGTTATACTTACTACAGAAGGTGTGGTCCTTCCGCCCTCACTATTAGTTATAACTGTTGATTTACCACCTTCCATAACTGCTATACACGAATTAGTTGTCCCAAGATCAATTCCTACTGCTTTTGCCATATCATATACATCCTTTCTTTGTTATTTATTTTTACAAATCAACTCAAATTTAACACTATTGCTTACAATATTAATAATAATATTACTCTTCTTGTTTACTGATCTGCATTAAGTAATTCTTAAAACAATCAACCACGTCTTCCGGACACTTCCCCAGGATTATATTATCTCTCCTTCTTATCAGGATGATTATTGACCTTAAATTCATTCCCTGATCGTACATAAGTTCCCTCACATACTCCAGCCACCTGATATCCGCCTTAGAATAATATCTTTTCCTGCCCCTCCTCAAGGGGCATACTAGACTAAATCTTTCATAATAATAAAGCGTCCTGCTGTTTACCCTTAAAAAATCAGCTACTAGCTCTATAGGATAACTTTTATCATATTCATCAAACAATATATCCACCAACCTTACTTTCGGCTATAATTTTATTAGATAATAACATTACTGTCAACTATATTATAAAAGATTTTAATAAATTTACAAAATAATTTTTTCACTTTAATGTAAAAATATTTTTACAAATACTGTCTATGTTAATAAAAAAGTTTATCATTAAAAAATTTACTTACAGATTTTATTTTAATATAATCATTAATCTGTGGGTATTATCTTTCAGAGGAGATATTTATCAAAGAACTAAAAACACTTTTAAAATACCTAAAAAAACATACTCTCCGCTTTTCAGGAAGTGTCATATTTATTTTTCTGACCAATGCAACAGCACTTCTTATTCCCTGGATACTAAAACTGGCCATCGACAGTATAGAAAAATTCTCTGATGCAACTATCCTTCTAAAGTACGGCGCACTTCTGGTCGGAGTTGCAGCAGTTCAGGGTCTTTTTAGATTTTATATGAGAAAAATGCTTGTAGGCATATCCAGGAAAATTGAATACAGTATCAGAACTGATTTCTTTTTTCATCTGCAAAAACTTGACTCTTCCTTTTTTACCAATACCAGAACAGGCAGTATTATGGCCCTTATGACCAATGACCTTGAAGCAGTAAGGAATTTCCTGGGTCCGGGACTATTACATCTTTTTAATACTATTTTTGTTTTTATAACCACCCTGACTGTAATGTTTCTTATAAATGTAAGGTTATCACTTTACTCGCTGATTGCTATTCCCTTGGTTCCCGTGCTGGTAAGCAGGTTGGGCGCTATGTTATATCGGAGATTTAAAAAATCTCAGGAACAATATGCTGTCCTTTCAGCTAAAACCCAGGAGAGTATTGCCGGAATGAAAGTTGTAAAATCTTTTACCCAGGAAGAAAATGAGAAAAACACGTTTTCCAAATTAAACCTGGATTATATAAAAAGGAATCTATCCCTTGCCAGAGTTAGAAGCCTGTTCTGGCCATCAATGATTTTTGTAGGAGGAATTGGAACTACGGTTGTCCTGCTGGTAGGTGGAAGACAGGTAATAGATGGAACTTTGACCATAGGCCAATTCGTTCAATTTTCTGCTTATATTGGCTTCATTACCTGGCCCCTTATCTCCCTGGGGTGGGTCATAAATTTAATCCAGCGTGGTTCCGTTTCAATGGGTAGAATTAATAATGTATTTAAAATAAAACCAGATATAACAAATCCTCCAAAACCGGCAGCTCCGGAAACTTTACAGGGTAATATCAGTTTTGATCATGTATTTTTTAGATATGAACTCAGTGAAAAAACAAAAAAGCTTATTAAGGAAAACTTTATTGACTTTAAAGATACCTTCACCCGTGCCATTGAAAATAATTGGGTAATCAAAGACATGAGTTTCGATATTAAAGCAGGGATGAAGGTGGGTATAGTAGGATTTACCGGGTCTGCAAAATCAACTATAGTTAACCTCATTCCCCGTCTTTACAATCCACAGAAGGGTAAGATTCTGGTAGATGGGTTTGATATAAGGTCCTACCCCCTGGAAGTTCTCCGGTCAAATATTGGATATGTTACCCAGGAACCTTTCCTCTTCTCAAAATCAATCAGGGAAAACATTTTATTTGGAAAAGAGGAGCTCCTATCACATCTAAGTGAGAGTGAGATTACAAATAAAATTATAGAAGTTTCAAAAACATCCCATCTCCATGAGGATATAAGACAGTTCCCCCAAAAATATGAAACTCTTATTGGTGAACGTGGAGTTACCTTATCAGGGGGACAGAAACAGAGACTGGCCATAGCCAGAGCTCTGCTTTCAGAGCCTGTAATTTTAATCTTTGATGATTCGTTTTCAAACGTGGACACCAATACCGAGGAATTGATACTTTCTGATTTAAAACAAAAAACTTTTGGTATTACTACCATAATAATTTCCCACCGTATTTCCACCATAAAAGACTCTGATTTGATTATGGTTATTGATAATGGAGAAATAAAAGAAATGGGAAAACACAGTGAACTTATTAAAAAATGCAGTATATACCAGAGCTTATATTACAGACAGCAACTATCTGAAGAATTAAGAGAGGAAGTTTAAAATAACCAAGGGGCAAAAGATGTTAGAAGGTTTTTACGAAAAAGATCTAGTAGAAAAACAAATAGATAAAAAAATAATTTCAAAACTTTTTAGATATATAAAGCCGTACCGGCTCCTTTTGGCCTTTACTATCTTTCTGCTTCTGGTTACAGCAGGCCTGCAGATGGCAGGGCCGTTCTTGATAAAAATAGCTATTGACAATTATATTATGCCCGGGGAATTTAAAGGACTTCTCTATGTAGTAGTCCTATATGGTCTGGTAATATTATTTGAATTTGTAATCAGGTACTTTCAGGGATATTACACCGAATATATGGGACAGAAGATAATGTACGATATGAGGATGGACATCTTTTCCCATATAAACAAGATGCCTATGTCCTTCTTTGATAAAAATCCAGTAGGAAGAATCATGACCAGGGTCACTACTGATGTTCAAACCCTAAATGAAATGCTATCCTCGGGAATTGTCACTATCTTTGGAGACATATTTATGATACTGGGTATTATGATTGTGATGCTCTCTTTGAACTGGAAACTATCACTTATAGCCTTTTCAGTACTGATCCTGCTGGCTATCGCCACCTTTATATTCAGATCCAAAGTTAGAATAACTTTCAGAATCGTCAGGACAAAAATATCCAATATTAACTCCTTTTTGCAGGAAACAATTTCCGGAATAAACACTACCAAGCTGTTTAACCGGCAAAAGGAAAACAATAAGGATTTTAAGGATCTTAGCCGGAGTTACCTGGATATTTACCTTAAAACCATATTTTATTACGCTGTATTTTACCCGGTGGTAATTATCATTGGTACCCTGGCAGTAGCTCTGATAATCTGGTACGGAGGGCAAAAAGTTATTGCCAATCTTCTTACTCTGGGAACCCTGGTGGCTTTTATACAGTACATAGAAAAATTCTTCCATCCCATAAGTGATTTGAGTGAAAAATTTGGAATCCTCCAGGAAGCCATAGCTGCTTCAGAAAGAATATTTAAACTTCTGGACCAGAAACCCTCTATTGTATCTCCTGTAGAACCTGTAAAAGTCAAAGAGATCAAGGGCAATATTAAATTTAATAAAGTATGGTTTGCCTACAATGATAAAAACTATGTACTTAAAGATATTTCCTTTAAACTTGAAACAGGCCAGAGTGTGGCTTTCGTAGGCGCCACCGGCTCAGGAAAAACATCTATAATAAACTTGCTTAATAGATTTTATGACATACAAAAAGGAAAGATTTTTCTTGACGATATAGGTATAAAAAGATTTAACCTCCAGTACTTAAGAAAACACATAGGAATAGTGATGCAGGATGTATTTTTATTTTCCGGGACTATACTGGATAATATCCGTCTGGGAAATAAAGACATTTCCCTGGAAAGGGTAATTGAGGCTTCAAAATATGTAAATGCCCATAAATTTATAGAAAAGCTTCCGGATAAATATAATTACGAGGTAAAAGAAAGAGGACAGGTATTATCGGTGGGGCAGCGGCAGTTAATCGCCTTTGCCAGAGCCCTGGTGTTTAATCCAGAAATACTTCTGGTTCTTGATGAAGCCACCTCAAGTATTGATTCTGAAATAGAATCATTAATTCAGGACGCTCTGGGTAAAATAATGAAAAACAGGACCACCATAGTGATTGCCCACCGGCTCTCTACCATAAGGAATGTAGATAAAATAATAGTCCTGTCTCATGGCAGAATAGTAGAAAAGGGTACTCACAAGCAGCTTCTCAAACTAAGGGGAATTTACTACAAGCTATATAAATTTCAATACCAGCTGCAGGCTTAAAAATTACCTTATCATTTCTTAACTTACAAGCCGAGAAGTCCCCTTGTGATAGCTAGGAGATGAAAGGCTTCACTTGACATTCTGCCGAAAGGCTTATATAGTCATTTATATAAATAAGTAAATATAATATATAAATTATACAAAGGCAGTCACTTGAGTTTATGCTTTGCAATATCACTTTGTGCAATGTATAAAATATAGAAGAAAAGTTCTCAACTGATGAAAAGATTATTGATTTGTTAAGAACAAAGATAAATGAGATTAGTAACACTTGACCAATTAAAAAAATATGTAGAAAGTCAAAATGCAACTAACTCAACAAATAAGAATT
>SOKC01000027.1 GCA_004376325.1 Actinomycetota bacterium | reverse complement strand
TAAATATAGTAGCAGAAGATAATCTAACCGGCTGGCCTGAATATAGCCTGGAAAAGTTAATAGAGAAAAATCCGGATATAATAATTGCTCCTATGAGTCTGGCGGCAGATCCGTCCGTAATAATGGATGATGAGAGGTTTTCAAGCATTGATGCAGTGACCAGTGGAAAGGTTTATATTGTCCCGGATAATCCAATTTCCCGTCCCAACCAGAACCTTATTAAAGCGCTGCAGATGCTATCAAAAGCAATTCATCCTGAAATTTTTGGTGAATTTGAAGTAATAGAGTAAAAAATTAATTCTTAAATAATTTTTATAAAGTTAAGTATACTTGTTATTATTGTTTATAATAATAACAAGTATACTATTAGAAAAAGAGGAGTTTTTTGGCAAGAATTTATTTTCTCATTGGCGGAGCGAGAAGTGGAAAAAGCAGTTACGGAGAGGAACTGGCAAAGTCCCTTTATGGTAGAGTAGCATATATTGCTACCTCAAAGATCACCGATGAAGAAATGGAAAAAAGAATTCTGTGTCATAGAAAAAGAAGGCCAAAAAACTGGAAAACCTATGAAATTGCTGACAAAAATATAGACAAGCAAGGTATAAAAAAAATTATAAAAAGTATCTCCAAAGAAAATATCAACACTGTAATTATTGATTGCATAACTAACTTGCTGTTTAGAATCATTCATAACTATAAATTGGACTCTACTGAAATTATAAGAAATGAAGTTGAAAAAGCACTAGATATGGAAGTCATATCATTTTTTAAATCTCTCCTGGAAGAACTGGAAAAAAGTAAGTTAAATGTAATAATTATTTCAAATGAAATTGGCCTTGGAGTTGTTCCCGCTTTTCCCCTTGGAAGAATTTTCAGGGACTTAATGGGTGTTGTAAACAAAAAGATAGCAGAAGCTTCAGATGAAGTTTATCTTTTTATAGCAGGACTGAAACAAAGGTTAAAATAATGAGCAAGTTTATCAATGCTTTGGGATTTCTGACCATTCTAAAAATTCCAAAAAAATATATATTAAAAAAAGAACAGTTAGCTGACTCTATGGTTTATTTTCCACTAGCCGGATTGGTCATTGGTATAATATTATCTTTGTTTTATTTTGTGGCAAGTTTTATATTTCCGGTATTTTTATCTGTAATTTTACTTATTGGATTGGAAGTTTTCCTATCCGGTGGAGCTCATCTTGATGGCCTGGGTGATATGTTTGACGGCACTTTTTCCGGCAGGAGTGATAAGAATAAGATTTTAGAGATTATGAAAAAAAGTGATATGGGGGCATATGGAGTTTTATCCATAGTTTTTTTGCTGCTTCTAAAGATTTCTATAGTCTATTATTTAGCCAGTATTAATTTAGGGCATGTTTTAGTTTTTTATTTAACAATCATCTTTATGCCCGCATTCGGGAGATGGAGCATGGTTTATTTGGTTGGCAGGTATAAAAATGCTCGAGGCAGCAGTAGTCTGGCCAAAATATTTACAGATAATAAAAATAAAAGAAAGAATCTTTATATCTCAAGTATATATTTATTCTTATTATTTTTAGTTTTATATACATTTTTTGGATACTCTACTGGAAGTGGGGTAGGCAGTTTCAGTTTTTTAAATAATTTAGAAAGTTTTTATTTAATACTATTTATCTTAGCTAAAGCTCTACTGGTTACTGCTGCCTTATTTTTACTTTTATTGCCTTTAAGCTGGTTTTTTACCAGGAGAATCGGGGGAATAACCGGAGATATCATAGGTGGAGTAAGTGAGACTACTGAACTACTGTTTTTATTTATAAATTATTTAGTATTTACTTTTTTTATATAAATTTTAATGGGAACCGGAAGAAAAACTATAAAGCATACAATAATACTGCTAATAATATTAATAGTGCTTATTATAGTTGCTGCTTCAATAGGAGCTGCGAAAGTAAGCTTAAAAGATACCGGCTTGATTATAGCTAGTTTTATTCCAGGGGTTAATTATTTTATTAATGTTGAAGATCTAAATCCTCAGGAAATTGTAATTATTTCACAGATAAGGCTGCCCAGGATATTCTTGTCCATATTTGTAGGTATAGCTCTGGCCAGCGCAGGGGTTATTTTTCAGGGGCTGTTTAGAAACCCTATGGCAGATCCTTTTGTGATCGGGGTCTCCGCAGGAGCAGCTTTTGGAGCAACTATAGGGCTGGTGTTTATTACCGGTGTTGGTCTACTGGGTATTTCTACTATCACTATTTTTGCCCTGCTCGGGGCGCTGGCCACTACATTTTTGGTCTACAGCATCTCCAGCGCCAGGGGGAAGGTTTCAGTAACTACACTACTTCTCTCTGGCATTGCCCTTAGCGCTATGTTAAGTGCAATGACCTCGTTTATCATGATATTTAGGACTCATGATCTGACAAAGATAATTTTTTGGATTATGGGTGGCTTAACCGCTGCATCATGGTATAAGTTTAATATTATAGCTCCTATGGTAGTGGTGCTTATTATAATTTCTGGATTTTATATGAGAGATTTAAATATCATATCCCTGGGAGATGAAAGAGCAGCGCAGTTAGGAGTTCAAACAGAAAGAGTTAAAAAAATACTGCTGATAATGGCTTCACTTATAGCTGCCTTAGCTGTTTCTGTTAGTGGAATTATAGGATTTGTGGGCCTTGTCACTCCGCATATTTTAAGGTTGATTGTGGGACCCGACCATAAAATTTTATATCCAACTTCTGCTGTAGCGGGGGGAATAGTTCTGCTTATGTCAGATACTTTAGCCAGAACTATTCTTATGCCCAGGGAAATTCCGGTAGGGATTATAACTTCAATTGTAGGGGTTCCGTTTTTCCTGTATCTTTTGGTAAAGTCAAAAAAACAGGTTTTTTAAACAGGTTAATTTAGATGAGATGAGCGGAAAGAGAAACATGATTACGGTTAAAAATTTAGATTTTTCTTATAATCAGAGAAAAGTTCTGGATAATATAAGTTTTAATGTGGAGAAAGAAGATTTTATCTCAATCCTCGGTCCAAATGGATCAGGTAAAAGCACTCTGGTAAATCTTATAAGCAAGGTTCTAATAGGATATGAAGGTGAAATTGAAGTCGGTGGAAGGGATATAAAGGAGTTAAATCCAAAAGATATTGCAAAAATGGTGGCTGTGGTGCCACAGTATACCAATCCTGGATTTAGCTTTACTGTAGCGGAGATGGTTATGATGGGAAGGCACCCATACATTTCAAGATTTGGAACGGAAGAAAAAGAAGATTTTGATGTAGTCAGGGGAGCCATGGAAAAGACTAAAATATTACCATTTGCCAATAGAAAGTTTACAGAACTGTCAGGCGGTGAGAAGCAGCGAGTAGTTATGGCTCAAGCTCTAGCCCAGGATAGCTCTATATTGCTTCTGGATGAGCCCACTTCTCATCTTGATATAAATTTCCAGATTGAATTTATGAATTTGTTTCTAAGCTTAAACAGAAAAGAAAAAAAGACCATAATTGCAATTTTTCATGATATAAATCTTGCTCTACAAAATAGCAAAAGAATAATGCTCTTAAAAGAAGGCAGGATTTTTAATTTAGGCAGTGGAGAAGATATTATTAGCAGGGAAAGTATAAAAAGTGTATTTGGAAGTGATGTATTTGTAGGAAGAAATCCTGTAACTAAAAAAATTTACGTTAGTCCGGTTTTTAATCCGGGTGTTGATTTGGGTATTTCCAGCCAGAAAGCAAACAAATATTTAAGAGTTCATATAATTGGCGGCGGCGGAGCTGCATCACCGGTAATGAATTTACTCCACAGCAGGGGTTATACGGTATCCTGCGGAGTTATAAATACTCTGGATACAGATCTTGATACTGCTCAGATGCTGAAAATCCCTTATGTAACCGAGGCACCTTTTTCACCTATTAGTTTTGTTTCACAGAATAAGAACATTGAATTTATTAAATCAAGCGATGTGATAATCCTCCCTGCAGTGGAGTTCGGCTTCGGCAATTTTTCAAATCTGGTATCTGTAAAAGAAGCAATCAGTTCAGGGAAAAAAGTGATAGTAATAGATGAAAAAAACATAAGGGAAAGAGATCATACCGGTGGAAAAGCAGAAAAGCTTTACAGAAGAATAATAAGGGATGGTGCAATTGTAGTTAAGTCGGAAAATCAGGTACTCAGACGTTTGTAATTACAATGAGATAAAGAGCAGGTCAAAATCCATAATGATACAGGGCGCTGACATGTGGGCAAGGCTAGCGGATGTTTTTAAGAGAAAATATGGATATGGAATTGTTTTATAAAATCATAAGGTATGGGTTATAATAAAATTAAAATATTAGCAAAGGTTAACCGGAAATGGATTTAGAGAAAAAAAATAATTGTTCGCAAAATATCTATAAGAAAGATTCTAAAAAAGGTCTGGTACTGATAAATACAGGCAACGGCAAGGGAAAGACAACAGCAGCACTTGGTCTTGCACTGAGAGCAGCAGGTCATAATTTTAGGGTTTTGGTCCTGCAGTTTATTAAGGGGCCCTGGAAAACTGGCGAGGCTAAAATTATGGAAAAATTAAAACCCCTAATTGAGATTGAACAGCTGGGCAGAGGATTTATAAAATTTAAAAATGGCAAGCTGCAACCTACGAGCCAGCAGATAGATAATGCTATAGAATCTTTTAGGTATGCCCGGGAGAAGATTTACAGCAGTAAGTACGATATGGTTATTTTAGACGAGATAAATAATCTAATTGATTACGGGCTTTTAAGTGTGGAGGATGTAGTGGACCTTATAAAAAATAAGCCTAAAGAGATTTCTATAGTGCTGACAGGCAGGAATGCTCACCATAAATTAGTAGATATTGCTGATACGGTAACTGAAATGAAAGAGGTAAAACATGCTTTCAGTAATGGTATAAAGGCTAGAAAGGGGATTGAATACTGATTACTGCAAGCTGGTTGAATTTTAAAGTACTATAAGTGAAAAGTAGAACCAGATTTTAATAAAATTTAACTTGATTAAGGAAAGATTAGGGAAAGGAATCATTGGAATGGAATGTAATAAAGAAAGAAATTTAGAAAGTTGTAACTGTACTTATGAGTCCTGCTCAAGAAAGGGTATTTGTTGTGAGTGTATAGCTTATCACAGGCAATCTGGCGAGCTTCCGGCCTGCTATTTTGACCAGAGAGCTGAGAGGACCTACGACAGGTCTATTGAACACTTCATTAGATTAAATAGCTAGGTACGGTTTAACCGGCATAGCCAGTTTTTAAGTTAATCGTAAATGACAAGATATATCAATAAAACTGAATTTAGGACAAAAACAGGCGTACTTTATTGTCTATGGGAGAACAGAGCTTGCGGAATAACAGTTTTATTCCTGGGGAATAAAAAAGAGACTTTCCGGAAATATATTGAAAAGATTAAGGATAATTGCAGGGATTCAGACAGTTTTTCTTTCATCAGTAAAGAATCAAAAGATATTGAGAATAAAATTGACCGGTACCTGAATGGTAAGATAAAAAGCCTGGATTTTAAAGTCGAGTTCCTGGCGGGAACACAGTTCCAAAAAAAAATATGGAATGTAGCTCTCTCCATACCGTACGGAAAAACTATAAGCTACAGGAAGTTGGCCGCGCTTACAGGTTATAGGAAAGCCTGGAGGGCAGCAGGCTCAGCATTAAAAAAGAATCCGGTAATGTTAATTGTGCCATGCCATAGAATTATAAGGAGCGATGGCGCTCCAGGTGAATTTGGAGGAGGAAAGAAGGTAAAAAAATTTCTGCTCAGCCTGGAGAAAAGCCCACCACCGGATACTAGATTCAATGATTATTTGGCAAATATCATAGCCTCGTAGATTGTTAAATATTTTAATATTAAATCATTCTTTATAAAAAATTATTTAAATGAATGCAGGATTTTGTGAGAATTCAATAAGTTGAGGTGACTGGTTAAAGGCATTGACAGAAGTGCATAAAAGGCGTATATTATGAGAGTAAATTAAAGGATGGTCATAATGAGTAAAAGTAAAATAAATATAACATTGGATAAGGATTTAATAGAGTATGCCAAAATTTATGCAGAAGAACAGAGAACATCTGTCTCTGAAATATTTACTCAATTTATTTTAAGCTTAAAGCGTGTAAAAGAGGGCGATCCAACTGAAGTAATTCTGTCCGATCCAGATTTTGAAAAGAGTCTTTTAGAAACTATTTCGAGAATAAGATCAGGTAAAGTCAAGTGGTTAAGTTATAGAGAAGTCTTTTGATGAATGTACTTTTCAGTGATACTTTTGTAAAATCCTTAAAAAAGTTTAGCTCCATAAAGAAGGCAATAAAAAAGAAAGTAGATATGATTATAGAAAATCCTATTGCCTTAGGTGAACCATTGAAGGGAAACTTCAGGGGGTACTATAGTTGTTTGGTTCGAAAGAATTTCATCATTATTTATTTATATTGTAGTATGTGTCGAAAAAAAGGTGATGATGAAATAGTCACTTGTAGTGATTGTAATAAATTTACAGATGATACAATTAAGTTTATTGCTTTAGGACCACATAATAATGCTTATGGCATAAAATGAAAAAATCATTGGCAAGATAGACAAATAAGGAAAGGA
>SOKC01000055.1 GCA_004376325.1 Actinomycetota bacterium | reverse complement strand
CCATTAAAATTACGGATAATATAAAGAATATTAAATAAAAAATCAGCAGGTACTTAAACATAGAAAGTTCACTAATACTTCTTAAAACTTTCCTTTCAACAGCCATTTATTTCTCCTTGAATATATAAGAGATAAAATACTTAAAATTATATTCTATTTTTTACAGCATAAATCTCTTTATTATTTTTAATTCAATAATATATGATTTATAACAATTACTGTATTTATTACATCTTAAAATATTTATCTGTTAAGCTGCTGATACCGGGGATCCTAAATGTTTCACCTGAAAAAGCTTTAACAATCGCTATAATTACTGCAACCAAAATTGCAACAAGCGCTAGCCATCCGATAACAACAAAGAGCCAGCCAATAAAAGGTATCCAGCCAAAAATTATCATTAATATAACTATTATTGCTTCAATAATACCCAGAATTAAAGCCTGAAGAGCATTCCATTTTACAAATTTGTTCTCCTTTTCTATGAGCCAGATTATCAGCCCACCAAGCCAGCTAAAAAGATAAGCAAGTAGTACCGCAATCTTGGGCTCCATTCCAGTAGAACTCTTTTTATTAAAATCTGGATGAACCTCTACTTTCTTCTCCTCTGCCATTTTATTTTACCCCCTTTTTAAATTGATATTTTATTAATATTCTAAAGACAAATTTTCCAATTATATTAAAAAATGCTGATGGAAAATATAATAGCAGATTTGGATAATAAATTAAAACAAATCATTTAATCAGCTTTCAGAGGTAGCTATAGAATAAGAAGCTACTTTAGCCCCTTCTTCCAGCTTAATAACCTTAACTCCTTGCGTAGATCTACCAATTCTTGATATTGACCTGGCAGGAATTCTTATAAGTACTCCTTTATTAGAGACAATCATAACATCATGTTCATCTTTCATTATACCCGCCCCGGCAACTTTTCCTTTCTTCTCAGTAATTTTTAGAGTCCTGACACCCAGTCCACCTCTTTTTTGCTTTTTATATTCTGACAGTTGTGTCCTTTTACCATAACCATTCTCAGTAAGAACAAAAAGGTCTCCCTCGAGCTCTCCTGCGACCATCATAGAAAGAACTTCATCCCCTCTGGAAAGCCTCATTCCCTTTACTCCCTGGGAAGTCCTGCCAATCGGCCTGCAGTCTTTCTCGCTGAATCTTATGGCCTTTCCATTTCTGGAAACCATAATAATATCATTATTACCATTGGATTTTTCCACTCCTATTAACTCGTCTCCCTTCTTAATGGTAATGGCTATAATTCCATCTCTCCTGGAAGTGTCATAGACTTTAATAGAGGTTTTTTTAATTATTCCCTTTTTGGTGGCCATTATTAAATACTGGTCAGCACCATAATCCCTAACTGCAATTATTGCCGCAACCCTTTCACCTGGCACAAATGGGAGCAGATTTACAATTGCCTTGCCTTTAGACATTCTACTACCTGTAGGGATTTGATAGACTTTCAATCTATATACTTTCCCAAGATTTGAGAAGAACATTATATAGTGATGAGTTGACGCTATAAATAAGTGCTTAACAAAATCATCCTCTTTTAAATTAGTCCCGGTTACTCCTCTTCCGCCTCTTCCCTGTTTTCTATAAGTAGCCACCGGAAGCCTTTTTATATACCCTGAATGAGATATGGATATTACATTTTCCTCTTCAGGTATTAAATCCTCAATCTCAATATCAGATATATCAGCAGTTATGTCTGTCCTTCTTTCATCACCATATTTTTTCTTAATCTCTTTGAGCTCATTCTTAATTACTCCATATATTAGCTCCTTACTGCCAAGAAGTTCTTTCAATTCCTTTATTCTTTCAATTAACTGTTCGTGTTCTAATTTTATCTTGTTTCTTTCCAGTCCGGTTAACCGGTGTAATCTTAAATCCAATATAGCCTGGGCTTGTATTACGGTAAGTTCAAAGTCCTTTACCAGTCTTTTCCTTGCAGTGGGAACATCTTTTGAAGACCTTATGGTCTTTATTACTTCATCCAGATTATCCAGGGCTATCAAAAGTCCTTGCAGGATATGTTCACGCTCTTCAGCTTTCTTTAACTCATATTTGGTCCTTTTAACTACTACAGCAAATCTATGTTTGGTGTATTCTTCTATCAAACGCAGTAAATTTAGAGTTCTTGGCACACCATCGACCAGAGCCAGCATAATTATTCCAAAAGTATCCTCAAGCTGGGTATTCTTATACAAAGAATTAATAATTACGCTTGGGATTGAATCCTTTTTGAGTTCTACTACTACTCTCATTCCACTTCTATCTGATTCATCGCGCAGGTCATTAATTCCTTCTATTTTTTTAGTCCTGACCAGTTCAGCAATTTTTTCAACAAGTCTTGATTTATTTACCTGATATGGAAGCTCGCTTATTATGATTTGAGTTCTGCCCTTTTTGGGCTGTTCCTGGTGCACTCTGCCTCTTACAACTAGACGGCCCCTGCCAGTCTCATATGCCTCCCTAATTCCAGCAATACCCATTATAATTCCACCGGTAGGAAAATCCGGACCTTTGATCTTTTTCATCAGATCTTTAACTGTAGTCTCAGAATTATCTATATAGTGAATAGCCCCATCGATTACTTCTCCCAGATTATGCGGTGGAATATTAGTGGCCATGCCCACAGCAATACCGGAGGAACCATTAACTAAAAGATTTGGAAATCTAGAAGGCAGTATGGATGGCTCCTTTAAAGAACTGTCAAAATTATCCACAAACTCTATAGTATCCTTATCAATATCCACCAGAAGCTCTTCAGAAATCGAAGAAAGCCTGGCCTCAGTATATCTCATAGCAGCAGCCCTATCACCGTCAACAGAACCAAAATTCCCATGTCCATCTACTAAAACATAACGCTGGGAAAAGTCCTGGGCCATGCGCACCATGGCGTCATAAACCGCAGTATCACCATGAGGATGATATTTTCCAAGTACTTCTCCTACAATTCTGGCACACTTCTTGTAAGGCGTATTGGATCTCATTCCCATATCGTGCATGGCGTACAAAATTCTCCGGTGAACCGGTTTCAGGCCATCTCTTACATCCGGCAGGGCCCTGCCAATAATTACGCTCATGGCATAACTCAGGTAGGAATCCTGCATTTCTGATTCGATTTCAATATTTTTTACTTTACCACGCAGTTCAAATACCATTTATTCCCCTAACTAAATATCTATATATCTATAAACGATACGCCCTTAGCATTCTTTTCAATAAATTCTCTTCTTGGTTCTACTTTATTTCCCATTAGAGTAGAAAAAACATCATCTGCAATCAATGCATCTTCAATTTCAACTTTCAAAAGCGTCCTTGCTTCAGGATTCATAGTTGTCTCCCAGAGCTGCTCCGGGTCCATTTCCCCCAGACCTTTATACTGCTGGACATTTATTTTTTTATCTTCATATTTCTTTTTGATATTATTCAGCTCTTTTTCGCTATAAACATAAGAAATTTCCTTACCATTTTTAATCTGGAAAAGCGGTGGCTGAGCTATATACACATATCCAGCTTCAATTAATTTTGGCATATACCTGTAAAAGAAAGTCAATATTAGTGTTCTTATATGGGCTCCATCTACATCGGCATCTGTCATAATTATTACTTTATGATATCTTGCATTTTCAATATCAAAATCTTCCCCAACCCCGGAGCCCGTAGCAGTTACCATGGCCTGGATTGCTTCACTGCTTAATATTTTGTGTAACCTTGCTTTTTCAACATTTAGAATCTTGCCCCTAAGAGGCAGTATTGCCTGAAACCTCCTATCCCTTGCCTGCTTTGCACTTCCTCCTGCAGAATCCCCCTCTACCAAAAACAACTCACAATATTTTGGATCATTTATGGAACAATCGGCAAGCTTACCCGGAAGAGAACCACTTTCCAGCAGGGATTTTTTCCTGGTAAGATCCCTTGCCTTTTTTGCAGCAGCTCTTGCTCTTGAGGCTTCTAAACATTTATTGACTATAATTTTACCTATTGCCGGATTCTCTCCCAGGAATTCAGAAAGTTTTGCATTTACTGTAGATTCAACAAAACCTTTCATCTCACTGTTTCCCAGTTTGGTCTTGGTCTGTCCTTCAAATTGTGGGTCCTTTAGCTTGACGCTAATAATTGCAGTAAGACCTTCCCTGATATCTTCACCTGAAAGATTTTCATCCTTTTCTTTTAATATATTATTACTGCGTGCATAATCATTTACAGTTCTGGTAATAGCACCTTTAAATCCACTTAAATGAGTTCCACCTTCTGTGGTATTTATATTGTTGGCAAATGAAAAAACACTTTCTAAATAGCCATCGGTATACTGCATGGCGATTTCTACTTCATGGTCATCAACTTCGTTTTTTATGTATATGACTTTTTTATGTAAAACATCTTTTTTCTCACATAAATATTTTACAAAATCAACTATTCCGCCTTCATATTGATATATTTCTTTCTTTTCAGATTCCCCTCTTTTATCTACCAGGGTAATCTTTAAACCCTTATTCAAAAAAGCCATTTCTTTCATCCTGCTGGCCAGTATCTCAAATTTATAATCTATATCTTCAAATATTTCCCTATCGGGATAAAAAGTAATTGCAGTACCATGAGTTGAAGATTTTTCACCTTTTATAAGAGCGGTAACTGGTTCCCCTCTTTTGTAATCCTGCCTGTAAATGTGCCTGTCTCTTCTTACTTCAACACTCAGCTTTTCCGAGAGAGCATTTACCACAGAAATTCCAACACCATGCAGCCCCCCGGAAACTTTATATCCTTCTCCACCAAATTTTCCACCGGCATGTAATTTGGTAAGAACTATTTCAACTGCAGGTTTGTTAAATTTTTCAACCTTTTTTACCGGTATTCCTCTACCATTATCCACTACAGTAACCGAATTATCCTCACTTAATACCACCAGCACATTATCACAAAATCCAGCCATTGCTTCGTCAATACTATTGTCTATTACCTCATAAATAAGATGGTGCAGACCTCTGGAGCCCGTAGAACCGATATACATACTGGGCCTTTTTCTAACCGCAGAAAGACCTTCCAGGACTGTTATATCTTTAGCGTCATAACTTGATTTCTTCAAAAAATTCTCCTTTAAAATTTAAAATTTCCTTTTTAAAATATGGATAAAGGGCAATAAGTAAACCTCGGAACCACCTTAATACCCATTACCCTTTCTGGTTTTAAATATAAATATTTTTAAAAAATATCCTACGATTTTATTAATTCCAGACGTTAAATATTATACCATATTTCACTTAAAATTTGCCTAAAATAAGCTAAAGAATTTTAAAGATTTGTCTTAAATCTTATACTTTTTACTACTTCTTCTCCAATAAAGGAATTTATCTTTTCGATCAATTGACTGGACATAAGACTTAGTTCATTTGCCCAGGTGGAGGTGGTAACAGACACATATAATACACCTGCGGTTACTTTTTTAGGTTTTGCTTTTTTATATATTTCAGTACCAACAATTTCTTCCCAGCAGTTAAAGATATTGGATATATTTAACTTCCTTTTCATATTCAAATTTTCTATAACATCCCCGATTATACTTCCAATATCTTCAAATTCTTTCATAATCATATTATATGTTACGGCCTATAAATTTGAAACTGCAATTTTATTATCTTTAATTAAAAGCTTATTTCCAAATTCTAAATCCAGCTTATCAAGATAACTAATATTTGTAGTGGTTACAAAAGTCTGAAACCTGTCACTTACAGCTTTTACCAGTAATTTTCTTCTTTCTATATCAAGTTCCGAAAATACATCATCCAGGAGAAGGATGGGATCCTTTTTTATTCTTTTTCTCAAGATGTCCAGTTCACAAAGTTTTAAACTTATTGAAGCAACTCTTTGCTGGCCCTGAGAACCAAAGGACCTTATATTTTTACCGTTCAGTAAAATTATAAAATCATCTCTATGTGGTCCAACCGTCGTAGTCTTATACAACAGGTCTTTTTGGAGGCTTTCAATCAATTTACGGTAAAATATATCCTTCAAATTATTTTCTATAAAATTTTCTTTCTTATAACTTTTTGCATTGAAATAATCCGTATATTCATCCAGGTTATCTCCCCTATCCCAGCTGAATACATAAAACAGGTCTACTTCAACCCCCTTAAAGAAGCTATTTACGTAACTCCTAAACTCATCCCTGAATTCAGCTAGCAGCCTGTATCTCTTTTCTATTATATCAGTCCCATACCTGACAATATTATCATTCCACACTTCCAGTGTAGAATTACTGGCTGCACCTGCCCTTCCACTTATACTTTTTATCAGACTGCTCCTCTGGACAAGTATTTTCTGATACTGCAGTCGCTGTCTGTAATACTTCCAATCTAACTTTTCAAGTATGGAATCGAGAAAATTTCTCCTATCCGAAGGGCCTGATTTTACAATTTTCAGATCATCAGGAGAAAATATAACTGAAGGAAGCATTGATATGAAATCCGATTTTTTCCTCTGGTATATTTTATCAACCCTTATTTTAATATTATTTTCTTTCCGCAGTTCTATTTCTATAAGATGATCTATTCCGTTATTTTTTTCAGAGCCAATTAAAGCTTTTATTATAGAATAATCGCTTCCCCACTTAATAATTTCATCCTGGCTGTAAGTCCTGTGAGACCTTCCCGTAGATAAATAATATATGGACTCCAGCAGGTTGGTTTTACCGTTACCATTATTGCCTAATATAAGAATGGTATTTTTGTCAAAATTTAAATTGACATAACTGTAATTCCTATAATTTTTTAATTCTAATTTCTTTAAATACACTATACTGTTATAAATTCTCTAACACTTTATTATACATAAAATGCTTGTATAATTTTTACCTTACTTTAAAAGCACTATCTTTTTATATGAGAAATATATTTTCAAATTTCCTATATTTAATACTTTAAATAATATCATTTATGAGTTAAAACTTTAACTTGTCATCTAAGCCTGATTTCTTACAGTTAACTTACCTCCAAGTATAGAATATAGATTATATTTTAAGGCGAAAGTTCTAAAAAATCACTAACCCTTATATGTTACAATTATTAAAAATATTCTTTTATTCTGTTATAATCTTTGAAAATAAATTTAAGATAAAGTTTCCCTGAAACATTATTTTTAGTTTTTTTAGAAAGGAATACAATGCGGATTGCCGATCTGCCCAGATATGAATTACAACCTGAAGAAGTAAAAAGAATCGATGAAATAATAAAAAAATATAAGGGTAAAAAGGGAGCATTAATTCCAATTCTACAGAAAATTCAGAAAGACATTGGTTTTATACCAGTGGAAGCCCAGAGAAAAGTGGCAAAAATGTTAGGTATTCCTGAAAAGGATGTTTATGGAGTGTCTACCTTTTACTCTTTTTTTTCAATGATTCCAAGGGGCAGAAACAATATAAGGGCTTGTCTTGGTACTGCATGTTTTGTCAAAGGTGGTAAAAAAATAGTTGACAGGATTATAAAAGAACTTGGAATTGAGCCAGGTCAAACTACAGCTGACAGGGAGTATTCGCTTCAGGTTAACCGATGCTTTGGTGCCTGTGGTCTTGCACCAATAATTGTAATTAATGATAAGCTCTACCAGAAGGTAAACCCTGAAGAAGTTATAGGTATAATTTATTCTTGTAAAAAATAAAATTTTACCTGTTTTATTATTATCATACTGTTACCTTTAAGAAACGAAGGGATTAGACAATTGGATAGAAAACCCTTAAAAATAAGAACAAAAGAGGACCTTGCCAGCATTAAGGAAGAAGTAAGCAGAAAAAAAGTATTAAATAGTAAGGGGAAAAAATATAGAATAACTGTTCATCTTGGAACTTGCGGTATAGCTTCAGGGGCAGAAACAATAATAGACTCAGTTAAAGAGGAAGTAGCTTCTAGAAAACACAGTGATATTGAATTTACTACTTCCGGATGTGTGGGGTTTTGTGCTCTTGAACCCATGCTAACTGTTGAATCATATAACTTATCCTCTGTTATGTACCATAGTCTTGATAAGGATAAGGTAAAAATATTGTTTAAAAATCATATAGATCAGGGAAAAATAGCAGAGGAACTAAATCCCATAACAGCAGATTCTGAGCTGGCAGACTTTTATAGATATCAGGAGTCAAGGGTTTTAAGAAACAGGGGCAAAATTGACCCTTTTAAAATTGAGGATTATATTGAAAAAAACGGCTACTTTGGTCTAGCCAGTGTCATTGAGATTGGTGACCCTGAAAAGATTATTAAAACTATTTCTGAATCAGGCTTAAGGGGACGTGGGGGTGCAGGTTTCCCAACAGGCAGGAAATGGGAACTGTGTAAAAATGCCTGGTCTAAAGACGGGATTAAGTATGTAATATGCAACGGTGATGAAGGAGACCCTGGTGCTTTTATGGACAGAAGCCTGCTTGAATCTGATCCACATTCCGTTCTTGAAGGGATGCTGATATCAGCACTGGCAATCGGCTCAAACAAGGGTTATTTATATATAAGGGCAGAATATCCTCTTGCAGTCCGGACTGTGAAACATGCAATAAAACAGGCAAAAGATTATGGACTGATAGGGAAAAACATACTGGGCAGCAGCTTTGATTTTGATGTTGAAATATATCAAGGCGCAGGTGCATTTGTATGTGGTGAAGAAACTGCACTTATACAGTCAATTGAGGGAAAAAGAGGAATGCCCAAACCAAGACCGCCATTTCCTGCAAATGAGGGACTTTACGGAATGCCTACGCTTATAAATAATGTTGAAACATTTTCAAACATTCCGCAGATAATATTAAATGGAGCACAGTGGTTTAATAGTATTGGATCTGCAACAAGCAAAGGCACGAAAATATTTGCCCTGGCAGGGGCTGCGAATAATGTTGGCCTTGTTGAAGTCCCGATGGGTATGACCTTAAGAGATATCATTTATAAAATTGGTGGCGGGATAGCAGGAGGGAAAAAGTTTAAAGCTGTGCAAATAGGAGGACCGTCTGGAGGATGTATTCCTGAAAAATTCCTTGATATTCCTGTGGACTATGAGAAAGTGAAAGAAGTTGGTGCAATAATGGGCTCAGGCGGGATGATAGTTTTAGATGAGGATACTTGTATGGTAGACCTTTCAAGATATTTCATGGATTTCATTCAAGAAGAATCCTGTGGGCAGTGCGTACCATGCAGAATTGGTACTAAAAGGATGCTAGAAATACTAGAAAGAATTACTAAAGGAGAAGGAGAAAAAGGAGATATTGAAAAATTAGAGAAATTAGGTTGTATGATAAAAGAGACATCACTTTGTGGCTTAGGACAAACTGCTCCTAATCCTGTTATTAACACCATTTGCTATTTCCGTGACGAGTACGAAGCGCATGTGAAATATAAAAGATGCCCGGCTGTTGCATGCAAAGAGATAATTTCATCGCCATGCCAGCACGTCTGCCCAATCGATACAGAAACTTCAGTTTATATATCTCTAATTGCTAAAAGACATTTTAAGGAAGCATTTGATATAATTCTTAAAGATAATCCCCTGCCGTCTGTTTGTGCAAGAGTATGTCACCATCCCTGTGAATCAAAGTGCCTGGCTGGTAAATGGGGAAGTCCGATTGCTATCAAGACACTCAAGAAGTTTGTTACTGAATATGCATTAAAAGCAGGAATATACACTAAACCAAAAAAAGAACAAAAAATGGGCGGAGAAAAGATTGCAATAATCGGTTCAGGGCCAGCTGGTCTTATGGCTGGTTATAGACTTGCTAACAAAGGATATGATGCTACTATTTTTGAGCAGTTAGATTTTCCGGGTGGGGCATTAACTGCTTGCATACCAGAATACAGATTGCCCAGGAATGTGCTTAATATTGATATAGAAAATATTAAAAACGCAGGCGTAAAAATTAAAACAAATACCAGAATAGGAAAAGATATACCATTCAGTGAGCTTTTAAACAGTTATAAAGCTGTATTTATAGCTACAGGAGCCCATAAATCGCGAAGGTTACATATTTCAAATGAAGATGCAGAGGGTGTCATGGATGCTATGGAATTTCTAAGAGATATAAATAGTAATAAAAAGGTTAATATAGGCAAAAATATTGGAATTATTGGTGGTGGTAATGCTGCCATAGATACAGCCAGGGCTGTAGTCAGAATCAAAGATTGTAATAAAGTTCTTATAATCTATAGGAGGACAAGAAAAGAAATGCCAGCATTCGAGGAGGAAATAAGTGCTGCCGTCGATGAAGGGGTTGAAATTCAATTCCTGACAGCTCCCACTAAGATAATAACCAAAAATGGAAAGATTACAGGGGTTGAATGTACAAGAATGAAGTTGGGAGAAATGGACGAAAATGGTAGAAGGAAACCCATTCCTATTGAAGGTTCTGAGTTTGTTATTAACCTGGATACTCTAATTGTAGCAATTGGAGAGGACCCTGATCTTAGTTTTCTTGATGAAAAAAATGAAATACAAGTTTCTAAAAGAGGTACAATAGTAGTATGCCCGGAAACATTGGTTACAAATATTAATGGAGTTTTCGCAGGTGGAGATGTTGTTACTGGTTCCAACACTGTAATAGATGCTATGTCGGCCGGCAAAGTCGCTGCTGAGATGATTGATAAATATATCAGAGGAAAAAATCTAGCCAGAGAATATAAACTAACCAGACCTTCGATGTATGTAGTACCCCCTGCTGAATTAGCAGAAAAAGATATAGAAGAAGCAGCAAGACCTATAGTACCCTGTCTGCCTATAAATCAGAGAATAAATAATTTTAATGAGGTTAATTTAAATATAACGGAAGAGTTAGCGGTAAGAGAAGCCAGACGCTGTCTCAGGTGTGACTTAGAGACTGAGGAAGGGGCAAAGGTAATAAGTGAAAAATAGTACAATAGGGAGTTTAAATGCCAAAAATTAATTCAACCGATAAGGCTGCTAAAGAAGTAAAAGAGAAGGAAGCTGTAAAAATTGCGGGTAGCTCAAACACCAAAATAAAAATATATATTAATAATAAGGCTATTTATACTTCACCAGATAAAAGTATTCTGGAAGCATGTCTTGAAAATAATATTTTTATACCTCATCTCTGTTTTGACCCGAGGCTTAAACCCCAGGGTACGTGCAGGCTTTGCATTGTTGAAGTGGAGGGAATACCGGAAGCCGTTGCCTCCTGTGTAACAAATGTACGGGAGGGAATGAAGATTAAAACAAATACTCCTCATATAAATGAACTGGTCAGGATAAATCTGGAATTAATAATATCCGACCACCCTTTAGATTGCATGACCTGTGAATCCTGTAGCAATTGTGCCCTTCAGGACCTGGCTTATATTTACGATGTCAAAGATGTCACCTATAAGGGAAAAATACACGAAAAAAAAGTTCTCGAGGATAACCCGTTTATATTCAGGGATAATGAGAAATGCATACTTTGCGGAAGATGTGTCAGGATGTGCGACAATGTTGTTGGCGCAAGTGCTATTGGTTATGCCGGCAGAGGTTTCGAATGTGAGATTATTCCTGCTTTCGAACAGTCATTAAAAAATACAGATTGTGTATTCTGCAGCAATTGTATTTCCACCTGTCCCGCAGGTGCACTTCAACCCAAGCCTTACATTGGAAAAGCCCGTATTTGGGAAGTAAAAAAAATTCAGACAGTTTGCCCTTATTGTGGTGTCGGCTGTGTGATTGATCTGCATATAAAAAACAATAAAATTGTCAATGTATCATCTGAAATAGGAAAGCATGTAAACAGGGGTAATTTGTGTGCTAAGGGTAAATTTGGCCTGGACTTTGTAAGCAGCTCTGAGAGGATTAGTTATCCAATGATAAAAACAAAAGAGGGTAAATTAAAGAAGGTAAGCTGGGGGAAAGCATTAGATATTGTTTCAGATAAACTTGCAGCAATAAAGAAAAAATACGGCTCTGATTCCATTGCAATCCTTAGCTCAGCAAAATGTACAAATGAGGAAAACTTTTTAATGTCAAAATTTGCGCGTGCAGTGGTAGGTACAAATAATATAGATCATTGTGCAAGGCTATGCCATGCCTCAACAGTTACAGGTTTGATCCAGACTTTCGGAAGTGGCGCAATGACAAATTCGGTTGAAGATATAAAGCACTCAGATGTTGTAATAATAATTGGGTCAAATACGACAGAAACCCATCCGGTCATAGGTTATGAAATTATAAGATGTGTTCAGGAATATGGATTAAAGATAATTGTTATAGACCCACGAAATATTCCAATAACAAGATATGCAACTATACATCTAAAACAGAAACCGGGAACAGACATTGCTATTATTCTTGGAATTATGAAGATAATTTATGACAAAGGTCTCTATAATGAAGAATTTATTGACAGCAGAGCCGAGGATTTTGATAAATTTTCCAAATGTTTCTCTGCATACACTGCAGAAAAAGTAGCAGAAATATCAGGAGTGGACAAGCAAAGCCTTATTGAGGCAGCAAAAATCTACGGGTCTGCCAAAAATGCCCTGATATTTTATGCAATGGGAATTACCCAGCATACCTGCGGCACAGATAATGTTATTGCTCTGGCAGATCTGGCAATGATGACAGGTAATATCGGTAGAAAAGGTGCAGGAGTAAATCCTCTGAGGGGCCAGAACAATGTGCAGGGAGCATGTGATATGGGTGCACTACCTGATATGTTGAGCGGATATCAGGGTGTCGAAAATGATAATATTAGATTGGAATTTGAAAATAAATGGGGAAAACCTTTACCATCCAGGAAAGGCTTAACGGTAACTGAAATAATTGAAGGCGCAAGTTCGGGTAGTATAAAAGCTATCTATGTAATGGGTGAAAATCTGATGCTTAGCGATCCGGACATACTTCATGTAGCAGAAGCCCTGGAAAAGCTTGAACTATTTGTAGTTCAGGATATCTTTTTAACTGAGACAGGTGAATTTGCGGACGTTATTTTGCCAGGCGCATGTTTTGCCGAAAAAGAAGGGACATTTACAAATACTGATAGAAGAGTTCAGAGAGTAAGAAAAGCGGTTAACGCTCCAGGCAGCGCACTTGAAGACTGGAAAATTATCTGCATTCTGTCAAATAAGATGGGTTATTCCATGAATTATAATAATACTGCTGAAATCATGGATGAGATTGCAAGTTTAACACCGATATATGGTGGTATAAATTATGAAAGACTTGAAAGAAGAGCTCTTCAGTGGCCATGCAGAAAGTATGGTGACCCCGGTACAAGCATTCTTCATACAAAAAATTTTACACGTGGCAAGGGCAGGTTCATTCCTGTTAAATATACACCACCGGCAGAAGTTGTGAACGAAAAGTACCCTTACATTCTAACTACCGGTAGAATATTGCACCAGTTCCACACCATGACAATGACAGGAAAAGTCAAGGGTTTAAACGAAATTGCTCCTTCAAATCTTGTTCAAATCAATACAGATGATGCAAAAAACCTTGGGATTAAAAACAGGGACAGGGTAAAAGTCGAGTCAAGGAGAGGTGCGGTTACAGCATTATCTCTTGTAAATTCCAAAATCAAAAAAGGAGTGGTATTTATGCCGTTTCATTATGCAGATTCTCCCGCCAATGTTCTAACCAATCCTGCCCTGGACCCTGAAGCAAAGATTCCGGAGTTTAAGGTCTGCGCTGTAAGTTTGAAAAAGATATGAAAAAAGGAATTGCGAAAGTATGGAAAAATTGGAAGGTAGAATTTCAAAATTAGGTAAAAAAATTAAAATTGAAAAAATTAAAGCTTCTTCAGGTAATGCTGACTTAATAGACATTATCCCTTTTGAATTGCTTTTTACAATTTCCTTAAATGGCAATGCTATTTCAACAATTTCATGCTCACCCGCTAGTCTGATTGAACTTACAGTTGGTTATTTAGTTAATAACGGTTACATTAAGAACTATTCAGATATAGAACTTTTAAAAATTTGCCGCCAGGATATTGGTAAGATTATCAGCAGGAATGATCTGTCTTCAAGAATCGAGGTAACTGCTACAATAGATAAAGATAAAATCAGACATTCAGACAGCTTAAGATTCATATCACTTGAATGCGGCAGTATTGACGATTTCATATTTGAAAAAGGTTTAAAGAAAATAAAGAGCAATCTCACAGTTGCGTCTGGTGTTTTGCTTACCCTAAATAGGGAAACCCTAAATCGGCAAAGGTACAAAAAAGAATTTGGTGGTTTGCATAGCGCTGCCTTATTCAACAAGGATGGTAATTTATTAAACCTGGCGGAAGATATTGGAAGACATAACTGTATCGATAAAATTACCGGTTATATGCTGATAAAAAGGCTGCCCCCTGAAGATAAGATCATATTCACCACAGGAAGACTGGGCATCGATGTAATTTATAAAATCTGCAGGATGCAAATTCCGATTATTGTTACAAATTCTTCTGTGACTTTTAGCGCTGCTGCCCTTGCAAAAAAAATAAATTTAACTGTTATTGGTTACGCCAGAGGTGGCAGGTTTAATATTTATTCATGGCCACGGAGAATACTAAAGTGAATCTTACAGGAATAGTTCTGGCAGGAGGCAGGAGCAGTAGATTTGGTTTCAATAAATTGAAAATCAAAGTTGATACTGTACCATTATTTATAGACCAGATTTTTAAATTAAGTTTTTTTTGTGATGAAATAATAGTAAGCACTTCAAAGAGCAACTACCCGACTTTATTTTCCGAATTGAACAAAATCAGGACATATCAAAAAAAATATAATTTCGAAAAAATACAGGCTTCTAATCTAAAAATAGATTTCAATGAATTTGCTAAAAAAAATTCAGCCTTTCAAAATATAAGAATTATTTCAGATGAAAGTGATGTTGACAATTTAAATACAAGTAATTCCTTAAATATCACTAATTCTGAAAAAATTACACCAAGCCATAAAGGAAAGGGTCCTGTAATCGGCATCTATACAAGCCTTGCGAATGCATCATATTTCTATTCCATAATTGTTGCGTTTGATATGCCTTTTATTTCTTATAATCTGTTAAAATCGTTGGTTTATGAATCCGGAATAAACACTGAAGAACCAAGCAGCAGTGAGCCAGCAACAATATCCTATGATTATTCTAAGAAAAGGGATGCATATATAATTAAAACCGAAAAAGGTTTTGAAGTCCTCTGTGGATTGTATTCCAAAAATTGTCTTGGTATCCTAAAAGAAAATATCGGAAAACAAAAATATAAAATATCGGATATTTTTAACTATCTGGATATTGAAATAATTTCAATTAATAAGCTTAAGCAAAATGGGATAGATAGCCTTAATTTTTTTAATATTAACAGATTGGAGGATTATCATAGGTTTAAAAATTTGTGGCAGAATAAGAATATATCATCGAATACAGCTACTTCATTCATTGAAATATGGTCTTATTTTTTTTTCAGGTAAGTTAGGCAATAAAAGTTATATATTATCTGGTATCTATGTTTTATAAATTTATACCGGCAGGAGCCTCTCCAGGAATACCCAAAACATAAAGATTTATTTTCATTTGTATATTATTACTTTTACACCTGATGGAAGCTTATCATATAACCATTTTGCTTCTTCCAGCTTTAGTCTAATACACCCATGACTTACGGGACTTCCAAGTTTTTCATATTCCTCTATAATCATCCCTCCATTTTTATCAAAAGGAACACTGTGGAAAAGATATTTTTTGTAAAACCTTATCCAGTAAAAAGCTCCTACATCAAACCTTTCTACCCATGAATACTTAATTTTATCAGAGGTTTCAAACTCTCCCGGAGGAGTTGGGGTTTCTTCTGCTCCCCCCGAACAGATCATTTCCTTTATCAAATTATCTTTGTAATACACAAAAACCTTTTGTTTGGTTAAATCTACCTCAATCCTAAAATCATCACTATTACTAAAATCAATATTCTGATCTTCATTTTGACCAGGATTATTATTTTCATCTTTTATTTCTTCCACGACTGCCGCCTCCTGCTCCTCTCCAGCTTCTTCTTTAAAGGTATCTTCATCTTCTTCTAGTTCTTCCACTAAATTATCCATACTGTCATCCCCTTCAGAAATGCTTTTAACAGTAACTTCATTTGAATAATCTAAATTATTTGTTTCAGTAAAATAAGCTTTATCATAACCTTCATTATTGTCCGTCGGATTATTCATATTATCAACTTCATTAGTTTCTGATTGCTTTTGCGCAGCTTCTAAATTATCTGCCGGGAATATAATTATCTTGCCGGTAGAGATTAAAGCAAAGAAGGTGAAAATTATAATTATTAAACCTATCCAGCTTTTTAAAAAATTAAACAACTATTTTCCTCGTAAATTTATATAAAAAATAAAAGTACCAAAACTATTATAATAGTTATTTGGAGTGAAGTAAAAAACTACTTAATTAAAAAGCTGTGAAAAACTTTATTGACACTGCCGGGGAATCTTAAATAGAAAATCTATACTATAATGTTTTTTTATCCATTCATATCTGCAATATATGAGCCTATATATTTTAATTCCAAATGTTATTCCTGACCACATTCTATATCCCTGCCAGTCAATATATCAATCCCATGGGGCAGTGGGCGGTATATCAACTCCAGGCTATCTTTTACTCCTTTTATACTACCTGGCAGGTTTATTATTAAAGTTTTTTTCCTTATCCCGCTTATCCCCCTGGAAAGAATTGCCCTGGGAGTTTTTTTCTGGCCTTCAATCCTTATTATCTCACTGAACCCGGGGACCTTTTTTTCAATAACCTCATCAGTCGCTTCAGGAGTCACATCTCTGGGCGAAAACCCGGTTCCCCCGGTGGTTAAGATCAGATTTGCTTTTTCTTTATCTGAGATATCCTTAAGTTTTTCCTTTATTTTATCCTTCTCATCCGGGACTATTCCGTAATCAGCAATTTCCCATCCTTTTTCTTTGAAATATTGCATTATATATTTACCGCTTCTGTCTTCGCGCTCTTCCCGGTATCCTTTATCACTAACAGTGATGATTGCTACTTTTAATAGTTTTTTCATAAAATTTTTCCTTTTAAATATTACAATTATAATTTTTTATAAAATATAAAAAAGTATTTCTATACCTTGTTTTTTAACAATCTTTCTTACAAGGCGTGTATAATTTTATTTCCGACCTTTATCTTCCCTGGCTGCAGTACCCTGCAGAACACACCTTCTTGCGGCATTATACATGAACCCATCAAATAATAAATACTACAGGGTTTGGGGCACTCCTTCCCGATCTGAGTGACTTCAAGCATTACCATATCTTCTTCACCTACTGTCAAAATATCCCCGATTTGCAGTCTCTTTAAATCCATACCCGAGGTGGTTATATTTTCAGCAAAGTCTCCCGGTCTGGCATCAATACCCTTACTGTTAATATCCTTAATACTATCATATGAAAGCAGGCTTACCTGACGGTGCCAGTTTCCGCTGTGTCCGTCTCCTTCTATACCATATTCATTTATAGAAACTTCATTTACAGGCTTCTTTTTGCCGCCCTTTTTTTCACTTATATTTATTGAAACTATTTTTCCTTTATTTTCCAAAATATCAAATCCTCCTATTCTGGTAATTTTTAAGATAATAGCCTTTTCCTCCGGTCTTTTCCAGAAGTTCTATGCCTTCTATTCTCATTTCTTTTGAAACTGCCTTACACATATCATATATAGCCAGCAGGCTGATACTTACAGCCATAAGAGCTTCCATTTCTACTCCGGTAACATCAAAGCCTTTCACTTTTGCTACCGCCTCTATTTTATTTTCCTTTTCCAGTATTCTGAAATCTATATCTACATCTGTAAGCCTTATCTGGTGACAGAGTGGAATCAGTTCCCAGTTTTTTTTTGCCGCACTCACTCCGGCAATTTTTGCTACAGTTAAGACATCGCCTTTTTCTAATTGGTTATCTTTAATCTTACCAATGATATCCTTATTTAAAATAATATATCCCCTGGCTTTAGCAGCCCTTAAAGCTACCTTTTTATCGCTCACATCAACCATTTTAGCTCTTCCTTTCTCGTCTATGTGAGTAAAATTATCCGGATTTTTCATCTTAAAACTATCCTCCAATTTTATTCATGAAGCTGGCAATTTTCAGATCGCTTCCCACTTTACATTTTATGTTACTATTCCTGTCCTTTGGTTTTCTCTTTATAAAACTTTTAATCAATTTTTTTATTCTTTCATTATCAGTGCCACCTCTAAGCTCTTTTTTTATATCAATTTCCAAACTGGAAAACAAACACAATTTTATACTTCCTTTAGAAGTAAGCCTAATCCTGTTACAGTAATAACAGGACTCCCTTTTATTTATAATAAAACCAATCTTACCTTTACTTCCATTAATCCTGTAATATACTGCCGGCCCGAAACCCAGGGGCTCTTTAATTTTGCAGTATTTACCAAATTTATTCATAGATTCAAAAATACTTCTTATATCTACTTTTGGTTTATCGATATTAATCAGGTTACTGCTGCATTCTACAGTATCCAGGTCTGATATGGACATCATTTCTATAAATCGAATACTTACCGGTTTTTCAATGGCAAACTTGATAAATTCCAGGGAGTCCTTCCAATCAAATAAACTGGTAAGCACTACATTTATCTTTACGGATTCGAATCCCATTTCAACAGAACTTTCTATAGCTTCCAATACTTTGGTGAGATCACCTCCCCTGGTAATCTCCCTATATTTTTTTGGATCCAGACTATCCATACTTATATTGATCCTTCTTATACCGGCACTATAAAGGTCTTTTAAAAATTTACGCAGCAGTGTTCCATTGGTAGTAAGGGATAGGTCCTCAATTCCTGGAATGTTTCTTATGCCTTCAATCAAGTCCAGTATATTATCCCTGAGAAGAGGCTCACCGCCGGTAAGCCTTATTTTCTTTATCCCCAGTTCAGATAATATTCTTACCACTCTTAATATTTCCTCATAAGTTAAAAGCTCTCTTCTGTCAAGCAATTTTATTCCTCCTTCAGGCATGCAATATGTGCATCTTAAATTACAGCGGTCGGTAACTGACAACCTCAGGTAATCAATTTTTCTATTATAATTATCTATTAATTTTTCTTTCATAAGTCTGTTTATAGCCAAAAATATTCTATTTAATAAAAATTACCCATTAAATCTTTATCTCACCTTTTAAACATATGTATTGAACTTGCTTTCACTGCTGCTGTAATTTCTTTACCCAAAGCCAGTTTCAATCTATTAACGGAATTTTGGGTTACAAAGGAGCTCAATGGGAAACCGCAATCAATTTCAATTCTTTTAAATATTCCAATATCCCTTATTTCAGTAATTTTCCCCTTGAACAGATTCATGGCAGAAGATTCTTCAGATGATATTTCAGTGCTATATAAGATTACATCTTCCGGCCTTATTGCCAGTGTAACTCTGGTACCCCTTCTTTCCTGACTAACCACAGATACTTCAATATTACTCTTTCTTGCGGTCACTCCAACTTTACAGACATTTCCTTCTCTCTCAAGAATAACTCCATCCACCAGCGTTTCGACTCCTACAAATCTGGCTATAAACTCACCTGCAGGTTTTCTGAATATCTCTTCCTTTCCGGCAAACTGCAATATTTTCCCTCTATCCATAACTGCAATATCATCTGCAAGCACCATGGCTTCATTCCGATCATGTGTAACGTATACAACAGATTTTCCATAACCCCTTAATACCCCAAAGAGATCCGCGCGCAAACTTTCCCTGGAACTCTGGTCAATATTTGCCAGAGGTTCATCCAGCAGCAGCAGTTCAGGATCAAGGACCAATGCTCTGGCAAGGGATACTCTCTGCTTTTCACCTCCGGAAAGATTTTTAGTGCTCCTGTTGAGTAAATCTGTGATTTTTAATTTGCCAGTAAAGTAATCAATCCTGTCTTTTACTCCTGATAATTTTATTTTTCTAATCTTTAAACCCATTATTATATTGGCGTAAACCGATGTATTAAAGAGTAGAGGCTCCTGGAATACTACAGCCATTTTTTTTCTTACTTCTGTTTGACTGACTTCTCCATTTGTTATTTCATGACCATTAAAATATATTTTCCCTTCATCGGGTCTCTCCAGAAGGTTAATGAGCCTTATCAGAGTAGATTTACCGGAGCCGTTAGGTCCGATTAAAGTTAATATTTTCCCCTTTTCCGCGTACAGGTTATTAACATCCAGACAAAATTTACTGTTATATTTCTTTTTAAGGTCTGAAATCTCTAGAATCTTCTTATCCATCCAATACCTTCCTTCTGCTGTATTAAAGTGAGTAGAAAATTTACCCCAAATGTAATAGCAAGCAGTATTACCACAAAAGCAATTGCCATATCAAAATTACCCATTCTGACCATCTGAACTGCAGCAGTGGTAAGAACCCTGGTCTCTCCCTTAATATTCCCTCCTACCATAATCACTGCTCCTACTTCTGATATTATTCCTCCAAAACCAGCCATAACTGCTGCCAGGGCAGGCAGCCTGGCTTCCCTTATTAAAATCCAGTAGACCTGAAATCTATTTGCTCCTAAAGACAAAACCTGTTGTTTTAATTTGGGGTCAATCTGCTGTACAGCTGCCAGAGTTATACCTGCAATTATGGGTGAGGCAATAAGCACCTGGGCTATCACCATGGCAGTGGGAGTATACATTAATTTTAAAAATCCAAGCATTCCACTTCTCCAGATAAACAATATAACTATTAGGCCGGCAGCTACCGGTGGAAGTCCCATTCCAGTATTTATTACTGCAATAATAAACTTTTTTAACGGGAATTTATTTAATCCCGCAAGAACCCCTACAGGTATTCCCAGAAGCATAGAAAAAAATACCGCACTTCCAGAAACTCTCAGGGTTAGAAATAAAATCTCATATACTTCCCTGTTCCCGGTAAAAATTAAAATTATTGCTTGTTTTATTCCCTGCCAGATAATTTCCATAATTATTTAATCACATCAGGATAAAATAACGGCTTACCATATTCTGCTACACCAAATTCTTTGATAATAGCCTGTCCCTTTTCTCCGGTTATAAATTCCACAAAAGCTTGAGCTCCCTCATAATTTATATCAATATCCTTATGTTTTTCCGGATTTACAGGAATTACTCTATAAGGATTGAAGAGTATCTCGTCCCCCTCTACTAAAACAATCAGGCTTAGATTATTCTGCTGCGCCAGATAAGTTCCTCTATCAGTCATGGTGTAAGCCTGTTTTTCATCAGCGATCCTCAGTGTTTCTCCCATTCCCTGACCACTTTCTATATACCAGTCACCCTGGGGGGTAGTCCCGGTTTCTTCCCATATCGCTATTTCTTTCTTATTGGTGCCGGAATCATCTCCTCTTGAAACAAACAAAGCCTCATTTGCAGAAATAGTTATGTAAGCTTCCACTGCTGTAAGTCCACTGATAGCTGAAGGATCATCTTCCGGTCCTATTATCACAAAGCCATTATGCATCACATCTCTTCTTTCAGTTCCATAACCTTCTTCAACAAATCTGTCTTCTTCTTCTCTGGAGTGTACCAGTATAACGTCTGCCTCTCCTCTTTCTCCCATAGCAATTGCTTCTCCTGTACCAACAGCTATAGGTTTTACTTTATAGGTGGTTTCCTCTTCAAAAACAGGGATTAACTCATCCAGAAGACCACTGTCGTAAGTGCTGGTAGTGGTTGCCAGAATAATTTCAGTATTTTTTACTTTGTCTTTACAAGAAAATGCAAAAACAGAAGTAGTAATTATAAACGTAGATAATATAAGAATTGAAGTAACACTTAAAAATCTAAATTTATTCACTTTTACCTCATTCTTTCCTATGTTTTTATTATTGGTTTACTTATTATTCAGTGATTAAATACTTTTTTCACCTAATTATTTTCCATTATTTAATCATATTTTGCAGACAACATTATATTAACCGCAATTAATACAATTATGAAAATTAAAAAAACCAGCAAGGAGCTCTTGCTGACTTTATATAATAATCCAAGCTAAGTCCCCTTTCCAAATATGGGAGGCTAGCCCGTTTTCAGACTAACCCTACCGCTTAAACTTCATAGCTTCAAAGCCTTAGAAAATTTAAGTCGGAGACAATATTTAATTTTTACCTATATTATTTACAAATCCTGATTCTGAATTATCTTACTTTAAATGAAAATTTTCAAATGTTTATTTAAACGTTTTTATGTATTTTTAAACACAATCTTTAAATTTTAACTCAAATTAGATGTATCTTAACCTTTTGATCTTATCTACTCTTCAAGCAAAAAACTTCAATTTCACTATCTTTTTTTATATCCCCGGCATCTTCTGGAAAAACTGCAATACCATCAGCTTTTGCCATAGAGGTTAGTATGCCTGATCCCTGCATACCTGTAGATCTGAAAAAATACTCATTATCTTTTTTCTCAAGAATCACCCTGACAAAATTAGTTCTGCCTATTTTATTCTTAAAATCATGATAAGCTCTGGCCATTACTGAAGGTCTGAACAGATTATCATCTCCAATTATTTTCTTGATCAATGGTCTTACATACATTTCAAAACAGACCATAACCGATACAGGATTCCCCGGCAATCCGAATATAAATCCATCCTTATATTTCAGGAAAACCAGCGGTTTTCCTGGTTTCTGGTTTACCCTCCAGAATATCAACTCTGCTCCAATACCAATCAGGATTTCCTTTACAAAATCATAATCACCAACAGAAACCCCTCCACTTAATAATAGAATATCACACTCCGATAGAGCCTCCCGTATCTTTTCCTCTAAGATTTTTTTCTCATCTTTAGCTATACCATACCTGATATACTTTATGCCTATTTCCTTCAATTGAGCAGATAAAGAATAACTGTTGCTATCCCTCACTTTACCTATCTCTAATTCCTTATCTATCTCCAGAAGCTCATCTCCAGTTGATATTATTCCTACTACAGGAGGATGGTAAACAAGCACTTCGCTCTTACCCAATGAAGCCATAACTCCTATATCTGCAGGGAAAATCTTTTTCCCTTTCCTTAAGACTTTATCTCCGTTTTTTATATCTTCCCCTCTGTATCTTATATTTTCTCCCTCCGCACATTCCTTAAAAACCAGGATACTCTCTCCATCCTTTTCTGTATCCTCTTTCATCACCACAGCATCACAATTTTCTGGAATAGGGGAACCGGTCATAATGGGTATGCAATAACCAGGATTAACCTTTACAGTTGGCACTTTACCAGCAGGTATATCCTCAGCCAGCAATATTAATCTTACAGGGTAGCTCCTATCTGCTCCTTTTATGTCTTCTGTTCTTACTGCATATCCATCCATAGCAGAATTATTATAGACCGGTATATCATCCTTTGAGATTACATCTTCTGCCAGTATCAGGCCCAGGCTATCAAGTAAAGGAACTTTTACAGCTTTAATTCTTATACTGCATTCAAGCACTTTATTTTGAGCTTCTTTTACAGAAAGCATAATTTTCTCCAGATATAGTGG
>SOKC01000133.1 GCA_004376325.1 Actinomycetota bacterium | reverse complement strand
TTCACATCTTATTAACACTGTCTTTAATAAGATTCCATTTATCAGGAGAATCCATATCTTTTATGAAGAAATTCAGTATAAGATTGGAGTTGTTTCAGAACCTATGATAATAGGATTTATTCTGGGATTTATAATTGGCGCAATTACAAGATATGAGAACTTCTATTTAAACATAGGTCCAAATCTTCTATATGCCCTATCAAGCGGTTTAACATTATCTATTATTATGATACTGCTTCCCAGATCGGCAAACCTGCTTCTCAAAGGTTTGGTTCCTACCATATATGATATAAAAAGTTTTATAAGCCGAAAAATTACAAAAAGAGAGTTGTACATTGGTCTGGATCCTATAGTTTTAGTCGGTCAACCTTCTATAATTATGTTATCAGTTATTATAATACCCCTGACCATTTACATTTCAACCATTCTTCCAGGAAATGCTGTGCTCCCAAAAGCAGACCTCATAATGATTCCATTTATACTAATCTGGGTTATAGCTCCGTCAAAGGGTGATATATTTAGAAGTTTTATCTCAGCAGTAATTATGATTCCAATAGTATTGTGGATAACAACCGATATGGGATATTTATTTACTAACTTTTTCCTGAAATATAATATAGAGTTAGTAGAGGGTTACAAGAGGCTTTCAAGTATTGGCGGCAGTTCCAACATATTTTTCTGGATTCTATTTAAAATTATAGAACCTATATTTAACTTATTTTTATAAAATTTCTATTCACCTTTTCTTCTGGTAATCCTGTGGATATATTCCGTATATAAATTTTTTCGAATGGTTGGTTTTTCCCCAAAAATATTAATCCCATTTCTTTCCAGAACCAATCTTATTTTTTTATCATTATGCATAATAATATCTCTTACATCTATCAGGTTTGTCCTGGTTACCCATAAATCTGATTCCTGAGAGATATATGGAAAAAAAGAGTAAGTTTTTATAATCTTTTTCCAGGGAATTTTTATCCTGTCAACCAAATCTACATAATTGATATCCGGGACTTTTTCTATAATGACCCTGGCCTGATTCAATATTTCTAAGTTAACTTTTTTTTCAATTCTTTTAAGATTGTACGAAGATATTGCCAAAAAGATTCCATAAGCAATTACAAACGGAATTATAAATTGATAAGACCTGGATAAAAAACTGATAATATATTTTCCTATTTTACCTAAAAACACTTCCAGCCAGATGTTAGTCATTTTTTTATTGTATATGCATTAATAAAAAAATTTGGTGGAGATGAGCGGGATCGAACCGCTGACCTCCTGCTTGCAAGGCAGGCGCTCTCCCAGCTGAGCTACACCCCCACAACTTAAGAAACTGGTGGGCCTATCTGGACTCGAACCAGAGGCCTCATCCTTATCAGGGATGCGCTCTAACCTGCTGAGCTATAGGCCCTATCCGAATTTTTAACAGAGGACAAAATAACAATTTAATATACTTTTGTCAAGGCAAACCCACCGTAATACATAAATGTAAATTGATTTTAAAAAATAAAAGCTATCTACCTTTTATGATTCTTTAATACTGATTTTTTCTTCTTTTCCCGGTAAAAATCTCAATTCTATCCCGCCGCTGATCCTTAAAACAACATTCATTATCCAGACCATTAAAGTTCCAAAAGCAGCATAGAATACAGAAGCAATCAAGCCTCCGACTATTGATATCATAATAGTTATTACCGTTCCTCCACCTAAGAAACCTGATATACCCGTGTCTTCTAAACCAAGGCTTGCCAGCATACTATTTATATCAATACCAGAGGAAGATAATCCCAGCCATGCAATAAGCCCAATTACTGCCATTAAAATTACGGATAATATAAAGAATATTAAATAAAAAATCAGCAGGTACTT
>SOKC01000007.1 GCA_004376325.1 Actinomycetota bacterium | reverse complement strand
AAAGTTTTTACGTTTGATAAGCATTTCAAAGAGCAGGGGTTTGAAGTATTGCCCTGATTGTAAATGTTATGACTGGCTATCAGTATCAGCTTTTCCTTTCTTATAAATGATCTCATTTATAAAATTAATAATTAGAACCGGTACTACAGAGCTTACTATAATTAATGACCAATGATATAAACCCAGGCTTGCAGTTTTAAATATGCCCTGGAGCCAGGGAATATTTAAAGGCTGGAATTATTTTTAATAATATAATAATATTGTTATGTTATAGAATTTAGTTATATTAAATTTATCTTCAGAATCTAAAAGGTTTACCGGACCTTAACTTTTTGTGCTTTAACGAGCAGTAAACGTTTTCTTGCTATAACTGTTATTATTATTTTTCATTTACAGATTATGGTTAAACTGGACTATTCTGGGGGATATATACAATGGATAAAATAGCAATTATATCTACAAGACTTGGTGGAATAGACGGGGTATCCATAGAGGCGGATAAATGGGCTGAAACTTTTCTTTCACTGGGACTTTTACCAATTTATATTGCAGGAGACTTTGTTAAAACCAATAACATAAAAAAATATTATTTGATAGAAGAAATGGATTTCTATCACCCTGAAATTTCTAAAATCAAGAATTATGCCTTTAATTTGGAAAAATTTAAAGATTCTTACAAATCATTTAACCTAATTGATAGGATAGAAGTAATAAAAAATGCTATAAAGAAAAAATTTAATCAAATACTGGCAGAAGACAATATTAAATATTTCAGTGTTGAAAATGCGCTTTCAATTCCCCTAAATATACCACTTGGTATTGCTTTAAATGATATAATTTCCGAGCACGGTATTAAGACAATTACCCGCCACCATGATTTTTACTGGGAAAGAGATGAATTTTTAAATAATAATGTTAGTGCTATTTTAGAGAAATATTTCCCTCCTGATATAAACTTGATTAAACATGTGGTAATAAACAGCCAGGCAAAAGAATCACTGTTTAAAAGGAAAAAAATTAAGGCAGAACATATTCCAAACATTTTTAATTTTAAGATACTTGATAATCCAAAATATGATTATGCCAGTTCTATTAATAAAGCAAGGGATTTTTTAGGGATAGATAGAAGAGATCTTTTATTTCTGCAGCCCACACGTATTATAGGAAGGAAAAATATTGAAAGAAGCATATACCTTGTCGAGAAATTATCCAAAAAAATCAATAGAAAAATATTTCTTTTTATAAGCGGTAGTCCGGAAAAACAAGAAATGGATTATTTTAATAAAATAATTGAGATAGCGGCCAAAAAAAACATCAATCTAATCTTAAGTAATAATTATAAGTTTGGAAATAAAATAATAAGGGTAAAAAAGTTCTTTAAAAATTTTGATATATATGAGCTTTATAATGCATGTGATCTTGTAACATTACCCAGCGACATTGAAGGTTTTGGCAATCCGGTAATAGAAGCGGCAGCATTTAAAAAACCTCTTTTTGTAAATAATTATCCAGTTTTAAAAGATATAATTGAAAAAGGCTTTAAGTTTATTGTCATTGATAAAGTGGTAAATGAAGATTGTGTTAAAAAAGTTTTAAAATTATTACTAGATAAAAAATACAGGGAAAAAATAACAAATATAAACTATGAAATAGCTAAAAAGTTTTACTCATTTGAATTTCTGGTTAAAAAATTAAAAGCTTTCTTAAATTAAAACCGGAAAAAACATAGCAAATATGGAAAGGAGGTAAATAGTATGAATATTGATGAATGGTATCAAAAAAATACTTTTCATTATTTGCAATTTGATGTCAGGCAATTAGTAAAAATAAAAAACAAAAAAAATCTAAAAATAAGTCTTTGCCTTCCAACATTGAACGAATCACAGACAATAGAATATATATTAAGAACTACAAAAAAAGAATTATATCAGGAAGGTCTTCTGGATGAAGTTATAGTTATCGATTCAGGCTCAACTGATTCAACTTTGGATATAGTTAAATCAATTGGATTTAAGATTATCAGGCATAAGGATATATTAAAAAAATACGGGACAAATCAGGGTAAAGGTGAAGCTTTATGGAAAAGTCTCCATGTTTTAAATGGTGATATAATTGCTTGGTGTGATTCAGACATCAAAAATTTTCATTCAAAAATCATATATGGAATCCTGGGTCCACTTATTATGTATGATGAAATTCTTTTAGTTAAAGCTTTCTATAGAAGACCGCTAGAAATCGATGGCAGTTATATGAAAAGTGAAGGTGGAAGAGTTACAGAGATACTGGTAAGACCGATTCTAAATCTTTTTTATCCTGAACTTAGTAGAATTCTGCAGCCGCTTGCAGGAGAGTACGCCGCAAGGCGGGAAACTCTTGAGCAAATCCCGTTTTTTACCGGTTATGGCGTAGAAACGGGAATGCTAATTGATATTTATGAAAAATTCGGACTTGATAAAATTGGTCAGGTAAATGTAATTAGAAGAATACATAAGAACCAGCCACTCTCTGCTCTTTCAAAAATGGCTTTTGGAATCCTGCAGGCAGTTTTAGAAAAACTCCAGCATTATAATAAGATAATAATTGTAAAAGAACTAAACAAAATATTTAGTCAGATTGATTATTTTAAAAAAGAATACTTTATTTCACAAATAAAACTTGAAGAGAAGGAAAGACCTCCAATGGTCGAGATAGAAGAATACATGAGAAGAAAGTATAATTCAAGATATGCTTGAGGAAAAATATTTTAATCTGTCAATTTCATTTAATCATAGTCTTTTAATAAACATTAACCATTGGCTATGTGGAAACTTTAATTTTTTATAGGATGTGATTATTATGTTTGAAAAAAACGAAGAGCTTCTTGAAGATAAAGTTCTAAAAACAATAAGAAAATTAAAGAGTGTAGATATTATTGTTGGTATACCAAGTTTTAATAATGCAAACACGATAGGTAATGTTGTAAGCAACTTTGCAAATGGTCTTAAGCAATATTTTCCTCATTTTAAAAGCCTTATAATTAATTCAGATGGCGGGTCTACTGATGGAACAAGAGAAATAGTTGAAAAAATCCGAAAAACCAGAGGAATAGAGATTATAACTACTCAGTACAAAGGCCCATCCGGCAAAGGCAGTGCTTTCAGGACTATTTTTGAGGTTGCAAAGAGACTTGAAGCTAAAGTTATAGTTGTTTCTGATTCTGACAACAGAAGCATAACACCTAAATGGTGTTATGCTCTTGTAAATCCGGTACTACGTCTTGGTTATGGTTATGTAACTCCATATTATACAAGGGACAAGCATGATGCCACAATCACAAATGCTCTTGTATACCCCATTACCAGGGCGCTATACGGCTTAAGACTCAGACAGCCAATAGGTGGTGATTTTGCATTTTCAAATGGAGCGCTTCAGATTTTCTTACAGAAAAAATACTGGAACAGTTATCCATATATAACAAAATTTGGGATAGATATATGGATGACAACAATTGCAATTAATGAGGGATTTAGAGTATGCCAGACAGTATTAGGGGTAAAAGAACATGATGTAAAAGATCCCGGAAAAGATCTGTCCCCTATGTTTCTTCAAGTTACCGGCACCATGTTTGATCTTATGAATTACTATGAATTCAGGTGGAGGAATGTTCTAAAAAGCAATCAAGGATTCATATTTGGTGATTTTAAATTCTTTGAGGCAGAAAGAATAAAAATAGATTTAAATGAAATGCTTAGAAAATTCTATGAAGGTTGTGAGAAATATAAAGATATATGGAAAGCAGTTTTTAGTAAAAAAACATATAATGAATTTTTAGTTTTTTTTAGCAAGTCAAAGAAAAATGAACTGGTTATTTCAGTGCAGCTCTGGGCAAAAATTGTCTATGATTATACATGCGCATATAATTTTTCAAAACAAAAGGAAAAAAAGTTAATCCTGGAATCGATGGTCCCTCTTTATTACATCAGGGCTGCCTCATTTGTAAAAGAAGCCGAATATTTTGATGATGAGATAGCAGATGCTGTTATGGAAGGAAATGCAGGAGTATTTGAAAGAATGAAAGGTTACCTTATAAAAAGGTGGGATTATTACAAAAAAAAATAGAGTTGCATATAATCAGTTATTAGTATCAGCTTTTCTTTTCTTATAAAGAGTTTCATTTATAAAATTTATAATTAGAATGGTTACTACCGAGCTTACTATAATTAATGACCAATGGTATAGACCAAGGCTGGCTGTTTTAAATATACCCTGGAGCCAGGGAATATAAATTATTCCAATTTGGAGCAAAACCGATACAATTACGGCAAGATTAAGATATTTATTTTCAAATATGTGTCTTCTGAATATACCTTTATTTTCAAATCTGAAGTTAAATGTATGAAGCAGCTGGGTTATTACCAGGGTGGTAAAAACAGAGGTCTGAAAAATCTCCCGGTCATGGAGGAGGCCATGGTTATTGAAAAATAGAGGACCGGCAAAATATATAAAAAGTGCCCCGGAAGTCAAAACCAGTCCCTGCCATAAAACCATGGTAAGTCCTCTTCTGCTTAAAATCTGCTCTTTTCTTTTAGTGGCTTTTCTGTCCATAATATTCTTTTCAGGTGGGTTTATTCCTAATGCCATTGCCGGCAGGCCGTCTGTTATCAGATTCATCCACAGGATTTGCACCGGCAGCAGCGGTATATAGAGAAATCCTCTCTCTCCGGTTATAAGGTAGAATATATAGTCACCCACTACTATGCAAATAAACATCAGAAGTACTTCTGAAATATTGCATGACAGCAGGAATAATATAAATTTTTTTAAGTTATCATATATTACTCTTCCTTGTTTTACGGCCTTTACTATAGTGGCGAAATTATCATCAGTTAAAATCATATCGCTGGACTCCTTACTCACATCGGTTCCCACTACACCCATAGCCACACCGATATCGGCCTTTTTTAGCGATGGAGCATCATTTATTCCATCCCCTGTCATAGCCACTATATGCTGATTTTTCTTTAAAGCTTCAACAATGCCAACCTTATCTGAAGGGGAGACCCTGGCAAAGATTCTTATATATTCTATCTGTTTTTCAAGCTCCTCTTTGGTCATAAGATCAAATTCTGTGCCATCAATAACCTTATCTTTCGGACCAAGTATTCCCAGCTCTTCTCCAATAGCCCTGGCGGTTAGTTTATGGTCTCCGGTTACCATAATAATTTTAATATTAGCTCTCTTGCATTTTTCAATGGCATCATATACTTCCGGCCGCGGTGGATCGATCATTCCTACCATACCCAGATATACCAGATCTTCTTCCACCTCTTTTATTCTTTCTTCGTCAGGGAGCTCATCCAGATACTTGAAAGCAAAAGCCAGATTCCTCATTGCTTTGGCGGCAAGGGTATGATTATTTTCGATGATTTTTTCTTTATCGGAATCAGTTAAATTTTCTATTCTACCATTTTTAATTATTCTGGTGCATCTCCCCGCAATTACCTCAGGAGCTCCCTTTGAAAACAGTATATATCTTTGGTTACGGCGATTATCGCCGGTTGATATTTTACTGATGGTAGTCATCATCTTGCGCTCGGAATCAAAAGGCTCTTCCAGTTTTCGGGGATAATCTTTTTCTAATTTGTTTTTATCTATTGAATAAAAACTGCCCAGTTCAATAAGTGCGACTTCTGTAGGATCTCCGGTAATCTGCCCGGTTTCCTTATTTATGTAATATGCATCATTACATAAAACAGCGTTATCAATTAAAAGTTTCAATGCGCTGTTGCTGTCTAAATTCCCTACAGTTAAGGTTTTTTTACTGCTGTTGCTGTCTGCCTTATTATATCTTTCGATGAAATTATTATAATCTTTAACCTCTTTTAAGCCTGAATAGATTTTGCGCACCATCATCTTATTTTCGGTGAGGGTTCCAGTTTTATCAGTACAGATAACGGATACGCCGCCGAGAGTTTCAACAGAGCTTAATTTTCTGACTATAGCGTTATTCTTTGCCATTCTCTGAACGCCAAGCGCCAGGGATACTGTAACTATAGCCGGTAGTCCTTCAGGTATGGCAGCAACTGCCAGCGCTACTGCAACAAGGAGCATCCGGGCAACTGAATAATCTTTTAGTACCCCGGATAAAAAGACAATCGCGCTTACTGCCAGGCATATTATCCCAATCTTTTTACCAACAGTTTTTAATTCAATCTGAAGAGGGGTAAGCTCCTCTTCTTCCTGAATCATGCTTGCTATTTTACCAATTTCAGTATTTTGACCTGTGCCTATAACCACTGTGGTGCATCTTCCCCTGGTAATAGCAGTACCACTAAAGAGCATATTTTTTTTATCACCAATAGGCAAGTGCGCTTTAGAAAGAGTTATTGTATTTTTATTGACCGGCATGGATTCACCGGTAATAATTGATTCATTTGCCTGGAGATTTACCTGGTCTATAATCCTGCAATCTGCCGGTACAAGATCACCTGCAGTTAATTTAATAATATCACCGGGCACCAGTTTTTTGGAATAAATACTGCTTTCCTGGCTATCTCTTATAACCAGAGCGCCGGGAGAAGCAAGTTCTTTTAGAGCCTGAAGGGCTTTTTCAGCGCGGAATTCCTGGACAAAGCCTAAAACTGAATTTATCACCAGTATAATCATTATTACTATTGCATCGGTGATCTCCCTTATAATTATACCGGAGACGAAGGCAGCAGCAATAAGTATCCATATCATAAAGTCATTAAACTGGGAGACGAATATTCTGAAGGGTGTCCTTCCTTTTTTTTCTTCAAGTTCATTATAGCCGTAGTTACCAACCCGATCTTCTGCCTCTTTTTTACTTAAGCCGGTTTTAATATTGGTTTTAAGGGATTCTACAACTTCTTCAATTGACCTGGTGTGCCATGATGATACTTCATTGGAAGAAGTGAGATTTGGTACAGGTTTGTAAGTTTTACTTTTTATTTCCATATCTCTTTTTCTATTCATC
>SOKC01000092.1 GCA_004376325.1 Actinomycetota bacterium | reverse complement strand
TACCCATATTATAAAAAACTCCTTTCTTCCGGTCACCTATAAACAGAAATAATTATATTCATTAATATGGTAAAATAAATTAATCAATTATATTATACAAAATTATGGAAACCTCAAAACAAAAAACATCAGCCGGAATTAATAGAATAATAAATAGCTTTAAGAACCATAATACATGTAAAAATATTCTAAGTTTTGATCTGGGTCTCATTTCTTATAACCATGCTTACAATCTGCAGACAAAACTTTTTGAACTGATAAAATTAAAAGATAAGCCTGGTGTAATACTGCTGCTTGAGCATTATCCGGTTATAACCATAGGAAGCAACAGGGATACCGGTAACTTACTGGTAAGCAGGGAAGAGCTACAGCAACAAGATATAGAATTGGTACAATCCACCCGCGGTGGTGATATAACCCTCCACACTCCAGGCCAAATTGTCTGCTATACAATTTTTAACCTGGCTCAGGTAAAAAAAGATTTAACCCTTTTTGTCTATAACCTTGAACAGGTTATAATAGATGCGCTTGCCAGTTATAATATTCAGGGGACAAGAATAGACAAACATAGGGGAATATTTGTTAACAATTCTAAAATAGCGTCAATTGGTCTGAAAATTAAAAAATGGACTACATTTCATGGGTTTTCAATAAATGTGAACAACGATTTAAAATATTTTGATAATATAATAGCCTGCGGCCTTAAAGATTATCCCCAAACCTCAATAAAAAAAATCTCAAGTAAAACCATCCCTATCTATAATGTCAAAGAACAACTGCTGGATAGCTTTGGTAATATTTTTAAAATCCCTGTGTTGAGGATTATATGATTATATAATTGTCCTAAAAATGCTGACTACCTTTTCTTATTGTTGCCATTGCCATTATCTTTTTTTAATACAGCATATATCTCTTTTATCACTTTTAAGGGTTCTCTGAACAGTCTCTTGGGAAGAAAGGGCATCAGGGTTGCCACTGCTTTTTTCATATCTTCGGTCATCCTATGCGGCTTGGTTAAAATTCTATTTATAAAATCCTCGGCAAAAACAGTTCTCAGGTGGCGTCTATCAATTTCTATTTTCCTATCACAGCTGTCACAGGCTACGCTCCGCAGGTAATTTCCTATATAATACACTGTATGTGGTGATTCTTTATTGCAATTGACACAAAACAGTACTATTTTCGCTTCTTTGTCTTTCATTTCTAAAAATTACTCCATTAAAATTTACAAATTCAATTAATTAATTCTGCTGGATTCTCTATTAGTTCTGCTATTCTCCGCAGGAATTTTGCTCCTACAATTCCATCAATTATTCTATGATCACATGAAACAGAAAGGTCTATAAAGGATTCTGGCTTAATCTTCCCATTTACTATTGCAGGCTCAGTATATATTTCTCCAACAGCAAGTATAGCTGCCTGGGGAGGGTTTATTATGGGTGAAAATGATCTTATGCCATACATTCCTAAATTGGTTACTGTAAATGTACCGTTTGAGATCTCCTCCAGGCTGAGCTTTCCTTCTCTTGCTTTACCAACAAGTTCAATTCTTTTTTTTGCAATATCGGTAATTTTCAGCTTGTCACAGTTAAAGATAATTGGAACTATAAGTCCTCCTTCTAATGAAACCGCCACACCTACATTCACATCATCATATATTATATAGTTTCCATCAGAAAAAGTTGAATTTACTTCTAAATTCTCCCGCAGTGCGACTGCCGTTGATTTTAATATAAAATCAGTATAAGTTATTTTAATCCCGTATTTTTTAAGTATCTTTTTTTTGAATTTTTCCCTTAAGGCTATAAGCTGAGTGGCATCAGCCTTTACATTTAAAACTAAGTGTGGAATATTTGACCTGGAATAACTCATACGCTCGGCTATTACTTTCTTTATACCCTCAAGTGGGCCTGATGATTTTATGGTAATCTCTGCTCCTGTAGGTGCTGCTTTTCCGCC
>SOKC01000119.1 GCA_004376325.1 Actinomycetota bacterium | reverse complement strand
TATGTAAATACACAATATAATAAAAGCACAATAAAATCAATAAAAATTTTACTATTCTGGTATTAAATTTTGTGATAGTCTTTATATATACAATTTTAGTGGAGTATTAATATGAATGAGAAAATTAAGGAAATACTATCCTGGTATAAGAATGAAAACCCCGGAACTATTAGAAATTTATATAATATACTTATGCATGGAAAGTTAGGCGGAACTGGTAAGATGGTAATTCTACCAGTTGACCAGGGATTTGAACATGGCCCTGCGAGAAGTTTTGCCCCAAACCCGGATGGTTATGATCCGGTGTATCATGTAAAGCTGGCTATAGATGCTGGCTTGAATGCACATGCAGCACCACTTGGTTCTATACAGACTATTGCAAGAGAATATGCAGGACAAATTCCTCTTATCCTGAAAGCTAACAGTAATGAGGCACTGAGTCGTAATCCTGACCCGATTCCTGCTGTAACTGCTTCTGTAGAAGATGCCTTAAGGCTTGGCTGTGCTGCAATAGGATTCACTATTTATCCAGGCAGCATTAATTTCAAACAAATGTATGAAGAGATAAGAGAAATAGCCCTGGAAGCGAAAAGAAATGGATTAGTGGTGGTAATATGGTCTTATCCAAGAGGTTCCAGTCTATCAAAGGAAGGCGAAACTGCAGTTGATGTGGTAGCATATGCAGCTCAAATCGCCGCTCAATTAGGTGCTCATTTAATAAAAGTAAAACCGCCGACTGATCATATAGAACTTGAAGAAGCAAGAAAGGTATATGAGAAGTATAATATTCCAGTGGGTACATTAGCGGAGAGAGTAAGACATGTAGTGCAGAGCGCATTTGATGGGAAAAGGATTGTGATATTTTCAGGAGGACCTGCAAAAGGCAGAGAGGAAGTAATTGAGGAAATAAAACAAATAAAAGAAGGTGGGGGATTTGGTTCTATAATTGGAAGAAATTCTTTCCAGAGACCAAAAGAAGAGGCCCTGGATTTTCTCAATGAAATATTAAAAATTTATATGGAATGTTAGAATAAATAAAAATGTTTTTAAAATTTGTAGAAATAATATAGCTAAAGTGTATTAAAATTTATGCAAAAAGTATATAATAGCGTTTAGTTATAAAAAATTAGATTAATTGATTTCTTGTTTTTTTAGCAAAACTTGTTATAAAAAGAATATAAATTATTGTATTGTCAAATTTAGAATAAGTATTATAATTAATTCAATAAGAGTTATACTCGTTAGGCGCGGCGCATTTTAAATTTATAGAAACAAATATTTTTTAATATAAAAATATGAAGGGAGAAAGAGAATGAATAAGGCAGAGTTAGTAGGTGCTATAAGTGGTAAGACGGATTTGTCAAAAAAGGATATCGCCAGCGTTATAGATGCTATACAGGAATCTATAACTGATGTATTGGTAAAAGGTGGTAAAGTATCTTTAGTTGGTTTTGGTACCTTTCAGGTGTCTAATAGAAAAGCAAGAACCGGGATGAATCCCCGTACAAGAAAAACTATAAGAATTCCAGCCCGTACTGTCCCTAAATTTGTAGCAGGAAAAGTATTAAAAGAGAAGGTTAGATAAAGTTTCAAAGTTTTAATTTGGTAAAATATATTTGATTATATAAGAAATAAAAAAAGCATTTTAAAAGGCATTCTACTTGAGTGCCTTTTTTTATTAATCTTTTATTTTTTGATTATGGTGAAATTATCTTGAGATTATTTAATTTATAGTTTTTTATAATAATTTTTTTAAAACTGAAAAAAATTTTCTTTATAGAGTATAATTTTATTATATAAAGGTTTTTTATAAGTTATTAATATTATTTTGGAGGATAGATATTATGAGAAAAAATAAAATGTATTTTTTTATTGCTATCCTGACTATCATTTTTCTTTTCAGTTTTGCAGCTCTATGCAATCAGTGTGGAACTGCTACTGAAGAGGAAAAGTTAGATGTTGGAGAAGAAGAAGCAGCAGCAGAAGAGGAGGAAGCTGTAG
>SOKC01000100.1 GCA_004376325.1 Actinomycetota bacterium | reverse complement strand
CTGTTATTATAATATATCTTAAAAAATATTACACACATACTATTAAAAGCTAATTTTTTACCATAAATATAAAAACTTTCACTTTAAGTAGATTTACCTCTTTTAATCACCCTGTTAATTATTCCGGCTGCATAACCTGCTCCAAATCCATTATCAATGTTTACAACAACTACTCCAGGGCTGCAGGAATTTAACATGGTAAGAAGCGGCGATATCCCTTTAAAACTTGTCCCATACCCCACACTTGTAGGAACTCCAATTACCGGACAATCTACCATTGAACTTACCACCCCCGGAAGTGCCCCTTCCATACCGGCAACTGCTATAATCACATTTGAGCGGTTTAGTTCATCCTTAAAACTTACCAGTCTGTGAATACCTGCAACTCCGACATCATAAATCTTTCTAACTTTATTCTTCATAAGATAAGCGGTAACTGCCGCTTCTTCCGCCACACTTATATCCGAGGTTCCTGCGCATATTACAGTAATTCCTTCACTTAAGTTACCATCCGGTATATCAAGCGGTGTATAAATAATATTTGACCTGGAATTGAATTTAATATTTTTAATCTCCTTTTTTAATAATTTGAAAGTTTCGATTGTGGTTCTGGTAACAAGTAGTACGGGTGAATAGTTTAATATCTTTTTTGCAATCTCCAGGATTTGCTCCGGAGTCTTACCTGTACCATATATTACCTCTGGAAAATCTCTTCTCAGCAGGCGGTGGTGATCTATTTTTGCAAAACCGATATCCTCAAAATACATTTCTTTAATTTTTGAGATGGCATCTTCTTTATTTATTTTCTCTTCTTTGTAATTTTCCAGTAATCTTCCAATTATCTTATATATTTCGTTTTTCATAACCATGAAAATATCATAAATGTAAATAATTTTAAATTAACTTAAAAATTCACCTAATTTATACTAAAACCGATTAATTAAAAATGCGCCCATGCATTTTCTCCATACGTTAATTTCTTTTAAAATCCAGTCCTAAAAAAGGAACTTACCATTAAAAGTGGAATAGTTTTCCTGAGAGGTCAACAACCAGTACTGCAGTCTGGATAGCCACTACACTAATAAGCTTTATAAGTATATTCATGGATGGACCTGCAGTATCCTTTAAAGGGTCACCCACAGTATCGCCCACAACAGAAGCTGCATGTTCAGGAGTCCCGCTTTTTCCTTCTTCTTCAATTTTTTTCTTTGCATTATCCATTGCTCCACCTGCATTCGCCATAAATATTGCATGGGCAAAACCTGAAAGAAGTGTTCCGATAATCAACGCTATTACTCCGCCGGGACCCAAAAAAATACCCACAACAGTCGGTATTACAAAAATTGATATTCCCGGTATTAAAATTCCCCTCTGGGCAGATTTTGTAACTATAGTAATAAATGCTTTTGGGTCTCCCTTTTCTTTTCCGGCTAGTATTCCTTTTATCTGTTTTCTTGCCTCAACCACCACTTTATTAGCTGCTTTACCCACTGCCCCCAGTAAAAGAGAGGTGAAAAAGAATGGCATAAGAACTCCTATAAATAACCCTGCCAGTACTCTCGGGTCTCTCATAAAATCTAAAAACATTCCAACTTTTAAAAGTTCTATCTGGGAAAAATAAGCCTGCCCCAGGGCAAGGGCAGTTACTGCAGCGCTTCCAATTAAGATTCCTTTTCCTATTGCGGCAGTTGTATTTCCAACAGCATCAAGTTTATCAGTTGTTTTTCTGACCTCCGAAGGAAGCTCTGCCATCTCTGCTATCCCGCCTGCGTTATCGGATATTGGCCCAAATACATCAATTGTGACAACAAATGGAGCAGTGGCAAGCATGCCGACAGCTGCTATTGCAACGCCATATATCCCCATTTTAAAATCTACCAGACCCCTTGAGATATAAAAACAAAAAACCATAACTCCTATTACTGTTAAACCAGGAAGTATGCTTGATTCCATACCATAGGCAAGACCGTTCACCACATAAGTTGCCGGACCACTTTTTGCGCTTTCCCTTATATTTCTTGTAGGCCTGTATCTTGAATCAGTATAAAGAAGTGTAAACAGTCCAATTAAAAATCCTGTAACTATTCCGCCTGTTGAAGCTAAAAACAAGTAATTGTACTCTGCACCCATTGTATATCTTATTATAAAATAGGATAAGATTATAATTGCCCCTCCAGTAATCAGAAGCCCGGATAAGGTTGTCGTGGTAAGAAGACTGACTGTTGCCCCTTGTTTATACCTTCTTATAATAAGTTTAATCACAAATATGGCAATAATTGAGGCTATTGCTCCTGCCGTAGCAATAAGCATTGGTAGGAGAACACTGTTTATCATCGGAGGAGTATTTTTAAATGCAAGAAATCCCAAAAACTGCGCAGCAACTATTGAACCAAGCCATGATTCAAAGCTATCTGCTTTCATTCCCCCAACATCTCCCACATTGTCACCAACATTATCCGCAATAGTGGCAGGATTTCTGTAATCATCTTCTTTTAGGCCTGATTCTACTTTACCCACATAATCTGCTCCCATATCTGCAGCTTTAGTGAATATTCCCCCGCCTGTTCTCATAAAAAATGCTGCAAAACTGGCACCAATAACAAATGTAACTGATACATTTACTACATTGTATAAAGTTTCTATCTGGCTCACTCCACCTCTTCCATACCACCAGAAAAGGATATTAAACCAGAAAGCAGTATAAAAAAGTACCGCTACTGCCAGAAGAAGCCCTGAGGCAGAAGCTGCAGTAATTGCTATATTCATAGCTTCCCCCAGACCCTTTTCCTTTGCAGCATGAGTTACCCTGGCATTTGAAGTAGTAGATATCCACATCCCCACATAACCAATTAAAATGCTAAATCCCATACCAGTTGCAAAAGCTGGAATTGACGCAAAGTAAAGATATCCAAATTTAACCATAATACCAAGAAGCGCAACCAGAACAGCGAAAAATATCAGCATTATTTTGGCCTGCTGATTAAGGTAAGCTCTACTCCCGACAAATATAGCATTAGAAATCTCCTCCATTCTTCTGGAGCCTCTGCTTTTTTTAGTAACAAGCACAGAAAAAACTATAGCCAGAATGAGCGATATACCAGAGCCAATGAAAGGAATAATTCGCAGTAACAGCAAACTTGACACAAAATACCTCCTCTAAAAGAAATCATCAAATAAATTATCAATTATTCGATAGGCTTAAATGCCTGAAAACATATTGCAATATTTTATTAAAAATACAGGGAATAAGCAATCACATTTTACATTATCTTTAATCTGGCAGATTGCTATAAATGGTAAATTTTTTATCGCTGATTTAAAACATAACCGGCCATTTTCTTAAATACCCGGACTTATCTATAATTTCTATAACTCTTTTTATTTCATCATAAGTTGCCCCGGAAATTCTGGCTATTTTACTAACAGAGTATTTTTTCTCCAAACCATACAATATAATATCAAGTTTCCTGTAGGAAATTCCTATCATATCCTCATCTATAATTCCCGGTAAAATATCAGGGCTGGGGGCTTTATTTACAATATAATCAGGCAATTTCAAATAATCTGCCATAGCAAATATTTGTGTTTTATAAAATGAGATTACAGGCATAATATCTGCTATACCGTCGCCATATTTTATAAAATAGCCTATCATCCATTCACTTTTATTAGCACATCCGACTAGTAGATAATTATTAAGCTCCGCATAATAAAAAAGTAATGCGCTCCTCACTCTGTTCTTTATTCTGCAATAAGCAAGCCCCCTGCAAAGCTCCTTATTTGAACTCCCGGTAAGATTAGAAATATACAGATCTTTACCCAGGCTTTCGGAAATAGACTTTCTTTTTCTAGTTATATATTTTTCAACAATACTTTTTTTGAATAAAAATGATGGAGGATACATTCTGTAAATCCCGATCAAGGATAAAATAAGTGTAATTTTTTTGTTCATATATTTAATTTTTAGTTCCCTTGCAAGCCTTATAGCATCTTTTATATTCTTTGAATCTGAATCCCTTTCAGGAAGTATTACCGCTAAAACATTTTCATTTCCTATTGCCTCAGAGCATAATTTTAAAACAACTGCGGAATCAAGTCCTCCGCTGAGCCCCACTACTGCTCCATCTTTTTTAAGCTTTGCTACATATCCTCTGATGAAATCTTTTATATTCTCTGTATTTGATTTCAAATCAATATCCAGAATGTTATTAATAGTATCCTCCCTATTTTTTAAAAACATTACAAATATTTACCATTATAGCAACAGAAAAATATTTGAAATAGTATAATTTTACTAGGCTATGCGAAGCTGCCGGGGCAGAGCGAGCATGCGAGCGGAGCCCATACAGCCGCTGTTGTACGAAGGCAACGCGAGATTGAATTACCATATAAAAGGAACCAATCTATATTTTACCTTCTTTGAATACTCCAAATATCCAGTTAATTCATTTTTAAGAGTTCTATCTTCTAATGCTGTGCGAATGATAAGGATAACTACGACAAATCCTGACATTATTAATCCATATAATGAACCTAACGATATTGGTGTTGCTAAAGACATTAATATAAAGCCAACATAGCCTGGGTGACGAATAATTTTATAAGGACCTGTAGTTGCAACCTGGTGTCCACGTTCTGTTTGTATTCTAACCATTGTTGAGAAAAATTTATTTGATATCATTGACCATGTAAATATCATTGCGCCTAAAATAAAAAAAAGCAATCCTGTTATGTGAATGCTAATATTAAAATTTATACTCCAATTAAATCTGTAGTCCAAGCCTGAAAGAATATATATACCGATATAAGGAAAACTAATTATTGTGGTTAATATCTTATCCCATTTTTTTACATTTTCTTTTTTTCTTCCTCTTTCCTCAATTACTTCTGATGGAATTACAACCATATTAATTATTAAGATAAGAACCCCGGTTAAAATAAATATCCACGCCCAGATCCATTTTATTGTCCAGGCTGATAAAAATAAAATAATTCCTTGAAATAACAGTGTAAGAACTGTTTGAATTAACCTTTTCACAATGTTAATATTTATAATTTTTCTCCTTTTATTTTCTATTCTAGCGTTGCTTTCGCACAACCACTGATAGATGCTAACTTACGTTTATCCTACCAAAATGACATAATAATCGCAATATTGCAGATATCTATTACTATAGTTTTGTTACTTTTTTAAAATTTCATACTTGCCAAATCCAGGACGATTTTTCAACAAATTTTGATTTCTTTAAAAAACAAAAAGAATTCAAGGTACAAAAAATGATTTAGAGTTTAAATAATTATGAGCAAGCCTTGTAGGCTCGGGTATTCTGAATTTAGATACAGATAATGTATATTTGATTGCAGATTCAAGACAGATTTTATTTCCAACAGAAACAAATACAGGTTTTGTATCATACCTGGTTCTTACTGCAGCGCCAATGATTTCATCGCTGTCAGTAATATAACAATAACTCCCTTTCTCTTTATCCAGGGATAAATCATCATACTGTCCACAAAGTTTTTTCTTTGCGCAACCAATTGAAGGCAGATTTAAAATAATTCCCATATGTGAAGCAAGACCCAGCCTTCTTGGGTGCGAGTAGCCATGTCCGTCAAAAAAAGCAAGATCAGGGATATTCTCAATTTGCCCGAAACATCTTTCTATCACAGGTCCTTCCCTGAAAGACAGTAACCCTGGTATATAGGGAAAATGTGGTTCGGACTGGCAGTATTTTTCTTCTATTATTTCAAGAGAGGGATAAGAAAAAATAAGGACAGCGCATACAAATTTATTTAATCCTTTTAGAAATTTGACATCTACCCCTGCAATTTTTCTGATACTTTTAAACCTGTCATGTAGGACAACTTCTTTGAAAAGTTCCTTCTGAAGTTCAATTGCTGTCCTGTAATCTAAATCCCACAAGTGATGTTTTTTTATGACCATTTTGACAAATTTGGTCTTTTAGTTTGCTATTCTAATATCCCAGCATTATTTCGATAATGAATATTATTATAAACATATATTTTTAAATAGTTCAAAATCATAAAAAATATTTTCTTATGTATAGATGGATGCAGCTATCCTTGCAATAACAGCAAAAGATATTTATCTTTCTGGAAAAATTCAGTAGAATTCCTGAAAATCCGGAGATAGTAATATTTAGTATCTGCTCCATACTGTAGCCAAAACAGTATTTTTATAGTTGGTAGAAAATTCATCAGAAAGAAGATGAAATAGATTTGAAATTAGCAGAAAAAAGAAATAAATTTAAATCAAACTAAAATTCATTCTATAATATCTGCTTTTAGCTTAAGTTCTTTAAATAAAGACTCTATATTAAGTTTCTTAGACCAGAAAACTATATAACTAATATCAAGATTGCTATACTGGATTTCAAATACATTTAAAGCGTCATCAAACTGTTTTTTGCTTCCACCTGATTGTTTTGACCAATATAATTTTTGAAGTATAGTATCTTCTGGTGCAGAAACATAGATCTCAAAATCAAGAAATTTTACTTTTTGTTTTCTTGAAAACCTGCTTTTATCATATTCATTTTCAGTTAAAATCCAAAAATCAATCTTATCTCCCTGATTTATATCTATTATATTAAATTGACTTTTATTAATAATTGCTGCTTCAATAGATTTTTTATTAATATAATAATCATCCTTTGAAAAAGCTTCTGTAATTTTATGAATATCGGTTTTATTAATTGATATTATTATATCAATATCATGAGTAGAACGCGGAATTCCTTGAAGGCTTGAAACAATAGAACCAGTTAGCATATACGGAATATTTCTTTCAGATAACATCTGAACAACTTTTTCTAATAATCTAAATTGTGACACTTGTTTATTCTTTTTAAATATAATTTTTTAATTTCTTCCTGAGAAAGATCAGGGAATCTATTTTTAAGCCCTGTTAAAAAAAGCTGTTTGGTTAACTCATTCAATTCAAAGCATTTTTTTAGCCTTTCTTCAGGAGTTAACTTTCTAATTATTTTAATATATTCCCTATGGCTATCATTGATAGATCTCATGAGATTATTTTATCATAGAAATAGAAGAAATGAACAAATTAAAGAACTTTTGGAAAATGTTTTCATAGATAATTTTAAAACTAACCATTATTCGAAAAAGATCCTATTCTTTAACTCTATTAATAAAAAAATCAATACTATTTTTGTAATCTTCTCTTGATACTATAAAATTTGTATTATGATCACCAAAAGTTTCCACAAGCTCTTTTTTATTATCTACTACCTCAAATAACCTTTCAGCATGAGAAAAAGGTATATAACTGTCATCACGGCTGTGAATAATAAGAACAGGGCAATCTACACCTTTTAGATATTCAATTGTATTATATTCAAATTTAAAAAATCTTTTTACAGGAAGAAAAGGATAAAGCCTTGCGCTAATATCTTTAATTGAAGTAAATGTGGAATCCAGTATAAGAGTAGCCGGTTTATGTTTTTCTGCAAGCCTTGTGCCAATTGGCGCACCCAAGGATCTCCCATAGATAATTATTCTTGAAGGATTAATTTTTTTCTCATCTACCACATAATCCCATGCAGCTTCTGCATCAAGGTATGTTCCTTCCTCGCTGGGCTTCCCCTCACTTTTTCCATAGCCGCGATAATCAATTATAAAGGTGGAGAGATTAAGCTCATAAAACATTTCTATAAACTCGATTCGGTGAGATATATTTCCTCCATTTCCATGAAAAAACAATATTGTTCCTCTTTGATTTTCTGTTGGAATATACCATCCGGATATATTTATCCCATCAGATGTTTTCAACATTATATCCTCATAAAAAAGCCCTGCATCAGAGGGTGTAGCAGCAATATCAGAAGTTGGAAAATAAACATATTTTGATTGATTAAAATATAGATAAACTGCATAAACTGCAAATAATAAAAATAATAAAATTACTCCAAACAAAAATAAAAATATTGGTCTCTGGTAATCCATTTTAATTAAAAATATTTTTTCATCTTTTCACTGTTTTTATTATGGCAGAATTGAATCTTTTTTTTACTATTCTCCCATAACCTGTATAAAAACCTCACGTGAACGAGGTCTATTATCATGGTCAATAACGATTATCTGCTGCCATGTACCAAGAACTAACTTGCCACCAGATAGCGGTACAGTAATACCCGGACCCATAAATGTAGCGCGTATGTGTGAAAACCCATTGTCATCACCCCATGTCTGTGAGTGCCGGGTATGTTTACTAGCCGGAACAAATTCTTCCAGCTGTTGGCGCATATCTTCAACCAGAGCTGGTTCATATTCGATGGTTGAAACGGAAGCAGTTGAACCGATGACAAAAACACCTACCAATCCATTCTTTATGCTGGATTGGTGAGTAATACTTTTTACCTGGTCAGTAATATTTTTAATATCTGAAAATCCTTTTGTAGATAGGGTAATTTTTTTACCAAATACCATAGGGTTTCCTCCTTGCTTTTATTGGCATAGCTTAATTTTATAAAATTTTATTAAGAAAGTTATTTATCTAAAAAATCTGAAAGCATAATAACTTTATGATTTTCTGGTTTCTCTTTATTTTTTTTCTTTCCTTGTATCTATCAATTTCTTCCAGGACTTCATCAGGTATTGATAATAGAATTTTTGCCATAGTTTTCGCTCCATATTATATACTAATTTATATCTTATTAAATATATAAAAAAAGATATAAATCAATAATTTTTTAGCATTAATTTATCTTGACTTTGTCAGTTAGGGTCAGTTTTAATCTCTAAAAACATTAAAATCCCACACAAAACAGAAATTTTTACCCTAAATTAATAAAAATTGAAAAAACTTTAATTTTTCTTCAGTTTTATATTCCATCTACTTTCCTTTATTGGCAAATATCTAAACTCTCTGTTTTATCTTTTAGCTCAACCTTATATCTTATAATACTTCTGATTATAAAATATAAACTCTTTATTTTTAAAGTTAACAGGTTCTTATACTTGAGAAAAGATAGTAGATTTATTTAGAAAAAAATATAGAAAAAATGGTACAATTTAAATAGGAAAATAAAAATTTATAATAATTGTAAAAACTATATATGAAAGTTAAATTATTAAAGAAAAATAGAGAAACAAAAGATGTATTCTCATTTATATTTGCCCCTGACAAGCCGGTTGAATGGAAAGCTGGTCAGTTTATTTTTTATAAAATACCAGATGAAAATGAAGATGAAAGAGGAATTACCAGACATTTTACTATATCATCTGCTCCATTTGAAGATAATATTATGCTCACATCAAAATTTGATTTTGAAAAGGGAAGCTCATTTAAAAAAGCTCTTTTTAACTTAAATGTAGGCAATACAATTGAAGCATATTCAATAAAAGGTAAGTTTATTATAAGCGATTATGGTAAGAAATATGTTTTTATTGCAGGAGGAATAGGTATAACTCCCTATCGTTCTATCTTACTTGATCTTGAACACAAAAATAAGAAACTCGATATAGTACTGTTATATGGTAATAAAGATAATGAAATTGTATTCAGAAACGAACTGGAACAAATAAAGAAAAATAATGAACTATTAAAAATTCAATATGTAATAGCACCAAAAATCATAGACCGATATGTTATAGAGAGCTTTGTACCAGATATAGAGAATAGATTATATTATATTAGCGGACCATTTGGCATGATGAAGAATATAAAAAATATTTTACTAGAAATGAAAGTTAAAACAGATAATATCAAAACAGATTATTTTCCAGGATACGATATTTAAAATTTAACTAATTACCACGTTCATAGTCAAATACATTAACATTTTGCTTCGATACTTCACCACTGTATTGTCTATATATCAAGAAAATTTATGAGTAAATTCCTATGAATTTCATAACCCTATTTATTCTTCTCCACATGCATCAGGCCATATATAATACTGTCTTCCAGGGCCTGCCAGCTGGCTTCGATTATATTCTCAGATACCCCTATGGTCCCCCAGCTCTTCTTGCCATCTGATGATTCAATCAGAACTCTTACCACTGCTCCGGTACCCTTCTTCTCATCAAGTACCCTAACCTTAAAGTCTGTAAGGGTGATTCTTGACAGCGCAGGATAACAGCTTTCAATTGCTTTTCTTAACGCACTGTCCAGGGCATTAACCGGGCCGTTACCCTCTGCAGTTTCGATAATCCTATTTTCATCAATCAACACCTTAACTGTGGCCTCAGACAACATACTGCCATCTTCCTTCTTCTCGTTTAATACTCTGAAGCTTTCCAGTTTAAAAAACTTCTTCTTTGTACCGGTAACTTCTTTAACCAGCAGTTCAAAACTCCCGTCAGCAGCCTCAAACTGATAACCTTTATGCTCCAGATTCTGAACCCTGTTTAAAATCTCACTTACCTTTTTTAAATCATCTTCCAGATTAATTCCAAATTCCTTTGCCTTAAGAATTATAGATTTCTTACCGGAAAGCTCTGAAATTAATATTTCTCTGGTATTTCCAACTATCTCAGGATCCATATGCTCAAATGCTTTTGGTAATTTGCTTACCCCGCTTACATGCATACCGCCCTTATGGGTAAAAGCATTACGGCCTACAAACGGTTGGCTTGGATTTGCAATCTGATTTGCAGTCTCACTTACAAACCTTGAAAGATTGGTTAAATGCTTCAGGCTGTCTTCTTTTAAGCAGTTCTTCTTTAATTTTATCTCCAGATTGGGAATTATCTGGCACAGGTCCGCATTGCCGCATCTCTCACCATAACCGTTTATTGTTCCCTGAATCATCTTTATTCCCTTCTTTACAGCTATTACAGTATTTGCGACAGCGCATCCGCTGTCATTGTGAAAATGTACCCCCAGCGTTGCTTTAACTCCCCTATTCACCTTATCGATTATCTCTATAACATCATCGGGAAGCATACCTCCATTAGTATCACAAAGACATAAATAATCTGCACCTGCTTCCAAAGCCGATTTTAAAGTTTCCAGCGCATACTTCGGATTTTCTTTAAAACCATCAAAAAAATGCTCGGCATCAAAAATCACTTCAGGGAAATATTTCTTTAAGTACTCTATGGAATCAAAAATCATGCTCAGGTTATTTTCAAGCGTTGTCTCTATAACCTTTTCGGCGTGAAGAGAAGATGATTTACCCACAACACAGACAGCATCCGCGCCCGAATCAATTAATTGTTTCAAATCATTGTCCTCTGCTGCAGATACACTCTTTCGTCTGGTCATTCCAAGGGCTACTATTTTGGAATATTCGAATTTTCTACCTTTTAGCTTTTCAAATAATTCCATTTCCTTCGGATTGGACGCAGGAAATCCAACTTCAATATAATCAATGCCGATATCATCAAACCTATCTATCATCTGCAGCTTATCATTGACCGAAAAAGATATATCAGCTCTCTGGGCGCCATCCCTTAAAGTGGTATCCAGCACATATATTTTATCTCTCAATTCACTATTCATTTTATTCATTTAAAAAATTACAGTTAAAATTAATTACCTCTTTATATTCTCTTTAGTAAAATTTATATATCCGCCGCTTCTTATTATCCCCTGGATAAACTCAGGAAGCGGTTTTACATCAAATATTTTATCTTTTGTAATATCTTTAATTTTACCACTGCTTAAATCTATCTCCAGCTCATCTCCATCCTGTATAAAACTACTTGCCTGGCTGCTTGCTATAACCGGAAGCCCTATATTTATAGCATTTCTAAAAAATATACGGGCAAACGATACTGCAATTACAGCCTTTATCCCGCTTGCTTTTATGGACAGCGGAGCATGTTCTCTGGAAGAACCGCATCCGAAATTATGGCCTGCAACAATTATTTTTCTTTCCTTTACCTTCTCCTTAAAATCCTTATCCAGACCCTCAAAGCAATGCGAAGCCAGCTCTCTATCCTCAGTGGTATTGAGATATCTAGCCGGTATTATCACATCAGTATCAACATTATTCCCGTATTTTATTGCTCTTTCCCTTATTATTATCAAATAACCTCCTCCGGGGTTGCTATTCTGCCGGCTACTGCAGATGCTGCGGCTACCGAAGGTCCACTTAAGTAAACTTCACTTTTTGGATGGCCCATCCTGCCAACAAAATTTCTATTGGTTGTAGATACTGCTCTCTCCCCTTCGGCCAGTACACCCATATGGCCTCCCAGGCAGGGCCCACAGGTTGGAGTGCTTACCGCACAGCCTGAATTTATAAAAATTTCAATATAACCCTTTTTTAATGCCTCAAGATATATGTTCTGAGTGGCAGGAATTATTATGGTCCTTAAATTTCTATCCACTTCTCTGCCATTTAAAATTTCTGCTGCAATTCTTAAATCTTCCACCCTTCCGTTGGTACAGGAACCTATTACCACCTGATCTATACTAATACCGGTTAAATCCTTTGCATTTCTTGCATTTGACGGAAGATGAGGAGCTGCCACCTGCAATTCTATATCCGAACAATCTATATTATATGTCTTTTCATAATCTACATCAGGATCACTTTTAAATATCTTATAGCTTCCATCAGACCTTGACTTTAAAAATTCCTCGGTTATCCCATCAACTTCAAAGATTCCAAATTTTCCGCCTGCCTCTATAGCCATATTAGATATTGTAAATCGGGAATCCATAGACAGTTTACTTACTACCGGACCGCTGAACTCCATAGATTTGTAAAGCGCGCCGTCCACTCCTATCAGACCTATGGTATAAAGTATTAAGTCCTTTCCGGTTATCCATTTCTTTAAACTGCCGCTGTAGATAAATTTTATAGTTTTGGGCACCATAAACCAGAGCTTGCCGGTAGCCATTGCCACTGCTACATCCGTGCTCCCAACACCTGTTGAAGCTGCTCCCAGAGCACCGTAAGTACAGGTGTGAGAATCCGCCCCTACCACCAGATTACCCGGTAGTACCAGGCCCAATTCAGGAAGAAGCGCATGCTCTATGCCCATTTTTCCCACTTCAAAATAATTTTTAATATCCTGCTTCCTGGCAAATTCCCTTAATAATTTACACTGCTGGGCAGATTTTATATCCTTATTAGGAGCAAAATGGTCAGGTACCACAACCACTTTTTCCTCATCAAAAACTCTGCCCGCGCCAATCTTATCAAATTCCTCAATCGCAATAGGCAGGGTGATGTCGTTACCGAGCACAATATCTACATCTGCATTTACTATCTCGCCTTCAGACGTGTAATCCTTGCCGCAGTGATAGGCAAGTATTTTCTGCGCAATTGTCTGTGGTTTATTTTTATCATTCAACTTTATAAAGTTCCCTTCTTAACTTAAAATTTTTTTAGTTTATTAATTCCCCTATTTAACCCAACCTGTAACCTTTTATTCCGAGCTTTCTACAATTCTATTCATTGCATCAATATAAGCCTTTATGCTTGCCTCGACTATATCTGTGCTAATACCGCTGCCCATAACTTCTGTTCCGTTGGTACTCACTATTATTTTAACTGAACCCAGCGCATCTTTACCTCCGGATACAGCTTCTATTTTATATTCCACTAATTTTGCATTTATTTTTGTTATTTTATCGATAGCCTTAAATGAAGCATCCACCGGACCATCGCCGGTCGAAGTGCCTTCGTGGACTTTACCTTCTATCTCTATGCCTATTGTAGATGTTGCCTTGATATTTGAACCACTTTGAACCTGGTAATACTTAAGTATGAAATGCTCCCAAACCTCCCGCAATTCATTTTCTACTATCGCTTTGATATCCTGGTCATTTATAGCTCCTTTTTTCTCTGCAAGGTCTTTAAATCTTTCAAAAGCCTTTTCTAAATCATTTTCCTCAAGACGGATACCAAGTTCTGCTAGTCTCTCTACAAATGCGTGCCTGCCTGAATGCTTACCCAGTACCAGTTTTGATGATTTCAGGCCAATATTTTCAGGTTTTATTATTTCATAAGTGGACCTTTCCTTTAACATTCCATCCTGATGTATTCCGGCTTCATGGCTGAATGCATTCTTACCTACTATTGCTTTATTGGGCGCAACAACATAACCAGTAAGTGACTTTACAATACTGCTGGTTCTTATAATTTCACCTATATTAATATCGGTAAATACCCCGAGGTCTCTTTTACGGGTATCTATAATCATAGCCAATTCTTCAAGCGATGCATTGCCGGCCCTCTCACCGATACCATTTACCGCACATTCGACCTGTCTTACTCCATGTTCTATAGCCATTAGTGAATTAGCAACAGCAAGACCAAGATCATTGTGACAGTGCACGCTTACTATTGCATCTTCTATACCTCTGGTATTTTCAAAAATGTAATCTATCATTCTTCCAAACTCGTTTGGAATAGCATAACCCACTGTATCGGGGATATTTATGACACTGGCGCCGCTTCTTATTACAATTTCAAATAACCTGCATAAGAATTCCCAGTCACTCCTGGTTGCATCCATTGCTGAAAACTCAACCATGTCCGTATATTTAAGACTTCTTTTTACAGCTTCCCCTGCAAGCTCCAGCACTTCTTCTCTGCTTTTCTTTAGCTGATACTTAAGGTGGATATCAGATGAGGAGATGAAAGTATGTATTACCGGTTGTTCTGCACTTTTAAGAGCTTCTCCGGCAGCATCTATATCCTTTAAATTTGCCCTGGCCAGAGCGGCAATTCTCCTATCTTTAATCCTGCCCGATATCTTCTTTACCGAATTAAAATCGCTTTTTGAGGATATCGGAAAACCAGCTTCTATAATATCCACATTTAACTTAGCAAGCTGCTGGGCTATTTCCAGTTTTTCCTTTGTGTTCAAGTGTATGCCAGGCGCCTGTTCACCATCCCGCAATGTTGTATCAAATATATAAATCTTATTTTTCTTATTTTCCGTTGAAATCAACCAACCTTTATGATATTAAAGTCTTTCTTAAAATCTTTTTATTTAATAAAGAGTAACTATCTTTATATTTTTAAAACCTGAAAGCTTTTTAAATTCTTCTAGCATTTCAGGGTTCACTTCATTATCCAGATTCAAGCCCATTACTGCATCCCCACTCATCTTCTTTCTTCCTACATGCATTGATGCAATATTTACATTTAACTCGCCGAAAGCAGTCCCTATCTTGCCAATCTGGCCTGGAATATCCCTATATCTTATAAATGCCATATACTTTGAAGGAACCATATCTATCTCAAACTTATCAATAGCAATAAATCTTGGGGTATCCTTTTTACCGGTAGTGGTCCCCGAGATGGAAAGCTCGCTGTCTTTTCCTTTGCCCTCCAGGGTAATCAAATTAATAAAATCCTTCGACTGGCTGCTTTTTACTACTTTTACCTTAAGGCCTGTTTCCTTGGTTACCAGATCAACATTTACCATATTTACATTTTCCGCTGAATATCTTTCCAGTATTTTTACCAGTATAACGGATGTTGGGACCCTCACATCATATTCAGACACTTTCCCGTAATATCCAATCTTTAAACTATCTAAATTGCCTTCAACCAAATTTATAAACAGGCTTCCGAGGTTTTCACATAATTCAAAGAAAGGTGACAGGACCTCCATTTGTTCCGGTCTTATAGCCGGCGCATTTACCGGGAAAGTGGCATTTTTTCCATTAAGTACATCTATAACCTGTTCTGCAATTGTAGTTCCCGCTCTATCCTGGGCTTCTGTAGTTGATGCTCCCAGGTGGGGCGTGCATACTACTTCTTCCAGTTTAAAAACAGGGGAATCGGTGCAGGGCTCCACTTCATAAACATCCAGCGCCGCTCCACCTATTTGACCACCCCTGATGGCTTCTGCAAGATCCTTTTCTACAACGATACCGCCTCTGGCAACATTTAATATTATTGTCCCTTTTTTCATTTTATAAAACTCAGCTTTATCGAACATTCCCAGGGTATCTTTGTTCTTGGGCAGGTGTATTGAAATAAAATCAGCTTCCTCATAAATGTTCTCCAGCCTGTCAGCTTTTCTTATCTCCAGTTGCTTAAACCGGTCTTCAGATACAAACGGATCATAAGCGATTACTTTCATACCCAGTCCGATAGCCTTCTTTGCAACCAGTCCTCCTATCTGACCAAAACCTACTATGCCAAGTGTTTTTCCCTCCAGTTCAATACCTCTGAACTTTGATTTCTCCCACCTGCCGCCTTTCAGGGAGAAATTAGCTTCGGGAATCTTTCGGACTAAAGAAAGCATAAGAGCTATAGTGTGTTCTGCAACAGTAACCGCATTACTGGTAGGGGCATTTACTACTATAATACCCTTTTTGGTTGCTGCCGAAACGTCTACATTATCTACTCCTATACCTGCTCTACCAATAATCTCAAGCTTATCCGATGCTTCTATGATATCTGATGTAAGTTTGGTAGCGCTTCTAATTATTATAGCGCTTACACCTTTAATCTCTTCTTTAAGCTTCTCAGGAGACAGTCCTTTTTTATCCTCCACCATAAACTGCTCTTCAAGTTTCTTTTTGGCTTCGCTTGAAATACCATCGGTAATTAATATTTTCTTTGTCATTTTAATTCCTCTATTATTTCCTTTATCAGTCATTCAAATAATTATTTTCCATAAATATTCTTTCTGCTTCAGTAATACCAGAACCTACCTCAAATTTATATCCAAGCTCTTTTAAGGTCATCTCTAATGCAGATATAACAATAATGCTGTCAAACATCCCGAAATATCCCAGATGTCCAATTCTTATAATCTTTCCTGAAAGTTTGCCCTGTCCACCTGCAATAGTTACTCCATACTTTACTCTCATAGTTTTGGTAAGTTCCTTGGCATCAATTCCATCAGGAACTATGATAGAAGTTACCGAGAAACCTCTTTTACTTTCATCTTTCACCAGAAGCTGGAGGCCCATTTTTTCTACTGCTTTCTGTGTTGCCAGCGCCAGTATCCTATGCCTTTCAAATACCTTCTCCAGACCTTCTTCGAACAGCATATCAATAGCTCTATTCATTGCCACAATTATTGATATTCCCGGAGTCCATGGTGTCTGGGGTGGTGTCTTCTGGGAATAATTTTTGGCTGCTGCAAGATCAAAATAAAACCTGGGAAGATTTGATTTTTCATTAAGCTTCCATGCCTTATCACTTATGCTTATAAATGCAACTCCTGTAGGAGCGCTCAGCGCTTTCTGCGACCCTCCGGCCACAACATCAAGATTCCATTCATCAGTCCTCAAGTCCGATGCTCCCAGACCGCTAATAGCATCGACTATAAGGATTGCAGGATAATTTTTTACAATATTTCCTATGGCCTTTATATCATTTATTGCGCCGGTTGATGTTTCGCTGAACTGAACCATAACTCCTTTTATATCAGGATTATCAACCAGCACTTTTTTAATGTCCTCGGGATTGGCTGAATCTCCCCACTCATAGTCAAGGGAAATGACTTCCAGATTAAACCTGCTGCTAATCTTTTTAAATCTTTCCCCAAAATTTCCTACGCTTGCGACCAGCACTTTATCTCCTGTAGAAAAGAAATTGGTTACCGCAGCTTCCATTGCACCTGTTCCTGAAGATGTTAATATAAAAACATCATTTTTCGTTTTAAAAAGTTTTTTTAATTTTTCTGTAACCTCAATAAATATTTTCGAAAACTCGGGAGACCTGTGATGCATAAGAGGTCTTGCATGCTCCAGCAGTACCTCTTCAGAAATGGGCGTAGGACCTGGAGTCATTATATATTTTTTTACCACTTCAAATTCCCCTTCCAAATAATTTTATAATAAATATATTCTATTAATATATATTCCAATAATTAATATTTGCCGCCCCTGGTGCATGCAATTTTACCTGTCCTGACCAATTCAAGTATTCCAAAAGGCCTGAGCAGATCTTCCAGCGCTTTTACTTTCTTGCTGTTTCCGGTAATCTCAATCATTAAGGTTTTTTTAGCAACATCTACAATATTTGCCCTGAAAACACTTACTATTTCCAGTATTTCAGGCCTGGTTTTTGAATCAGCACTTACTTTAATCAGAACCAGTTCTCTTTCAACAATGTTTGATGGATCCAGCTCCTGAATTTTTATTACATTTATTAACTTATAAAGCTGTTTTATGATTTGTTCAATACTGTGCTCTTCCGCATTTACTTCCAGGGTAATCCTTGAAATTTTTTCATCATCAGTGGGGCCCACTGCCAGGCTTCCAATGTTAAAACCTCTTCTGCTGAAAAGCCCGGATATCTTTGCCAGTACCCCTGCTTTGTTCTCAACCAAAACTGATATAATGTGGTTCATAATATCCCACCTTTCATCTTCTATACACCTTCTAACATTTCACTTTCTAACATTTCACTTATTGGGGAACCCGGTGCCACCATAGGGTAAACGTTTTCTTCTCTGTCTATCCAGAAATCTACCAGTACCAGATTGTTTATCTCCAGAGCCTTCTTTATGGCACCCTCAACCTCTTCCTTTTTTTTAACCCTGAAACCAACCCCACCGTATGCTTCTACTAACTTTACAAAATCAACACAATTATAAATACAGGTCTGGGAATACCTTTTTTTAAAGAAAAATTCCTGCCATTGTCTAACCATGCCTAAATATCCATTATTGAGAAGCATAATTTTTATATTTATTTTATTTGTAACTGCCGTGGAAAGCTCCTGCGATACCATCTGTATGCTGCCATCACCGGCTATATCTATTACTGTTTTATCCGGCCTGCCGATTTTTGCACCAATTGCTGCGGGCAGGCCAAATCCCATGGTGCCCAATCCTCCAGAAGAGACCAGCGTCCTGGGTTTTGTAAATTTGTAAAACTGGGCAGCCCACATCTGATTCTGACCTACTTCGGTACAGATTATCGCATCACCTTTGGTCAGCTCATAAATTTTCTCAACAACATAAGCAGGCTTAACCTTATTGGAACTCCGGTCATATTTAAGCGGATAATCTTCCTTTAATTTTTTAATTCTTGACAACCACTCTTTCCTGTCCGGAATACCTTTCTTCTCAATATATTTCCTGTACTCATTTTCCAGATCAGTAAGAACAATTTTTGCATCTCCTACAACAGGAATTAATACTTTAACATTTTTCCCAATTTCCGCTGGATCAATATCTATATGAATTATATCGGCCTCCGGTGCAAATTCCGATAATTTACCGGTAACTCTGTCATCAAATCTAACCCCTACTGCAATTATCAGGTCAGCTTCAGTAAACGCCAGATTTGCATATTTTGTTCCGTGCATACCGGCCATACTTAAGGATAACTCATTGTTTTCAGGAAATGAGCCCATTCCTAAAAGTGAAGTAATAACCGGAATTTTTGCAATCTTTACAAATTTTCTTAAAATATCACTTGCTCCTGAAGAGATTACTCCTCCCCCCGCAAAAATTACCGGTTTTTTACTTTCAGCTATTTTTTTTGCTGCCATCCTAACCTGCTTAAGATTACCTTTAAGTGTGGGTTTATATCCGGGTAGACTGATATCCAATTTAAAGTTCTCATCTATCAAATCAGTTGTTATGTCAACCGGAATATCAATTAGAACTGGACCCGGTCTGCCAGTAGATGCTATCCTGAAAGCCTCTTTTATTACTCTGGGTAATTCTTTAACATCTTTTACCAGATAATTATGCTTGGTTACAGGCGCAGCTATACCGGTTATATCTGCTTCCTGGAAGGCATCGGTACCAATCTGGGCTGTACCTACCTGTCCGGTTATAGCCACTATGGGTATGGAGTCCATATGCGCATTAGCAATACCGGTAACCAGATTAGTTGCTCCCGGTCCTGAGGTAGCAATGCAAACCCCGGTTTTTCCGGTTACCCTGGCATAACCGTCTGCTGCATGTGCCGCTCCCTGCTCATGTCTTACCAGTATGTGCCTTATATCACTGTCAAATAATGCGTCATATAAAGGAATTACCTTGCCTCCGGGATACCCAAATATTACTTCTACTCCCTCTTCCTTTAAACATTTTATTATCATTTGCGCGCCGGTAATTTTTGCCATTGTAATTTCACTCCCTATATTTGTAACAACTTTATAACACTTAAAATGATTTGATAATTATACCATTTTTTTATTCTTTTTTAAAAAATAAAACACTTAAAAAATTAACAAAATTATTCAAGTATAGCTCCTTTTGCTGCTGAAGTTACAAGCCTTGAATATCTGGCAAGATAACCTTCCTTTATTTTTATTGTCGGAGGCTGCCAGCTTTTCATTCTCCTTTCTATTTCTTCATCACTTAAAAGCAGCTTTATCTTATTTTCTGGTATATTTATTTCAATAAAATCTCCTTCTTCCACAATACAAATTGGCCCCCCGGCCTGAGCTTCAGGTGACACGTGTCCAATAGAAGCTCCCCTTGTAGCACCTGAAAATCTGCCATCTGTAATTAAGACAACTTCCCTGTCCAGACCAATTCCGGCAATAGCCGATGTCGGAGCAAGCATTTCCCGCATTCCGGGCCCTCCTTTAGGACCTTCATATCTTATTATTATCACATCTCCGGAATTTATTTTTCCATTCATTATTGCTTCCAAGGATTCTTCTTCACTATTAAATATTCTGGCTTTACCCTTATGGTAATACATTGAAGGATCTACAGCCACCCTTTTTACCACGCATCCTTCAGGAGCAAGATTACCCCATAGGATAGCAATACCGCCATCTTTAATATAAGGATTGGAAACTTCTCTTATAACTTCCTTGTTTAAAATCTTAGAACCTGATATATTTTCCTTCACTTTTTCCCCGCTAACAGTACCAAGCTCGCCATTAATCAATCCGTTTTTTAGAAGTTCATCCATTACTGCTTCTACTCCGCCAGCGCTGTACAAATCCTCAAGATGATGTTTACCTGCCGGGCTTAATCTGCATAAATTAGGTGTCCTGTTACTTATTTCGTTTACCATTTCCAGGTTAAAATCAACTCCGGCTTCATTAGCAATCGCCGGCAGATGAAGAATTGTATTGGTTGAGCAGCCAAGCGCCATATCAACTGCAAGTGCGTTCTTTACCGCATCTATGGTTACAATATCTTTTGGTTTAATATTTTTATTTATAAGTTCCATAATCTTCATTCCGGCAGTCTTTGCCAGTCTTAATCTTTTGGAATAGACTGCAGGGATAGTGCCATTTCCAGGCAACGCGATCCCTATTGCCTCTGATAGACAGTTCATTGAATTAGCTGTAAACATTCCTGAACAGCTCCCCCATGTAGGGCAGGCTTCTTCCTCTATCTCTCTTAAATCCTCATCAGTGTATTTACCCTTTTTATATTTCCCGATAGCTTCATAGCAGGTGCTGTAATCGATATCCTCACCTTTAAATTTTCCTGCCAGCATTGGTCCGCCGCTTATCACAATTGAAGGAATATTTAACCTGAGTGCCGCCATAATCATTCCCGGGACAATTTTATCGCAGGATGGTATCAGAACCAGCCCGTCAAAAGGATGCGCCATTGATACTGCTTCTATACTGTCAGCTATTATTTCCCTTGTGGCAAGAGAATATTTCATCCCAATATGATTCATAGCCACTCCGTCGCACACGCCTATTGTCGAAAATTCCTGGGGTGTGCCTCCGGCTATCCTGATTCCCGCTTTAACCGCCCCGGCAATACTATCAAGATGCATGTGGCCCGGTATTAATTCATTTACTGAATTTACAACTCCAATTATGGGCCTCCTTATTTCTTCATCAGTATATCCTAAAGACTTAAAAATCGACCTGTGTGGTAGCCTTGCAACTCCCTTTTTCATAATATCACTTCTCAATTTTCCTCCTTACCTTAAGAAATTACTTTTCAAATATTTCAATTATATAATATAACAGGCATTTGAAATACTTATAAAAGAATTTACAGGACTATTATTATACAATGCAAAAGACAATATTTGTCCTGAAATTAGGATAGAATACCGACCAAAATTAGTAGACAGGTTAAAATTAAAAGAATACATAGACAAAGACCGGTAGTATTTGTATTACCGGTAAAATGAGTTTTAAAAAACTCATTTTTAAGTTTATTTGATAAACTTCTTCTTATAGTATTCATAATAACTATTGAAAATTTATTTGAAAAATTATAATAGCATAGATATATGACTAAAACAATTAAAATAACAAATTTATTAGCTTTCTAAAATTTTTTCATAATATTTCAAATACCTGGGAACTATTAACTTACTGTCGAAAAGTTTAGCCCTTTTTCTTGCTTCAACACCCATTTTTACCCTGATATCTGCATTGCTGAGAATCCTTAGAGCCGCTTCACTCATAGAATCAATATCTTCGGGATTAAAAATAAAGCCTGACTTTCCATTTTCAATTACCTCTTTAAGTCCCCCCGTATTTGTACCTATCACAGGAACCTCACAGCTTAAAGCCTCCAGCGCCGAAAGTCCGAAACCCTCACTTTTCGAAGGAAGCATATAGACATCGCTAATGCTAAGAAGCGGTATTATATTTTCCTGAATACCTAAAAATAATACTTTATTTTGAAGGTTTAGCTCATTTACCATACTCCTGATTTTGCATATATCCGGGCCATCACCTATAAGTAATAATTTACTTTTTACCATTTTACTAACCGAGCAAAATACTTTTACAATGTTTTCTATTCTTTTTACCGGCCTGAAATTAGAAATATGCATAATCACCTTATCATCTTTATCAATAAAGTCTATATTTCTTCTATTGTCACTTCCCCTTTTATATTTTTCAGTATCTACAAAATTGTAAATCACTTCCATTTCTTTATTTATTTTAAAGATCTTTGCAGTGGTTTCTTTGAGATAATTAGAAACACAAGTAATGCCGTCACTTTCCTCTATGCTGAATTTTGTTATCCTATAAAAAGACTCGTGATTCCCTACCAGAGTAATATCGGTTCCATGCAATGTGGTTATGAATTTTATTTTGCTACTTCCTATTATTTTTTTTGCCAGATATGCAGAAGTCGCATGAGGCATGGCATAATGTACATGAAGGATGTCTAATTTCTCCGATTCTATAACTTCAGCCATTTTTGCACTCAGGGACAGACTGTAAGGAGGGTATTTAAAAAGGGGGTACTCAAGCATTTCAACTTCATGGAAAAAAATATTTTTATAGAATTTATTCAGCCTGAACGGGATATCATAGCTTATAAAATGTATATTATGACCTTTCTTTGCCAGCTCCATCCCCAATTCTGCAGCCACTGCTCCGCTGCCGCCATAAGTTGGATAACAGGTCATTCCTATATTCATAATACAAATCCACCGGTCGATAGATTTTAAAGATGCCTTAACATTATTTCAAATACTTAAAAAATTCCAGAGGATCATCAATCTTAATATCAGATTCTATATAATATGGCTCCCCATATTCTGCCCTTATTTTTAACCCTGAACATTGATGCCTGCTATTAATTACGTCAAAAAAATATTTGGAAGCTATATGGGTCATCACCTCTTTTGCGACATCACTATAGAACTGGGATTTATAAGCAGCAACTGCGCTAAACTTCTTATCATAATACTGGCTTATATCAACTATGAAATTGGGCTTGAATTCATAATGAAGCATATAGTTAATTACCACATCCGGTCTGTAAGAGTCCAGCCCGGTTTTAAATTTTTTAAGTCCTGAAATAAAAATAGCATCTTTTAATAACTTATAAGAGTTTTCATGATCGGGATGCCTGTCTCTCCAGAAAGGTATAAGAACAAGCCCTGGCCTGTATTTCCTTATGGCACTTATTACTTTCAACCTGCTGTCATAATCATTTTTTATATTAGTATCTTCAAGTCCAAGATTTTCCCGTATATCCAATCCCAGTATTTTTGACGCTTCTTTTATTTCTTCTTCCCTGGTTTCTAAATTACCATTTGTGGAGAGCTCGGATCTGGTAAGATCTATTATCCCTGTCCTGTATCCCTTATCTTTTAACTTTAAAAGAAGTCCCCCACAGCCCATTTCTGCATCATCCGGATGAGGGCTGAAAGCCAGAGCATCTATTCTAATTTCTTTTTTCATTTTTTTACTTTAAATAATTTCTAAAAATTTATGCCGGAAATCCAGGGGGGTTACTGCAGAGTACAAATCATCTATAAAATCAAAGCCATATCTATTCAAATAACTGATTATATTAATTTCGCGCTCCTGCAAATTATTATCTGGAAAAATATTCATATAAATTTTATTTATGCCTTCAACTGTAAATTTATTCTGCCTTTTTAATTCAGAATATAGTTTTTTATTAAGAACCTTTATCTCCTTTTTTATATTCCTTTTAATTCTATCAAAAGAACTCGAAATATTCATTTCTAAATCTGAAAAACTTTTCTCTAATTTTTCAAGTTTTATTTGTATGTCACTTTCCAGATTCAGTACTAACTTTCCCATATCTATTTTTAATCTTTTACTAACGGCTTGCCTGATTATTTCTTCTTTGCTTGATTCCAATTCTATATCTGTAATTTTTAACTTTACAATTAGTCTTTTTATTTTCTTTTCAACTACAGTTGCAGAAAATCTGGGATAAATAACTGGCATTTTTAAACCATAAAGATTATAAACAGGCTTTAACTGAGCATAGTAACTGGATTCGCCTGGTCCACAAATTGAGCATAATACCGGTAAAAGTTTGTCCTGAAGCAATGGTCTTAATATCACATTCAGGCTAATGGCAGCAGGTTTTTCTATCAACAGATCCCAGAATTCTTTTTTGTTATACCTCTTATCTGAAATTTCAAATAAATTATCGCTATCAGAATATATCTTCTTCCTGATGCCATCAACACAATAAAAAAAATCAAGCGTTCCGGGTGTGGAACTAAGCTGACTGTGATAACCACAGCTATTGAGTTTTTTACCGGTGGAGTTTATTAAATGGCTTATCTGGTAATGTTTACTAATGTCAAATTCCAGCAGATTGCAGGACAACTTTTTCAGTTCAACATCAGCAGGATCTATGATTACAAGACCATAACCAGAAAACATTCTTGTAATTATAACTGAAAAAAAAGAAGAAACATTTATTTCTCCTTTAGGGTTAGAACAATTCTTTAAAGCACTCGCTAGAATATTTTTATAAAAATCCATTACTTCAGTTTTAAAGCTTGTAGAATAAAGAATACTTTCCAGTTTTTCAATTGCCTCCTTAAACCTGCTATCAGCAAGATAGATATCCGAATATCTGGTTTTTGGGTCAAAATCGGACAGGTCAAGTTTGATATTTGTAATTTCCTTATCAATTACATTTAAATTATCAATCTGGTTAAAACTATTGTCATCTGACGCATTCCAGAAACATGGGATTATAGGTATTTTTAATTCTTTTTCAAAGTAACTGCTTACCTTTAATATGGTGATTATCTTAAATATTATAAATATAGGGCCGGTTAAAAATCCTGGCTGCTGCCCTCCTATAATGACTGCTGATTTTTTACTTTTAAGTTTTTCTATATTTTCTATAGTTTTCTGGCTGCAGCCAATACTTTTATTATAGTCCTTTAAAATATTGTAAATTTTTGACCTGTTTTCTTTATCATAATCTGTCTTGATGTCTAAGACTCTTTTTTTATAACCACCTATGTTTCTGTAATTATACTGGTAATATTCACCGACATTTTCAAAATTAAAAATATAATCTCTAAACAGATGGTTATAATAAAATTTTTCGGTATTTATCTCTTTTGATTCAATCATCAGAATATAAATATTTATGAAATAAAAAAACTAAACTTTATAATATTTTACATAATATCGTATAATTATCCAGGCGTACAAATATTACTATGAAAAATTTAAATTCTAATTTAATTCTACATTTTAAAAAGCCGCATAACATCGGTGAAATATCATGCCC
>SOKC01000022.1 GCA_004376325.1 Actinomycetota bacterium | reverse complement strand
TAATGTTTGAAAAAAAATGAAAAATCATTATAATAGGTTTCTGCGGTAAGAAAGATAATTGCAAATTTTCTAAAACAACGCGGGGTGGAGCAGTCTGGTAGCTCGTCGGGCTCATAACCCGAAGGTCATAGGTTCAAATCCTATCCCCGCTACCAAATTTTAAGACCATACCATAAATCCTGCGGTCTGGTATTTATTCAATGTTTTTCAACTGGTGATAAGACAGATTTTTTTATTTATGGGATATTTTTATTAATATTGATTTTAAATTATAATTTACATATGTTTTCAAAATATAAATATACAACTTTACCTGCAATAGGTTTATTACTAGTCTTAATCATTTTTTTATGCATTAATTTTTCTGGTTGTACCCTCTCTTCTAATATAAAAAGCTTCTTTGAAGAGAAATTTTCAGATGAGGCTGAAAAGGACGAGGTAGTTGAAATTGTAAAAATGTTTTTTAATTTGCTTATAGATAAAGACTATGGGGGGGCATATGGGTATATAAGCAATAAGGATAAATCCAGGGGTAATCTGGAGGATTTTTCTGGTGAATTTAAAAATGTTACAGATATTGTCTCTATAAATATTAAATGGGTTGAAGTTAAAAACAATATAGCTGTGGTGGGAATGGATTTGACCGATTCCTATGACGGAGAAGAAAAGGTATTCAAAGATATTGAAGTATCTCTTATAAAAGAGGAAGATGGAGACTGGAAGATAGTATTCTGGAATTTATAAAAATTAAAACTAGAAAGGTAAAAATTGAAAGTATTATTTTTAGGAGATGTTTTTGGAAAGCCAGGAAGAGAAATCTTAAAAAAGGAACTGTTGACAGTTATAAAGGAAAATGAGGTAGATATAGTTATTGCCAATGGGGAAAATGTAGCGGGAGGAATAGGAATTACTCCGGAAATTTGCAAAACATTATTTAATATGGGAATAGATGTTGTGACATCAGGAAATCACATTTACAAGAAGAAAGAAATATATGATTATATCGTTCAGCAGCCCCGGTTACTAAAACCCGCAAATTATCCTCCAGGGACTCCCGGCAGAGGATACTGCGTTATGTCTGATAAAGGAAATAATAAAATTGCTGTAATAAATATTTGCGGAAGAGTCTTTGTAGAAAATCTGGACTGTCCTTTTAGATGTATTGATAGAATTCTGGAAAATATAAAAGAAGAGACGCCAGTAATAGTTGTAGATTTTCACGCTGAGGTTACTTCTGAAAAAGTTGCTATGGGATGGTACCTGGATGGCAGGGTAAGTGCGGTGGTTGGTACACATACCCATGTTCAAACTGCTGATGAGAGAATACTCCCTGGCGGAACCGCATACATCACCGATGTGGGTATGGTAGGGCCAAGGGATTCGGTTATCGGAGTAAAGAAAGAAAATATAATTGAAAGATTTTTAAAGGTAATGCCGCAGAAATTTACAGTGGCAGAAGATGATTATATGATTAATGCAGTTGTGATTGATATTGATGAAAGAATCGGTAAAGCAAATGACATTAGAAGAATAAATTTTGTAGTTGAAAGTAATTAACTTGTGACCAGTAGTATGAGCTCTGAAATGAAAGAAATATATAGCTGCAAGTTTGCCAGAGATAAAATTATAATCAAAGCTTTAAAAACTATAGAATCCTCTAGTATGATAAAAAGTGGGGATAGGATATTAATTTCTATCTCAGGTGGACCTGATTCTACGTTTTTAACACACTTACTTTACCTGATGCGGCCAGTTTTAAATTTAACTCTTTTCGGCTTCTGTCTGGACCATATGACAAGAAATGGGGAGTCTGCAAAAGATGCTTTGTTTGTAGAGAAATTATGCAGAGAATTGGACATTGAATTATTCAGGCAAAAAATAGATGTACGGAAATGGTGCAGGTCAAATAAGTTTTCTTTCCAGGAAGGAGCAAGAAAACTAAGAATGGAAAAATTACTGGAAATTTCTAAAGAAAACAATATAGAAAGAATTGCTACCGGTCATAATGCCGATGATAATATAGAAACTTTTCTTATGCACCTGGTGAGGGGTGCGGGGGCGAGGGGTCTTTCCGGTATAAAACCTGTCAGCGGGAAATTCATAAGGCCGCTTATTGATATCTTCAGGAAAGATATTATTGCTTATTTAAATAATAAGAAAATATCTTACTGTGTGGACAGGACCAATGTTGAGAATATATATTTTAGAAACAGGGTAAGGAATATTCTCATTCCGTTTATAAGCAAACGTTTCCTGAAGTCTTTCAAATCTAATGTATTGAGGTCTATAAATATATTAAAATGTGAAGATGAATTTTTAAGAAGGTACTCGGTAGCTAAACTGGCTGAGATAGCTTCTATAAAAAGAAGTGAAACTGGTAAATATGCTGCCTTGATTAAAATCCCTGTATTGAAAATTAAGGGAGAAGCCAGGGCTGTGCAGAGAAGAATTGTGTTGTCAGCAATAGAGACGACAAGTGGTACTCTAGAAAATATAAGCTTTAAAAATATAGATGATATTTTAAGGATATGTAGTTTGGGAGGGGAAAGCAAGATCATCCAGCCAGAAGAGAAGATAAGGATTTTTAAAATAGGCAGCTATATTTATTTTGTGAATGTTGATTATATCAGGCTTCTGCCAGATGAGTTCAAGCAGTTTCTTAAAAGCAATGGGAAGGTAGACACAGAAAAGAGCGGGAAGGAGATAAAAGTTGGAACAAAAGTAAAGCTAAGGGATTTTAATCTGGGGCTGTCTTCAGAGTTATTAAAAATAAGTAAGGATAAAATAAAATTTAATGAAGTTAAAAATACCGAGGCTTTTCTGGATTATGAAAAAATTAAACTTCCAATAAGAGTAAGAACCTGGAAAAGAGGGGATAAGTTTTACCCCCTCGGTATGCAGAAAGAGAAAAAACTACAGGATTTTTTTATTGATAGCAAGATTCCCATACATTTGAGAAAACTGGTCCCGGTATTTATAGACAGGGAAAAAATAATATGGGTGGGGAAATATAGGATTGATAACCGGGTGAGAATGACTGAAGATACTAAAGAAGTTTTGCATTTAAAGTTATTTTAAAAATAATTCATATATGATTTAATAAAATTGTGTTTTTATTGGAGTAATTAATGGAATTATATAAGTTTAAAGAAATTAATGGTAAAAAAGTCTTAATATATAACAATATGAAAATAAAAGTACTTATAGATGAAAAGAAGCTGCGCAGGAGAGTCAGAGAATTGGGACAGGAAATCACCAGGGATTATGAAGATAGGAATCCTGTTTTAGTCTCAGTTTTGAGGGGTTCTTTTATTTTTGTTGCTGATATTTGCAGGGAGATCAAAATACCGGTTACTTTTGATTTTATGGCTGTTTCAAGCTATGGAAATTCTAAGGCAAGTTCCGGAATTGTAAGAATAACCAAAGACTTAGAATTCAGCATAGAGAATAAAGAAGTAATTATTATAGAGGATATAGTTGATTCCGGGAGAACTTTGAATTATTTAATAAAGAATTTGCAGGCAAGAAATCCAAAAAATATAGAAGTCTGCGCACTTTTAGATAAAGATGTTCCAAGGAAAACAGAAAATAAGGTTAAATATAAAGGATTTGATATTCCTAATAAATTTGTGGTAGGATATGGTCTTGATTTTGAAGAGAAATACAGGAATTTCCCTTTTATAGGGTATATTGAAAATGAACAGTAATTGTATTATTATCTAGTAAGTGGTAGATGAAAAATTAATTTGATAAGGAGTTGTTTTGAATTTAAAAAATAGTAAAGGTCCTAGTAGTAGAGGATTTAGAAATATAGCAATAATAATACTGCTGATAATTGCTATGTTCTTGATCTTCAGGAATCCTCTTTTTCTTTCACCTGCAATTAAAGAGTTTAATTTGAATGAATTTGTTGAAGCAGTAAAGCAGGATAGAATAAGCATTTCTACGCCAATTGTGATTAAAGGAGAGGATAAAATAATTGAGGGTGAATTAAAAGATGGAACTAAATTTAAAGTTTCATTTTTAGGAGATTATGACATGACGCAATTGTTACTGGATAATGATTTACCCTTTAAAGTTGATAATCAGAAACAATCTATATGGATTCAGATTTTAATAGGTGCCATACCTTTTGTTATAATGTTTGGCTTAATTTTCTTTATGATGAATCAGCTTCAGGGCGGGGGCTCCAAGGTACTTCAATTTGGAAAGAGTAAAGCAAGATTGGTAGGTAAAGGTAAAAAAGGAGTTACCTTTAAAGATGTGGCAGGAGTTGATGAAGCTGTAGAAGAGCTAAGAGAAATTGAAGAGTTTTTGGAAAATCCAAGTAAATTTAAGGCTATGGGCGCAAAAATTCCAAAGGGTGTTCTATTATACGGGCCTCCTGGAACCGGGAAGACTCTTCTGGCAAGAGCGGTTGCAGGTGAAGCCGGTGTACCATTTTTTAGCATTAGCGGTTCTGAATTTGTTGAGATGTTTGTCGGTGTGGGAGCTTCCAGAGTCAGGGATCTCTTTAATCAGGCTAAGGCGAATCAACCATCTATAATATTTATGGATGAAATTGACGCAGTTGGAAGACACAGGGGGGCCGGATTAGGCGGAGGTCATGATGAAAGAGAACAAACTTTAAATCAACTGCTTGTAGAAATGGATGGGTTTGATATTGATAGCACTGTTATATTGATTGCCGCTACAAACAGACCGGATATTCTGGATCCTGCCCTGCTCAGGCCTGGAAGGTTTGATAGGCAAATAGTTGTGGATAGACCGGATATACTGGGTAGAGAGCAAATATTGAAGATACATGCCAGAGGAAAACCTTTGGATAAAGGTATTAATTTAAAAAATATAGCCAAACAGACACCCGGATTTACGGGAGCTGACCTGGCCAACCTTTTCAATGAGGCATCTCTTCTGGCAGCAAGGCATAATAAGAAAAAAATAAGCATGTTTGAGATAGAAGAAGCAGTAGAAAGAGTTATAGCCGGACCTGAGAAAAAATCAAGAATCATATCAGAAGAAGAAAAGAGAATAATAGCCTATCATGAGGCAGGTCACGCAGTACTTTCATATGTTCTTCCCCATACTGATCCTATTCATAAAATGTCTATTATTTCACGGGGGAGATCATTGGGTTATGTAATTACTCTACCCGAGGAAGACAGATTTTTAAAATCCAAAAGAGAGCTTATAGATAATATTACCCAGCTTTTAGGGGGCAGGGTTAGCGAAGAAATGAACTTCAACGATATAACCTCAGGCGCTCAGAATGATCTGGATAGGGCTACGAAAATTACAAGAAAAATGATTATGGAATATGGAATGAGCAAGAGATTGGGTCCAATTACTTTTAAAGGTGAAGAAGAAGAAGTATTTCTGGGGAAGGAAATTGCCTCAGGGCCTCATTATAGTGACCAGATTGCTTCTGCTATTGATGAAGAAGTCCATAATATGGTTATGGACAGTTATGAGATGGCAAGAAAGATACTTCTAAAAAATAAAAAGACTTTAGCTGATCTGGCCAATGAGCTAATAAAAAAAGAAACTCTCAGCAGAGATGAAATACTAAAGGTATTATCAAAAGTAGAAAGCAAGAAAAGCAAGAGAGTCGAGCAGCTGGAAGAAAAAAGTGAAGTTTTAAATACCAGGAGCGCAACAGTAAAAACTATAAAAGAGAAAGCAGTAAAAGCAACCAGTAAAAAGTAATAAATAATAAATAAACTTTTATTTAAGTAAGCTATTTCAATATCCAAAAAATAACCAAACATTTTATAACCCAGCTTTTTGGTATTATCAGGGGAATCAAGCGCACTATCTGTTAAAGATAGTGGATTATATAAAAATTACTGAAGATAATGATCATAAGGTAGTTTTTTTATCAGATTTAAATGATTATCATTTATAATATTAATTTGGATATTAATTTGGAACAGGAGTTAGCCAGTGGATAAAAAAATGATAGAAGAAGGAGTAATTTTAATATTAAAAGGTATAGGTGAGGATATAAACAGAGAAGGTCTCAAGGGAACTCCAAAAAGGGTTGCTGAGATGTATGAGGAAATATTTAGTGGGATTGGAGAAGATCCATCCGGGGAACTTGGACCTATGTTTGATGAAAGCCATGATGAAATAATATTAGTAAAGGATATTCCGTTTTATTCGGTATGCGAACATCACCTGGTACCTTTTGTGGGGAAAGCTCATATAGCTTATGTTCCTAATAAGGCTGGAAAAATTATTGGCCTGAGCAAGCTTACAAGAGTATTCGATATCGTGGCCAGGAGGCTGCAAGTCCAGGAAAGATTAACTTCAATAGTAGCAAATACCATTATGAAAAAAATTGAACCCAGAGGTGTCATGGTTATTGTTGAGGCTGAACATTTGTGCATGAGCATGAGGGGGGTAAAGAAGCCAAATACTATGACTGTAACTTCTGCTGTGAGGGGTCTGTTTAGAGAAAATGCAGCTTCAAGAGCTGAAGTAATGGCACTTATCAAACCAAATAAATAGAATATGAAGTTCAAGATAAGAGCATTAAACATTAAAACCAGGCAGGAAGGTTTAAAAGAGTTTGAAAAAATCGGAGCTACTGCTGCCGGGTCACGCATAATGGTAGATAAAATATTCCCAATATCACTGAAAATTAGAGGTATCAATCCACTGGCTGCAAATATATTAAAGCAGGAAATGCTTGCCAGAGGCGGCGATGTAGTTACTTCCAGGGATTCACTTATGAAAACTGGCAGTAAGGCAGATGTTATTATCCAGGGTACAATCAAAAGTGTAAGAAGTTTAATTGGCAAGATCAAGCAGCAGCCATTTGGCTTGGAAGCTTTATCTAAGGATCTGAAATGTTTTATAGATAATCTGGATAAAAATAAAAAAAGGGAAAAGTTAATAATTGGAAAGAAGGAATTTAACTTAGATAAAGATATACTGGTGATGGGTATTTTAAATGTTACACAGGATTCTTTTTATGATGGCGGATATTATTTTGAAAAAGATAAAGCCTGCAGTAGAGCTGAAACTATAGTTAAAGAGGGAGCGCATATAATTGATATAGGAGGAATGTCAACCAGGCCCGGATCCCTACCGGTAAGCTTTGAAGAAGAAGTTGGAAGAATTATTCCTGTAATAGAATATATCAGTAAAAATTATGATATCTTGGTATCTGCCGATACTTACAGGTCTGAAGTAGCCAGGAGGGCAATAGATGTAGGAGCGCATATTATAAATGATATTAGCGGTCTTTCTATGGATTCCAATATGGCAAAAGTTATTGCCGAAGGCGATGTTTCTGTAGTTATTATGCATATTAAAGGAACTCCTGAAAATATGCAGAAGAATCCGGAATATGAAAATGTAATAGATGAAATTTATGATTACCTTGAAGATA
>SOKC01000008.1 GCA_004376325.1 Actinomycetota bacterium | reverse complement strand
CAGTCCTATACCACCAGGATTTTCTAAAGGGACTATCTTCTGGCTTGTATTGTAGTGAAAAATTGATGTTTCGGTCTTTCTTGTAACCAGGAATTTTTAACAAATTTAGTCCAAAATAAGGGTCGTCATAGATTTTGTTATCTACCAGGGCTGCAACGACAGTATTTGGAATACTTGTGGGATACCATGTATCATATACATACCCTGGTCTGGATATGGTTTCTCCATAGTCATTTATATCTTTTGAGCAAATCAAAAACCAATTATCGTTTAATATCTGTTTCATTGCTCTCTTTCCGGATATTTAAAATTACTTTTTACGGTGAAATAATTTAGGCTCATCTACAATATTTATTTTTACGTGAAAACAAATATATAATTCTATTAGTCCATTGTCAATTCTTTTAGGTACCAGGATTAGGACACATCCTTCACAGAAGTACCTTTCACATCTTCTTCGGGACAGTAATCAATATTTCTTTTAATCAAATCGAAGTAAAGTTGATTTTTAAGGAATCTCATTCTATATTTAAATCGACCTTAAATCTAATATATTGAGTATTTTTTAACTGGACGGGTAAATTATGAAAGTTATTGTTGACATTTTTTCTAAGCATCTCGCGATGAAGCGTCTTTTTGGAGTAAAGATTTACAAATACCCTCGTAACCTGGAAGATGTATTAAATATGTGGGAAATATGCGGCTTCAATGCGGTCTATGTTTCTTACCAAATGGATAACATTGCAGAGTTTATCAGTGAGTTAAAGAGACTGGGTATAACAATTTTTCTTATTTTTCCTGTATTCCAGGACCCTGATGAGCTCAAAAAGGAACCGTCGTTGTATAGCCGTATGAAAGATGGACGGGAAGCAAAAGAAGACTGGGTCGAATTTGCCTGTCCCTCAAATGAAGTTTTTTTACAACGAAAGGGGCTGCTGCTGGAACGTCTGGTTGAGACACTCGATATCGACGTTATAAGTTTTGATTTCATCCGGTATTTTGTCTTCTGGGAAGTTATTCATCCAAATACGTCTCCTGAGGATCTCCCTGAAACCTGTTACTGTGAACGCTGCAGGCGTAGATTTAATTCGGCTTTTCCAAATTCACAACTGGATACCCCTGATTGGGCGCAGTTTAAATGTGATACCATTACCTCGGGCGTGCAGTATTTGACAAAAATTGCAAAGCGGGTAAAACCATCCATCCGTGTTTCACTGCACACGCTCCCCTGGAAGCAAAGCGATTTTAACGGTGGAATTAAGCGGATTGCCGGTCAGGACTTTACCGCACTCGGGAAGTACGCGGATTTTTTATCCCCAATGATTTATCATCATATGATATACAAGAAGCCGGAATGGATCCCATCCTTATTGAACGATATCAAATCAGTATATCATGGAGCCATACTGCCCTCGCTGCAGGTAAATCACAGCTACCGCAATGAAGAACTTTCTCCAAATGAGTTCGAGCAAGCAATTGATGAATGCCTAAGAGTGCCAATAGCAGGCATTATATTCTGGAATAACGATGCGCTTCTTACAAATAAAGAAAAGCAGGAGATCGTTCGACGAAAAATTCACGAGATCTAAAATTCTATAATGCTAATGGATTCTTTAACCAGTTTAATATATTCTTCATAGAAGTTACACGCACTTGAGGTTTAGTAAGGGCATATTCTAAAAATTCCTTCAACTGAAAATACTGTATTTATCTTGCTCAATTAAAACACTGTATTTTATTTCTTGTTCTTCATATATTGCTTTGCCTGATACATAAAGGCTTCCAGACGTGTCTCGGTTGTTCCCTGCTCCAGCCCATCGAAGGCAAGATTCAGCCAGGGTATCTTATACTCTTCCCTAATTCTCTTTGAGATTGCATTAACAATATTCCCGGGAATACAGGTAAAGGGAAGTACATTTATAATCCCGTCGGCGCCATTTTTAATCCAGTATACCGACTTTCCAATACTCAGAGCTGCCTCTCCGAACCACTTTATTATGTAAGGTTCGGCATTGTCCCAGATATCATAAATGCCGGCTTCTTTATCTTCCCTCAAGAAACCCTTTAGCGGTTTTTCCAGTTTGTGGTGGCAATTTTCCAGTAATTTATTAATAATCCTATTTAAGCTATAAAACCCTATTCCTCTTACAAAATCACCGGTAAGCTCAGCCAGTTCCCGGCAACCAATGCTATTTCCTCTTTTGTTACCATTAATACTAAATGATTTTATAATCTTATAATAAATATCAGTCTGTTTGGTTATAATATCTATTTTTCTGGTAGCAGTAGTATGATACGGCCACTCTCCAAATGAAGGAATCTCCACCTCTCCGCCCTGCGCTTCAACTCTCTTTATAATCTCATTATTGCTATAGGGATGGTTCCTGACAAATATTTCACCCACTATGCCTACCAGTGGTTTGTCTGTTTTCTTAATTGGTATATTCTCAAAATCTCTTCTGGCATCTCTTAAAATACTGACCATCCTGTCCAGCGTCCTGTACATAGGGTCATTTTCTACAGACTGGCATATATCTTCTATATATTTTTGGTAAACTTTATTTGTTTTCCCTTTTTCTATCTCATAAGGCCTTGTTTGCCGGAGCATTTTATTCAGGTAATCTACAGTAAAAATACCAGACATTGCTTTCATAAGCAGTATAAATCCCCTTAACCCCTGCATATCATACTCCCTGTAAAACTGATTGCCTTCCGGAGCACCAGGGGCAATAATGGGCACATCTTCGTACCCCAACTCCTTAATTATTATCTTTTGCATTTTATTATACTGTCCAAACCGGCAGGGCCCATATGTCTGGGGCATGAAGAAAGCCACTTTTTTTGGATCGTTATGTTCCAGTGTCTTTATAATATCTCCGGTGGTTATAATAAAGGGATAACATTCCTTTCCCAGCGTATATTTTCTTCCCAGTTCAAGTGTTTCGTCATCAGAATACATCATCTCAGCATTAATTCCTTCTGACCTGAAGGCAGATCTCAGGACAACAGCACCGTCACCCATATAGGGAATATATATTACCCTTCCCTGGCTTTTCTTAAAAACAGCGTCTTTACCCTTAGTTTTTGTTTGGGCAGGTGAAAAATCTTTCTTATTTCTTACATTCATCAGGGAATCTATAAATGCTTCGCATCTGGTTATCACTCCAGCGCCTGCAGAATGCTCGTCTACCTCCAGTTTTAAAAATGGTCTATCCATCTCTCTCTCGAAATACTGAAGTATAAAAGAATCAGGTCCGCAGCCAAAATTAGTAATATAAACCGGGTACAGCCTCCTGTCTTTTTTTATTATCTGAGCTGCACTCATAATTCTATCCCCGAATTCCCAGTACAGGTTTGGCCATTCTTTTGAAAGATCAATAGAGTCCACAGGCAGGTAATCAATAGGAATTACTTTAAAGCCAAGTTCCCTTAGTTTTCTGGGAACATCCATGCTGATTGCCCTGTCGCAACTATTATATGACCTGCCGGTTATAACAATTGCAATCTCGTCATCTTTAAGACTGCCGAGCACTTCTTTTCCTCTTTTTTTAACAGAAGAGTAAAATTTATTCTGGGCAAGATGTGCCTGCCTTATGGCTTTTTTTATTGACCTTCTATCCCTTCCTAGTTCTTTTCCTAATTTAGTCAATTGTTTTTCTTTTATATACTCTTTGAAACTAAAATTAAGAATAGGTGTAAGAATCTTAACTTCTCCTGTATCTATGGCAGATTTCACAATTGACCAGGTCCCCTGGATGAAAGGACAGGGATAACTCCCAGTCCTGTCCCCTTTAATATTTTTTTCTTTAGTAGGCATATCCCTGGTAGTGGGTAAAAATAAGTAATCAACTCCCTTCTCCAGTAGATTCTGCACATGTCCAAGGGTGGTCTTCATTGGAAAGCAGGTCTCAGCTACAGAGCACTGGAGCCCATCGTTGATTATCTTTTTATTGGTCTTATCCGACAGGATAAAATCAAAACCCAGCTCTGAAAAGAATGCATTCCAGAAAGGATAGAATTCATGGGTAAGCATAGCATAGGGCATGCCAATCTTTTTTGCTCCTTTATTGTCTTTAGGTTCGTAGGAATTCAAAAGGAAGTTTTCACGTTCAGCAAAATAATCCGGAATATCGCTACTTTTTGAGTCTCCCTTTTCATATTTTTCACATCTGCTGCCATAAAATAATGAAGGCTGCCCTTTAATAGAAATCTTTTTTATCTCACACCTGTTGGGGCAACCCTTACACTCAAAAGAACTATGGGAGTAACTTACTTTAGATATATTTTCAAATCCTCTGAATTTTGTCTTTTTATGGGAATTTTCAAGCACTTTAATTGCTGCCCCTATTGCTCCGGTTACTTCATGATTTTCAGGTACGATTATTTCTTTGCCCAGATAATTTTCAAAAGCAGCTATAACTGACCTGTTGAATGCAACCGCACCCTGGAAGAAAATCTTTTTACCTATTTTTTTCCTCCCAACTACCCGGTTTATATAATTCATGGTAATAGAATAAGCAAGACCGCCCAGGATATCTTCAATGCTGGCGCCCTTTTGATAATGGGAATAAACATTGGTTTCCATAAAAACAGTACAGCGCTCTCCCAGATTTAAAGGACTCTCTGCTTTAAGCGCTATGTCCCCGAAATCCTCAATTTTTATATCAAACCTTTCAGCCTGCTCTTCCAGAAAGGAACCGGTACCGGCAGCGCAAACTTTATTCATCTCAAAATCAACTATCACCCCATCTTCCAGTGATATAAATTTTGAATCCTGGCCGCCAATTTCAAAGATAGTATCAACCGAGTTATCGATATCTGCTGCCGCTGTTGCCTGAGCGGTTATTTCATTTATTACCATATCCGCACCTACAAAATCCCCTATTAAATATCTACCGGAACCTGTAGTGCCCACACCTTTAACATTGATTCTATCCCCAACTTTGCTGCCAATGATCTCAACACCCTTTCGTACCGCCTCTATAGGTTTTCCGGCTGTCCGCAGGTAACATTTTTCAATAAGTTTCCTGTTTTCATCTATAGCCACAACGTTAGTGCTTATTGAACCGACATCTATACCAATATAGGCGTCGACTTTCTTATTGCCATAACTATATTCATGAGATTTTTTTGGAGGTAGTTCAATTTTAGCTAGAGCCAGAGGAGCAAATGTTTCTCTCTTATACTTAAAATTTCTAAGATAGTCGTCTAATTTATCTTCTAATCCGGAAATATTTAAATCCTCTACCATTACCTTTGAGCTTAAACTTATTGCAGCCCCAATAGCCCCTATAGATGCCCTGTGCTCTGGAATTAATACTTTTTCCCCCAACGTATCTTCAAAGGCCTTGATCATAGCTTGGTTAAAAGATACCCCGCCACAGAATACTATTGGGGGTACAAATTTATTACCCTTTACAATCCCTGATTTAAAACTCCTGGCCATTGCGTAACATAAACCAAGAATAATATCCTCATCGCTTGCTGCTTCCTGCTGGAGATGTATCATATCTGTTTTTGCAAACACACTGCATCTACCGGCAATGGTTGATGGATTTCTTGATTTTAATGCTAATCTGGTAAATTCTTCTATAGTCAGGTCAAACCTTGAAGCCTGCTGGTCGAGAAAAGCGCCTGTGCCTGCCGCACATAGCTCATTCATTGCATAATCACCATAGGCAAGATCGATGAATTTGGAATCCTGGCCGCCAATTTCTATAACAGTTTTTGCATTCCTGTATAAAAATTTTACAGCGCTAACTATGGCTTCTATTTCATTAATAAAATTAAGGCCAAGCAAGGATGCAATTTCTTTGCCTCCCGAACCGGTAAAGCAAATACCGGTTATTCTATCTTTATAACTGCCTTTATGCATTGATTCAATATCTTTTTTCACTGATTTTACAGGCTCTCCAAAGTGTCTTGCATATGGCAGGATTTCCACTATTTCTTTTTTTTCATTTATGATTGCCCTGTTGACACTAATTGACCCTATATCATAACCTACATATAAACCCACTATCAGCCCACCAATCCTTTCTAGACTACTGCCGGTATTATAACTTTAAGAAGCTTTAAAAATTAAAAAATCATTAATGCCCTATTAGACAAAGACCATCTTTTATTATTATTTAAATATGCTAGCATATTAATTATATACGTCAACAAACCAATTTTAGTTTCATTTTTCTTTATGCAAGGCAATATATCGGATATATCAAATTACCACTGGCCTGGCACTACCCTTTATAATTTAGGCCGTTACGAAGGAGTGCTGCCATATTTCGAAAAAGCAGTAAAGTTACTGGGGAATGAAACAGACAGCTAACTTTTTCTACAATATTAATATTCGATATGTTAGAATTATTTATAAATGTGATAAAGAGACCATGATAAAATCAAACTACTTAAAAATTTTAACAATTTTTATTTTACTTATATTTATAATCCCTTTTATTTCTTCCTGCGACCAGACACTAATTGATATCTTTACCCAGATAAATTCTGATTGTTCCGGCACCAGGACTATTGATATAGCAGTTAAAACGGAGTATATCCAGAAGAGTGGGGTGGTCCTGGGCCAGAATCAATCCCTTTCTGATAAAATACCTGAAATACTTGAAAGTCTCCTCCCTGAAGTAGATGAAGTAGAATATAACACTTTTGAAGAAGAAGATTATACCCATTTTAGTTCTACCATAAATTTTGAAAACTTCATATTCTTGCCCCATATTTCAATAGATAATCTGTCTGAATTTCCTCTAAATGCAAGAATGGAGATAAAAGAGCACTTCTTCTATAATGAATATTTCTTTGAAGATTATATAGATATGAAAATAGATGAGACGCTACTTACCTCTTCAGATATAAATTCTGACTACAATCGGATTAATGATCTGGCTAAAGCAGACAGTAATATTTTAAATATAACATATCGGGTAAAATTCCCAGTAAAAATAACCAGCCACAATGCAGATATAATCGGGGATAAAAACATTGCCATATGGAATATAAAATATGGCGATGAGAAGGAATTATATATAGAAGGCAGGAAAATAAAACTGCTGACCTATTTTTTAATTGTAATTTTAGGCATTATTGGCTTATTTATAATTTTTATAATTTTCATGTTAGTCTTTAGCTCACGGAGAAGTAAAAAACCACCTCCTACCAGAAAACCGCTGTATTCCTATGACAATTATTTTAAAAGAGACAGATATTTTAATACCGATGATGAGTAAAACTGGAAGGATTAGAAAGACCGGTAAAAAATGAGTGGCAATACTTTCAGGTTATCCACACCACTAACAGAAGAAAAAATTAAAAAATTAAAAGCCGGGGATATCATTTATTTAAGTGGTACTATATTCGGTGCCAGGGATGCAGCTCATAAGAGAATGGTTGATGCTATCAGATACCATAAAAAATTGCCCCTTGATTTAAAAAATAAGACTGTATTTTATGCAGGTCCCTCACCAACCCCTCCGGGTAAGAAGAGCGGAAGTATTGGTCCCACCACCAGCGCCAGAATGGATAATTTAACCGAACCACTGCTTAAAGCAGGACTTAAAGCAATGATAGGAAAAGGTAAGAGAAGCGATAATATAAAGGAACTTCTAAAAAAATATAAATCTGTCTATCTTGTATCAGTGGGAGGCATTTCTGCATATCTTTCTACGAAAGTAAAAGATATTAAAATCATTGCATATAGTGATTTGGAGGCAGAAGCAGTTCATGAGATAGTAATAGAAGATTTGCCTCTGTTTGTGGCTTATGATATTTATGGCGGCGATATTTTTGAATCAGCCCTTCTCGTAGAATGACAGCTCATAAAAACCGCCAGCGGAAGAGAAGCCATATGGCAGGGAGCATATTCTATATTGCAGGCCAGAGCAGTTGTTTTTCCACCCAGACCCTGTGGTCCTATTCCAGTCTCATTTATTACTTTTAATATTTTCTCTTCTAACTGCCTGTATCTTTTATCCGGATTCCTAATCTCTAGATTTCTAAAGCTGGCTGTCCTCGCAAGTTTGACCACTTCTGAAGACGTCCCGCCAACTCCAATACCAACAATTACCGGCGGGCAGCATTTGGTAACATACTTTTTTACCACATCCAAAACCAACTCAATTATTTCATCCTCTCCGGTTGATGGATTCAGCATATAAAGATAGGAACAATTTTCACTACCTCCACCTTTTAAATATATTTTTATATGAAGACCAGGACTGGAAGTAAAACTGGTGTGAATTACTGCAGGGGTGTTACCTGAAGTGTTTTTTCTCTCATATAACGGGTCAGAAACTATTGATTTTCTAAGATAATTACTGGTATAAGTATCCGCTACTGCCTGGTTCAATAAGCTGTTTAAGCTGCTGCTGTCCTTAATGCAGATATCAGGACCAATATCAAGATCAATATAAACCAGGCCGCAATCCTGGCATAAGGGAAGTTTTTGTTTTTTTGCAATTTTTGCATTTTCTAAAACAAGTTCAAGGATTTTTTTGGCTCTCTCGCTAATCTCTTTCTTAGCAGCGCTCTTTACAGCCTCCATAACATCGCAAGGAAGATTAAAACTTGCTTCAATCAGAAGCCTTTTCGCTTCATTTATTATTGTTGTAGTTTTTATATTTCTCATCTTTCCCAGGACAATCCGGATTTATACATAAATCCCAGGGTTTTCTCCCTTTATATATAATTTTAACTATAGGATATCCACAATGCTTACACTCTTCCCTTATGGTAACCAAAAGACCTCTTTGTGGAAGTGAAAATGTAGTTCTGCACTCAGGATAAGCATTGCATCCTATAAATCTTTTCTTTGTTTTTCTTGCAGTTCTGACAATTAAATCCCCATTACAATTTTCACCCGGACATTTACCCACTACCAGATCTTCTCTGATTGCTTTTTTTATCTCCTGTGATATCTCATCCTTTTCATTTTGAAGAACAGTCATTACTTCACTTAACATCTTTCTTGACCTATCCACAACATCCTCTTTAGTCTCATCCCCTCTTACAATACCATCCATATACATCTCCAGCTCTGAAGTCATATCCGGGGATGATATCTTTTCAGCATGCTTTTTTAACATCTTGACTACTGCAATAGCTTTTTCAGAAGGCTGGAGAGGATTTCCACTCACATATCCTCTCAGGATTAAGTTTTGTATAATTGTATGGCGGGTTGCCTTTGTCCCCAGACCAAGTTCTTCCATTTTTTCAACCAGCATTCCCTGGGTATACCTTACAGGTGGTTTTGTTTTTTTATCCAGCAATTCTTTACCGGTGACAGTTATTATTTGTCCTTCTTTAAGCTGGGGAATAAAAACATCTCTACGCTTATAGTAAGGATAAAACTTTATCCAATTTTGCTCTATAAAGTTGGAGCCATTAGCAATGAATGGCTCTCCATTTATATCAATAGTTGCAATTATAATTTTAATTTTTGCTGCAGGAAGCAGGGTGCATATAAATCTTCTTACAATCAGATCATACAGCTTCCACTCATCACTGCTCAGGCCGGCTTTTTGCGCAACTGCTGTAGGATGAATTGGCGGATGGTCTGTTGATCTTCTTTTGCCCCGGCTTGCCACTATCTTCTTCTGTGCAAGGACCGCTTCAGACATCCGGGAATATTCACCGGAACTACCAAGCATCCTTGCTATTTCTTTTACATCTATGGAGGAAGGATAAACCGTGTTGTCAGTGCGGGGATAACTTATATAACCGTTCATATACAGGTTTTCAGCAATATTTATAGTCTTTGATGCAGTAAAGCCAATTGAACTTCCGCTTATTATAAGGGCAGTGGTGTTAAAAGGTGTTGGGGGTTTTATATCTCTAACGCTTTCATTTATTCCCAGGACAGTTCCCCTGTCACCCAGCTTAATAAAAACACCCTGCGCATCTTCTTTCTTTAAAAATCTTTTTTTCTTATGAGTGGCTTCAAATTCCTCACCGGATTCTGTTTTAAGCTTTACACTCACAACCCAATAAGGAGTGGTGATAAATGATTTTATTTCCAGCTCTCTGTCTACAATTAGGGTAAGAGTGGGAGTCTGTACTCTTCCCACCGAAAGAAATTTATCCTTAATCTGATAGGTGGAAAGGGATAAAAAGCGTGTCAGTGTGGCTCCCCATATCAGGTCAATGTCCTGCCTTGCCCTTCCTGCAAAAGCAAGATCCAGATCAATTCTTCCCAGTTTTGAAAATGCCTGGTTTATACCTTTTGGAGTAATTGCCGAAAACTTTGCTCTTTTTGCAGGAGCAAGAGCGTTTTTTTCTTTTACCAGCTGCATTGCATCATAGCCAATAAGCTCACCCTCTCTGTCGTAGTCTGTGGCTATGATAATCTCATCCGCATCACTGGAAATTTTATTCAGTGCCTGGATTATCTTTTTCTGGATGGGAATTTTTTCTATTTTAGCATCAATAAGCTCTATCGGGTCTACTTTAAACCAGTTTGCATATTCCTTCGGGTAATCCACTTTCAGTATATGACCTTTAAGCCCGATAACCCTGTAATCCTCACCATCAATCTTGAAATGATGGACAGGAACCCCATATACTTTCTCCTGGTCTACACCATTTCCGGCAAGTATATGTGCAATTCTTCTAGCTGCTATTTCTTTCTCGCTTATAATCAGTTTCAAGGAATTATCCCCACTAAAATTATAAAGGTATTTTAAATTTCAATTAAATATTTGAAATAATAGCATTAAAAGAAAAATAAATAAATCTTTCAAGCTGATAAGCTTTTTTTAATTTATTTTTTCACCGATTCTATATTATCAGATAGAAAAATACTGATTCTGTTTTCAGATATAATAAAGTGCTTATTTTAATTTTATAAATGTTGTTTTAAAATAACAAAAGCGTTACTACTGCATAAGAGGAAAAAAAATGAATATAAAACTAGAGTTTCTTGATAATATTATTAAACTAAAAACAAAAAAGAACGCCATTATACTGGCTCACAATTATCAAATTGGCGAAGTACAGGATATAGCAGACTTTGTAGGAGATTCTCACGGGTTAAGCATAGAAGCGTCAAAAGCACAGGGTAAGATTATAGTATTCTGTGGAGTACATTTTATGGCTGAAACTGCAAAAATATTATCTCCCGCTAAAAAAGTTCTGCTCCCTGATAAAAACAGCGGCTGCCCCTTGGCTGATATGATTAACGCAACTCAGCTTAAGAAGCTAAGAAATGAACATCCTGATGCTGTTGTAGTTTGTTATGTAAATTCCACTGCTGAAGTTAAAGCCTTAAGTGATATCTGCTGCACATCTTCAAATGCAGTAAACGTGGTAAAATCCATTCCAAAAAACAAAGAAATAATATTCATACCAGATAAGTATCTTGGAGATTATGTTCAGAGCCAGACCGGTAGAAAACTTATACTATGGAATGGATATTGTCCCACCCACGTCATGATTAATGTTAAAAATATTATTAAGCTTAAAAAAGAGCACCTTGATGCAACAGTCATAGTACATCCGGAATGCACACCGGATGTAATAAATATCGCAGATGAAGTGACCTCTACCGGAGGAATGTTAAAATACGTAAAAAAGAGCAAGAAAAAGAAATTTATAATTGGAACAGAGATTGGAATATTGCATAGACTAAAAAAAGAGAATCCGGCCAAGACTTTTTATACCGCCACCAGCCAAGCCATATGCCCCAATATGAAGCTAATAAACCTTGAAAAGGTCCTCTGGTCACTGGAAGATGAGAGATATGAAATAAAAGTACCTCAAGAAACCATTCAAAAAGCTAGATCGGCTATTGACAGGATGATAGCCATAAAATAAATTATGTTACCAAGATATTTAATAAGTCCATCATTCTGCCAGAAAATTCATAAATACTGCGATTGCATTGTTATTGGCAGTGGAATTGCAGGTCTCTCTACTGCAATGAGACTGGCAAAAAATAATAATATAAAAGTGATTACCAAAAGTTCCCTTTCCGATTCAACAACCTGGTATGCCCAGGGTGGTATTGCAGCAGCAATTAAAAAACCCGATTTCTGGAAAAACCATTATGAAGATACCATGGCAGCCGGTCAGGGACTCTGTGACAGGAAGGCAGTGAAAATACTGGTGAAAACTGCGCTAAAAATGATAGAGGATTTAATAGAAATCGGTACAAATTTTGATATTTCCGAAGGAGAGATAAGCCTGACTACCGAAGGAGGACACAGCTATCCCAGAATCCTTCATGCCGGAGGAGATGCTACCGGAGAAGAGCTTGAGAAAAAATTAGTTTCTCACTCAAAGGGCTTAAAACAGATAAATTTCTTTCCTGAATATTTTGTTCTGGATATATTAGTTTATAAGAACAAATGTATAGGGGTTCTGGGTATGGATATAAATACTAATAAGATTGAAATACACCCTGCTTCCAATATTGTAATTGCAAGCGGTGGAATTGGTCAGATTTATAATCTTTCCACAAACCCTCCAATATCAACCGGAGATGGTATTGCCATGGCCTACAGGGCAGGAACCTCTATTACGGATATAGAATTTGTCCAGTTCCATCCTACAGTATTTAAAACAAAAGACTCAAAACTATTTTTGATAAGTGAAGCCTTAAGAGGAGAAGGAGCATACCTGCGGGATTGCCATGGAAACAGATTTATGGTCGGCAGGCACCCAAGAGCAGAACTGGCTCCCAGAGATATAGTGGTAAAGGAAATGATAAGAGTAATGGATAAGTGTGGTTCTAATTACGTCTATCTTGATGCTACACATATCCCTGAAAGCCATCTCAAAATACGCTTTCCCAATATAATCTCAAAACTGAGGGGAAATGGCCTGAATTTAAAAAAAGATTTAATCAAGGTATCTCCAGCCGAACATTACTTAAACGGTGGAATCAAAACAGACTACAAGGGAAAGACAAATATAGAAGGCCTGTATTGCTGCGGTGAGGCAGCTGCAACAGGTGCACATGGCGCGAATAGACTGGCCAGCAATTCCCTTATGGAAGGTCTGGTATATGGCTGGAAAATATATAAAGACATCGAAAAAAAACTAAAGCAAAAAAACACAGGGTATGAGAATAAAACAATTGAAGGCATAAATAAGCTTTTGGATGAAGCTAAAATAAAAAAAAGAAAAGCTGGTAAATTTGATGACAAGAAACCGGATATAAAAACTCTCACTTCGGACCTGAAAAACATTATGACCAGGAAAGTCGGCATACTGCGGGATGCGCAGAGCTTAAAAGAAGCAGGAGAATTCGTAAACCTTCACATTAATAGCGGGTATCTTTATAACAAAAAAGATAAGAACATACTTGAGTTTGCCAATATGCTCACTGTAGCCAGCCTTATAATAAAAGCGGCAAGCTTGAGGGAGGAAAGCAGAGGGACACACCAGAGAAATGATTTCCCGAAAAAAGATGACAAAAACTGGAAAAAACATATAATACTAAAACAGAATAAAGTATATTTTAAAGATGTTTAAAAGTAACAGGATAAAATATGGAAAATAAGATTTTAAAAAATGAAGTAATAGATATCATAAGAGGAGCTATTTCCGAAGACTTGGATGGTTTTGGAGATATAACTTCTAAATATTTAATTCCACTGGACAAAAATTCATTTTCATATATTGTATGCAAAGAAGCTAGTGGTGCCATATTAAGCGGTCTGGATGTAGCAGGTTTTGTGCTGGAAGAAATCGACAGAAGCATAAAAATTGACAGATTAAAAAATGATGGGGACAGGCTAGAATATATGGATAGGGTATGCAACATTAGCGGATCAACCCTATCAATTTTAAAGGCCGAGAGGACCTGCCTTAATTTCATCCAGCATATGTCGGGAATTGCCACTCTTACCAGTAAATTTGCAAAAATTGCAAAGCCCTATAAGGTTAAAATTGTAGACACCAGGAAAACAAAGCCAACCTTGAGAAAAATTGAAAAATATGCAGTACTCTGCGGCAGTGGTTACAACCACCGTTTCGGCCTCTTTGACGGGATACTTATCAAAGACAACCACATAACTGCTGCAGGCGGGGTTTCTAAGGCCATAGAAAGTATTAGGGCCAGTGCTCCTCATACTCTAAAAATCGAGGTAGAAATCAAAGATTTTAACCAGCTTGATGAAGCAATAACCAGTAAGGCAGATATTATAATGCTTGACAATATGGACCCCGGCCAGATGGGAAGGGCAGTTAAAATCATAAAGGAAAAGAGGGGCAGCTCCTGCCTGGTAGAGGCTTCAGGTAATATTAATCTCAGAAATCTTGAAGAGATATGCAAAACCGGTGTTGATATGATATCAGTGGGGTTAATCACCCACTCCGCTCCAGCCATTGATTTTTCCCTGGAATTTGAAGAAAATCTTTAAAGGTTAAAAGTTTTAATTAAGATTAGATATTTATTCTTCTGAAGTTGCCCTTTTTATCATAAATAGAACATTCTCATTAGCGTTTTTAAATATAATATTTACTCTGGAATTTTTCATTTTCCATACCCTGAAAATCTCATCTGCAAATGCCTGACCTATTGTATCTATTTCCCTGAAATCAAGTATTATTGTTTTAAAATTTTCTAAACCGGTTAAAACTCTGCGTGCCTGAGACCGTGATATATAATTGACATCCACTGCATAAAGTTTGATAGCAACTTCCGTCCTGCTGAATTCATAGTTGTTATCAGAATATCGCTTAAAGACTTTGTTAATATCCCCTGTTGAATCCAGGCTAATTGAAAATAATACCCTGGTACCTTGAGTACTTTTAACATCCCGAACAAATATATCTCCTATTAAATTATCAAAAATAATCTTTTTTAGTGAACTTTGAATTGTCAGGATATCACCTATCCTGGAAGTAAAAAAAATCCCTTCTCCACTATGGTACGATGGCGCTGTAGTTTGTTTCCCCTTAAGTAAATCCTGAATGGCATCCATTTCACTACTTAATCCCTTTTTATTCATAATATTATTGAAAATTCCTATACCCCGGTCTCTTACTTCAAATATTATGTTATTTGTTCTTCGCTCAATAATTATTTCTACCTTTTTTGACTCAGAATGTTCAATTGCATTATTAAGCATCTCTGTGAAAGCATATTCGAGAATACTTGAGACATTGCCGCTTAATCCTTCAACAATACCTGACTGTCTTTTAATACCATTAAAAACTTCATCTTCATGAAGGTTTACATTATTAAGTATTCTATGTATTTTATTAATAGATTTTCTTTCTTTTAATATAATCTCTTCAGTTGCAGGAATGTACTTTGCTTTATTTGCCTTACCAATTTGTAATAAAATACCTTCCTCGCGGAGCTCTTTAAAATACCTATTTACATATGCACGGGAATATCCAGTAGCTTTTACGATTTCTGAAGATTTAACTTCACCTTTTTCTTCTAGTTTTTTTAAGATCAAGTCTCTAACACTCATTATTTAATTGAACTATTTAAGAGTTATGTTTACAACTTTTTTCTATATTAGATTTTAAAGTCGTTAACAAGTTGTAATCTTTACTTGTTTTTATACTTTTAAAATATTAGTTTACAACTTTATTATATACGTTAATTTTAAAGTTGTAAACAAGTTGTGTACTTCAGAAAAAAACTCTAAAAACTCAATTTAGTAACAGAAGTATTCTCACTTAATTTAAATACCCGGGTTCTAACATTGTCTGGTATGGCCATCCACTTAAGGCGGTTGTGTGTTATAATAATATTAGTTTGAGCATTAGTTCATAATGATCAAATAAACTATTAAAATTTTGATTACATAGAAATATAAAGGAGCTAAAATGGAAGAAAAGAAGCATAAGGCAAAAGAAATAAAGGACCATGAATGTTCGGTTTGCGGATATATTTTCGATGTTAAAGTTGAAAATCCTGAATTCGGGATAGAGCCTCCTTATAAATTTGAAGACTTGCCGGATGATTGGGTTTGTCCCGTGTGCGGGGCATCCAAGGTTGAATTTAAAGTCTGTAAAAAATAACTAACCAATAAAATAAAGCCCCTGGTAAATCCAGGACTTTATTCTTAATATAAACTAAAAGAAACTTACGACAAACTTGTTTGCCACAGTATGAAATATCTGTACATCCTATTTAAAGCATCTTTAATATTTGTTTATATTCAAATATTGATTTAATTTACAATAAGACTATTGTAGAGTAAAATTTCTTTTAGTTTTTCAAATATAACCTATACATAATGAACAGTAAAACTATAAAAATTATTATTTTTCTAATATCTGCAATCCTGATTCTCTCAATAATTCCCACCACAGCGGGGTGCAGCAAACTCGATATTGAGATATTCGGATTAAAGTTTGGAGAAAAAGCTGAAAGCGCATATCCTGAAACTGAAGATTTTGAATCTACCGATGAGGAGAGCACCGGCGGTACTCAGGACGATTCTGAAAATTCCACAGATATATCTACCAAAGACGATATTGATTCAGATAATAAGAACACTAACACCGGCGATATCATCACCGACAGTACTGATATTTCAGAATTGAGATTATATTTTAAAGAGGCTATGAAATATAGAAATCAGTCTTCTTACCTCATTTCCGAATATTATTTAAATAAAATCAAGGATGACTATCTGGTGCTCCAGGACCATATTTTTTATTACATGGCAGAAAGCCTCCGTCTCCAGGAAAAATATGACCAAGCTGAGGAATATTATTTAAAATTAATAAAAAATTACCCGGACAGTATATGGGCAGAAACATCCAGTCTGGGATACGCAGATATGTTCTACATCAGGGAAGATTATATTACTGCTGAAAATGAGTATGAGCATTTCCGAACTGCTTTCCCACATTCATCATATATACCCTACTGTTTATTCCAGTTAGCCACTTGCCAGGAAATGAATGGGAAAAAAGATCTGGCTTTTGAAAATTATAAAGAAATATGGTTGAAATATCCGCTTAATGAAAATTCGGAAAGTGCCCGGGGAAATTTAACCAGACTTGCAGAGGATAGTTCAATTGAACCATTCATTCCCACAGCTAATCAGATTTACAATAGAGGTAAGATTTTTTTCGGCATTTACCATTATAACAGCGCCCTGGATGAATTTAATAGAATACTGCAGGGGGATTATTTAAATAATTTATCACTGGAACTGCACAGTAAAACATTATTTAAAAAAGGTATGTGTTATTATAACCTTGGTGATTACAATCAGGCTAAATATTACCTGTCTCTATCCTATGAGAAATCTCCATCCGGTTCATTAGCCGATGATAGTCTTTACTATATGGGCAGGGCTCTTACCAATCTGGATCTTACCGGTGATGCTATTTCATATTACCAAAAACTTCTAAAACTTTTTCCAAACAGCAACTACTGTGATGATGCTCTTTATAGAACAGGTAGAATATACTTTTTTAAGGAAGATTTTCAAAATGCGGCCAGCTATTTTCAAAGAATATCCAGCGATTATCCCGGTGGAGATAAATTGCCTGACGCATTATGGGAACTTGGCTGGATACAATATAGGTCAGCTGATTACAGCGCTGCAAAAACTACTTTTTCCAATTATGCATCTTCGTATAAAGGAACTTCATTAGAAGAAAAGGGGCTGTTCTGGCAGGCAAAATGCTGCCAGAAGCTGAGGGAAAATGATAAGGCAGCTTACCTTTATAAAAAAATTATAGATTTAAATTCATACTCTTATTATACTTTTGCGTCCGGTGAAATGCTGGAAGAAATGAATGAAGAGGTACAGATTGAAGAAATAAATACTCAGTTAAATCCGGAAAATCCTCAGATTGCAGGCATAATTCCAGATATATACTCCATGCTGGAAGGGGACAGTCATATCGAAGACGGCGAGATAAATCATATAAACAAAGCCATTGAGCTGCTCAAACTGGAATTTTTCAACAGCGCATCTCTGGAGATAGAAGCAGGAAGCAGCGAAATTAAAGAAAACCCGGCCAGAACCCTTGAGATTGCGACATTGTTTTTGAAATCCAATGATTATGCAAATTCAATTAATGTAATTGGTAAAAATCTTAAACAGTTAAAATCCGGACTGAATGAGCCTTATATTGATTACCTCTATTATCTATATTACCCCTACGGCTATAAAGAGACCGTTAATAAATACAGCAGTCAATATAATCTCGATCCACTTTTTACTCTGGCAGTAATGAGGCAGGAAAGCTTGTTTAGGCCTGATGCTGTTTCTCGTAGTGAGGCACAGGGACTTATGCAGATTTGGCCGCCAACAGGAGAAGGTATTGCCAGACAGATAGGTATTCCAAATTATAACATTGATCTTCTCCTGGATCCGGATATAAATATAAGGATGGGCACATTTTATTTAAGACAGCAGCTGGATAATTTCGGTCAGAATGAGTACGAGTACTGTCTTGGAGCATATAACAAAGGACCGGGAAGAATGAATGACTGGATCTCAAAAAGAGGCGATATGGATATTGACGAATTTATAGAAAATATTCCTATTTCAGAAGCAAGAGAATACATAAAAATAGTGATGGGAAATTATCACTTTTATAAGATGTTATATTATTGAATATAAGTTCCCATTACCGCTACCAGGATCCAGAACATTTGAAAAATTTGTTATTCCTGAAACAACCAGGTAGAAAGATATCTTTCACCTGTATCCGGTAAAATAACAACAATAACTTTACTGGCTGATTCCCTGCGCTTTGCAACCTCTATTGCAGCCCACATTGCAGCTCCGCTTGATATACCCGCCAGAATCCCTTCTTCTCTTATAATCTTACGGGTCATATTACCTGCATCTTCATTGGAAACCTGAATAATCTCATCGATTATACTGGTATTTAATACCTCCGGAACAAAGCCTGCGCCAATCCCCTGTATTTTGTGAGATCCTGGACTACCTCCCGAAAGAACCGGGGAATCGGCTGGCTCCTTTTCTTTTAATTTAATATTGATATATTGAACCTTTTCCTTTAATTGATATTATGATTTGACTTTTTAAACCAGGAATTTTTAATTTTAAACATATTACAATAATTCAGGCATACTTTCCACTTTAAAAATAATGCTGGCTCCTCTTAATTTTATTTGACTTTTAATATAATATATCTACAGATGGAAGAGAGAGTCAGAAAAAAACAATTTAGAAAGAACATCAACTACAAGTATTTTATTTACATTGTAGCCATTATAGCTTTACTGCAACTGCTGACTCTAAGAGCCTGTTATCAGGAGAAGATATTTAAGCTGCCCGAAAAATTATTTTCTTCCAAAATAGATTTTCCCATTTCTGAACTAACCCTTGATATAACTTATGGAGAGCCGGAATCCAGATTTATGGAAGATAGTGATGCTTATATGACTGAAGAAGATTCTGCAATAGAATCGGATGAAAATCAATCCAATGATATAGAAAGCCATAATTTATCCGATATCCAGAGAGATATCGTTCTTAAAGCACTGGAACTTCTGGATGAAGATATAAAATATGGATACGATGTTTTCCCCGATACCGGTTACCCCAGCAGTAATGTATGGATTTCTACCGATGTGATCTCTGTGACGCTAAGAGATTGTGGTTATGACCTTATGGATCTGATATATGAAGATATGAACGAACATAAAGAAGACTATCCCATGGATATAAAAGGCAGAAAGACAGCAATAAAATATATTGATTTCAGGGATGTTTTTTTTCAGGAACAATTCTTCAAGCGCAATGCATTGACAACACTGCCTCTTGAATACGATAAAGAGAATGAAAATAATAATTTTTTATGGCAGGCGGGAGATATAGTTTATTTCCAGTTTGATGAAAACAATCCCTACAAGGATTTAGGAGGATTTATTTCCCCTAATAAAAACAACGACGGAATTCCGCTGGTAATAATGATCTCCAAGGAATTAGGAAAGGTCCGTGAGGTTGATAAGCTACTGGAATATAAAATAGTGGGACACTTCCGCTACCCGCCTCCGGAAGTTGACTAAATTACAGCAGTTTTATCTTTATCTATAAAATATTTAAAATATATTTTTCTCGCTATATAAACAAAAGGGGTATCAAGAGCTGCTACTATCAATTTCAATATGTAAGTTGTAAGCAAAATCTGAAACCACACATTCATTTCATAAAGACCCAATAAGGCAACAGTGCAAAATATTATACTGTCAATCAACTGGCTGACCATAGTAGATAGATTGTTTCTTATCCATAACTGATGTGGTTTACTAAATATCCTTTTCCAGAATGCAAATGCCCATACATCATGTAACTGGCTTACCAGATATGCAGTCAGACTTCCTAATGCTATTCGGGGCATAATTGCAAATATTGTTTCCAGAGAGCTCTGGGCAAAATCCGATATATGGGGAATAAACTGCAAACATATCCACATAACAGCTGTCGCGCCAATCATGAAAAAAAATCCCATAAAGACTGCTTTCTTTGCTTCAGCTTTACCGTAAACCTCACTCAGTATATCTGTAACCAAAAAAGTGGTGCCATAGATAATATTGCCCAGAGTCGCTACCAGAGCAAATAACTCAACTGTTTTTAACACCTGTATATTTGCCAGTATAACCGCAATTCCTATCCAGGCATAAAGACCCAACTTTCCAAAAAATCTATATGCAAACAACACCACACCAAAGTTAAAAATTATCAGTGATGCCCATAATAATTCATTTTTAAATAACATATTTAACCTAAATGCTATATTTATTAATCATTAATGAATTTATAATCCCATTATATTTTTAATAATCGGAATTCTTATTTTTTTTTCTTAACTGCTGTAAATTTTTTAGGGGTTTTAGCCACTCACCAACAGGAATTAATTCAAATATAGTCCCATATCTTATATCAATTGTTTTTAATCAGTTCTCCCTGACAGTCCATTTAAAATTTTTTACATTCTACAACAAAAAATATCTATTTGCACTTAAAAATAACTATATCAAATGCTGTTGAAGTAAATTTTTGGAATAATAGCATATATTAGGTTATAATAATTTGGAAACATTATAATTATATTTAATTTATATATTTTCAAGAGGAAGGGTTTAAAATGGCCGAAGATAAAAAAATTGATAAAAAAGATATTAGTTTCATCATAGGAGGAGCAATACTAGGAGCAATTGCCGGTTATATTATAAAGAGGGTGGGTATAAAAAACATAATGAATATGTTAAAGCAGAAAGAAATTATTCCACCCTCCATTTCAAACTTAATAAATGAATTCACCTCCAGGAGAAAATCAGAAGAGTAACTTCCTTATCTGGTTAAAACTTACCCGGGCAAGGACTTAAATTAATATAAAAAATTATTTTATATAGTTTTATAGTTTTTTAATTATTTCTCTCGAGGCATCTTTTTCATTACCATAAAGTAATAAACAATTGCTGCTACACCATACAATGGGGTAACAAAAAAAGTTGCAATTAATATTACAAGCCAGATAGTTTTGGCGTTTTCTCCGCCAGTGCCAGCCGGAAACTCGTCTGGTTTTCTCTTAGCACAATCCACTAAAGCAATTATCCATATTACAAAGAAAAAAAGACCAATTAATCCACCAATAACTGCTATACATATCCATATACCTGCAAATCCAGCAGCAGCCATTCCTCCAATAATATCTTCTGCTGCATCTTCAGTAGCACAGCTAACACCCACCAGCGTTACTGCTGCAAATGATAATAGCAAAGCCAGCGACAATAATCTTTTCATTATTCCTCCCTGAATTACTGAATAATATTGGTAAAAATTTTTCTTATTCTAACATTAATAAAAAGCGTCTTCAATTTTTTTATTTTATATAAATCCTTGGAATCCTGTTTTTAAACATACACACTACTTCATAATTTATAGTCCCCATTAGTTGCGCAATATCCTCTACAGTTATTCTCTGTCCTTTAGAATCACCTATCAAGATAACCTCATCGCCAACACTAATATTATTATCCCTTGCCACATCAGTAATATCTATCATAAACTGGTCCATAGTAATATTGCCTACTACTGGCGCAGCCATTCCATTAATTAAAACTATGGCCTTGTTGGACAGCAATCGACAGTAACCATCCGCATAACCTACAGGTACAGTGGCAATTACGCTATCCCTTTCGGTTTTAAAAGTGCCGCAATAGGAAATAGCCTCACCTCTGGAGACATTCTTTATAAAGGATATTTTTGTTTTAAGGCTAAATACAGGTTTTAAATTAGATATAACATTGCCCGCTTCAGGACCAAGCCAATCATTATAATTCCCGGCATAAGGATTTAAGCCATATATAGAAATCCCGGTTCTTACCATATCCAGATGCATATTCCTATACCTGAAAAAGGCTGCGCTGTTGGCACAGTGAAAATATTTTGGTGCTATTCCATTATTTTTTACCTGTCTTATAATTTCATTAAACCTGCTCCACTGCAGCTCAGTATAAGAGCTTTCCCTGCTGCTGGCGCAGGAATAATGTGTAGAAATGCTCTCCAATCTTAAATTGGGAAGAGCTGCTATTTTTGAAATCTGGTCGGCAGCATCATTAAAATTTATTCCTATCCTGTTCATCCCTGTATCCACATTTATATTTATAGCTGCTTCTTTTCCAATCTTACTGCATTGTTTCGATATAAATTGAGCTGACTTATATGAATTTATACATGGAATTAAATTATGCTCTAAAGCCTCTTCTATTGCTCCAGCAGGACTTTCACCTAAAACGTATATAGGTGCATCAATTCCCGATTTTCTTAGCCCGGTTCCTTCTTCAACCAGTGCCGTTCCCAGTGCATATGCTCCGCTTTTTATTGCCTGCTTCGAAATCTCTATCGTCCCATGGCCGTAGGCATCAGCTTTAACTACTGCCATTATTCTGGTATTTTTAGAGGCGGCATATGATTTAATTATTTTTAGGTTATGGTCAAGGTGAGATAAATTAATTTCAGCCCAGGCAAACCTTTTATTTATTACACTATCTTCCTGCATAAAGTTCGCATTAAAATAATTATGTTTTCAAATCATTGATTTTACAATATCTGCCCTGGTAATTATTCCTACCAGATTACCATCATTATCCAGTACCGGAACTCTATTAACATTGTCCCTTATCATTATATTTGCAACTACATTAACTGGTGTATCTTCTTTAACTATTTTAACCTTACTGGTCATTACATCCTCTACTTTTGTTCCTAAATATTTTCTGAGATTTCTCTTAAACTTGTTTAAACTTTCAAGATATATAATACTGTCCAGTAATTTGAAATACCTTGGAAAATGAAGATCAGCGTCCCTTACAATTAAATCTCCTTCAGTAGCAATCCCCACCAGCTTACCGCTGTCATCAACAACAGGTACTCCGCTTATCTTATTTTTTACAAGCAATTCCGAAAGTTCTGCCACTGATGCGTTCTTGTTTATGGTAATAACTTTTTTTACCATAACATCTCTCGCTAAAAGCTCTAACATTCTAAGTTCCTATCATATTAATATTATTAATTTTAATAACCTTTAATATTTAATTTTTTCTACCTCTAAAAAAACTCTCTTAATACCCTCCAGGAGATCTGTTGCAGTAAGAGAAGTTCTGCTGGTTTCTTTTACCATAATATCCGCCGCCAGTCCGTGGATAAAGACGCCGCATACGGCACTTTCCACCAACCCCGCTCCCTGGCAAAGAAGTGAGCCAATAATACCTGTCAGTATATCACCCGTACCTGCTGATGCCATCCCCCAGTTTCCAGTAGGATTAATAAAGGTCGTACCCTTATAATCTGAAATTACAGTCTTAGCTCCTTTAAGTACAGATATTAATCTATATTTTGCAGCAACTTCCAGATTTATTTTAATCCTGTCTTCTAAAGGGACCTTGCCTAAACCCATTATTAATGACAATTCTCCGGCATGAGGGGTTATTATAACATTTGTCAGGTCAAGTTTTTTTACACTCTCAACATCTCTCGGTCCGTAAAGTGCATAGAGGCCATCAGCATCCAGCACTAACGGTTTTTTTATATTTTTTAATAGTTCCCTTACCAGGCATATTGTACTTGGATTCCTTGAGAGTCCAGGACCTATTGCCAGTGCATTAAATCTATCGCTTAAACCTAATATTTCATTTAGACTATCTATGTGTAAAGAAATATCTTCTGTTTGTTTAACCGGATATGTAATTACTTCTGTTAATTTTTCCTCAAAGGTACTATTCAACTCCCGGGGGCAAACAAGAGTCACCACCCCTGCCCCGCATCTTAAGGCTCCCATACAGGTCATTGAAGCTGCCCCGGTAAACCCCGCAGAACCTGCTATTACCAGCAGGTTTCCAACTTTATATTTATGGGTCCATGATTCTTTTAGGGGAATATTTTCAGCTACCCACTGGAAATCAGGTTCAAAAATCTGCTCATATTTAGAATAATACTTTTCTGGAATACCTATATCAATAACCTTAATCTCTCCTGTAAAATCTGCTCCGGGATAATTAACCAGCCCTATCTTCTTGCAGCCAAAGGTTATGGTTTTGTCTGCCCGCACCGCTGTTCCTAAAACTCTTCCATTATCAGAATCCACACCCGAGGGAATATCAACAGAATAAATTTCCAGGTTTCTGTTCTTCTCTTTAGCGGAATTTATACTTTCAATTATTTCATTTGCAGGTCCGTAAACATCCTTTCCGTGCAGGCCTGTTCCAAATATGGCATCTAAAACAAAATCAGCTTTTTTTAATTCTTTTTTAAATAAAGAACTTATTTTTTTATCTTCCAGATTTAAATAATATACATCATTATTTCTACCTGCTTTAAGCTTTTTAAAATAAAATAAGCTGTCAGGGCTAAATTCTTTCACTGGAGATATATGAAACACAATCACTCTCATTCCATAGTCCAGTAAGTCTTGAGCTGCTACAAAACCGTCGCCACCATTATTCCCGCTTCCACAGACAACCAGACCACGGACAGCTCTCTTGAGTTTTTTATTCTCAAAATCACTTATGATTTCTTTGGATATTCCACTGCCGGCATTCTTCATAAGCAATTTTGAATCAATTCCACCGCTTATAGCCTTACTATCAATCTCTGCTATTCTGCTCCCTTTTAGAATTCTTTTTAATTTCATTTCTCTCCAGGCCGCACTTAATTTGCCCTATATTAATTTATTTAATATAACAAAAAGTACTGTGGTTTATAATTTTAATAAAAAAATTAACTTTTTGGTAATTTTAAATTATATAATTGCTACCGCATAGGCTACTGCAAAATTTTCTGTTGCGGAAACTGATATTTTTATCTCTCTAATTCTAAGTTTTTTGCTGAAATTATAAGTCTTTCCGTATAATTTTATAAAAGGAGCTCCGGTATCCATATTTGCCAGTTCAATTTCGTTTAGAGAGATATTCTTGCTGACCCCCTCTGCTAATGACTTGGCAACTGCTTCTTTTGCAGCAAAACGGGCGGCAAAACTTGAATACTTGCCCCTATTTTTTTTCCTGCAGTAATCTATTTCATTTTCAGTGTAAACTCTGTTCAAGAATCCTGAATTGTTCTTAATGGCAGACTTGATTCTTTCTACTTCTATTATATCAGTGCCAATTCCAAATATTTCCATAAATCCTCACTCCACTGTACTGCTTTTTGCAAGATTTAATTATAATTTTAACTGTTAAAAAATTAAATATAGAATTCAATATCAACAATAATGCAAATATTATAACAGAAGAGTTAAGAATATGGGATAATTGAATATATAGGGTAGCGTCAAGCAAGAACTCATCTTGCTAAGGATTTTCCAATAGCTCTTTCTGCCATCAATGCCAGGGTTGATTATCTGGTAAGTGATGACAAGGACCTAACTATCAAAGACAATACAACAAAAGAGCTAAGGCAATTTGTTCAGCCTATAATCTGTGTAACTTTCCTTAAAGAAGTAATGGGATGAACAAGCGAAGATTTAGAAAAAATTAGACGGCGCGACTGGTGAGCAATGGATGTATTATAAGAAACTAAAAGAAAATAAATTTGAGCTTGGACTTTTTGAATCTCAGGT
>SOKC01000018.1 GCA_004376325.1 Actinomycetota bacterium | reverse complement strand
GCGTACTTGAAAAAGACCCCGACTGCCCTGGAAGTCTGGGATTGGCTATTAGCGAGGCTGTAGAGGATGCTGTTTCTCGTGATGATACTCATTATTCCATTGGTAGTGTGCTTAATCATGTTCTTTTGCATCAGACGGTAAATGGATTGGAAGCGAAAAAGCTGATGGAGAAGGCGGATGCTTATCCGGACATTATTGTTGGCTGTGTCGGTGGCGGTTCAAACTTTGCAGGACTTTTTCTGCCTTTTATCAGAGATAAAATCAATGGGACAAAACCGGACTTGCGCATAATCAATGTAGAACCAACAGCGGCTCCAAGCATGACCAGGGGACCTTATACATATGATTATGGTGATACGGCAAAACTTGCACCAATCATTAAGATGTATACCCTGGGACATGATTTTATCCCGCCTCCAATTCACGCTGGCGGCCTTCGTTATCATGGAATGGCACCTATCATCTGTCACCTTGGTGAACTCGGTCTTGTTGAAGCAAGGGCTGAACATCAGATTGCTACTTTTAAGGCAGGAGTAACCTTTGCTCGAGCTGAAGGTATTATCAGTGCTCCGGAGACAAATCATTGTATCAAGGTAGCCATTGATGAAGCTTTAAAGTGTAAGGAGTCGGGAGAAGCAAAAACTATCCTTATAGCTCATAGTGGACACGGGCATGTTGACATGGCTGCTTATGATGCATATCTTTCAGGTAAACTAAAAGATTACGAGTATCCTAAAGAAAAGATAGATGAAGCTTTAAGTAAGCTACCAAAAGTTTAGTAAAGCCCGCATTCTATTTTTGGAGGGATTTTAATTTTAAAATCCCTCCTCTTCTTTAAAAAATATTTTTCAAAAATAATACTTTTGGTTAGCAAAATTGGGCTGACTTTAATACTAAAAATTTCGCAGGTGAAAAATTTCTACTTGATTTTTTTTTAATTAGTCTATATATTATATGAGAAAATTTCATTTTGTATTAATAATGGCATTTGTAATAGGGGTTTCTTCAAAATAATCATGTCTTAAATTTCTAAAAATATTGGTTTATAAGCATATATATATTTTTTTAAAGCAGTCTATTAGCCTAAGCAAATAGTTAAAATCCTTTTTAAGATATATTTAAAAGTTATAAGAGATTAACAATTAATTCCAGAAACTTCAAAATAACAATTTTTAAACATAATCCATTGTTATTTGGTCTATTTAGGAGTTTTAAATAGACCAGAAAAAGAAATTATCATAAGAGGTGAAAATTTAAATAAAAAGAGCCCAGGGATGAAAGGAGTATCTATTAATGACTGAGTTGGAAGAATTAAATAAGGGATTTCTTGATGGGAAAGTTTTAGCTGACCTGAGAGTTATTGCCAGGCAATTAAATATTGAAGGAATTACTAAGTTAAAAAAAGATGAACTGGTAGAAAAGATATTGAAAGAAGTATCTAATGACGGTATGGAATCTTTATTGAAAGACAGAGCTATATCTGAAGAAGATGTTGAAGTTACAGAGAAAGAAAAAGAGGAAGCTAAAGAAGAAACTATTGCGGAAGCAAGAGTAGCGGAAGAGAAAGAAAAGAAAAAAAGGGAAGCCCCAAAAAAGCCGGAATTTGAGTTATATAAGGAAAGAATGAAAGGGATACTTGATATATTAGCTGATGGCTATGGTTTCCTGAGGACGTCCGGATACCTGGCTGGTTCGCATGATATATATGTTTCTCAATCTCAGATAAGAAGATTTCGTTTAAGACAGGGAGATGAAGTATATGGTCAGGTGCGGCCGCCAAAAGAAAGTGAAAAGTACAATGCACTGCTTAGAATAGAAAAAGTAAATGGAGAAGATCCGGAATTTATACGCAGCAGGATACCATTTGTAAAATTAACTCCTGTATATCCTATGGAGCAGTTAAAATTAGAAACAAGCCAGTCAGATAATATTACTCCAAGAATAATGGACTTGATTACCCCCATAGGAAAGGGTCAAAGAGGTCTAATTGTATCTCCTCCCAAAGCGGGTAAAACAACTATACTAAAAGATCTCGCAAATAGTGTTTCTACTAATAATCCTGAAGTGTATATTATGGTTCTACTGGTTGATGAAAGGCCTGAAGAAGTAACCGATATGGAGAGATCCGTAAAAGGAGAAGTTATAAGCTCAACGTTCGATCAACCACCAGATAATCATATCCAGGTTGCCGAGCTGGTGCTTCAGCGGGCAAAAAGACTGGTTGAACATGGTAGAGATGTTCTAATACTTCTGGATAGTATAACCCGTCTTGCCAGAGCATATAATCTGTCAATCCCTGCCAGCGGCAGAGTTTTATCCGGTGGAGTGGATTCTTCTGCGCTGTTCCCACCAAAACGATTCTTTGGCGCAGCCAGAAATATTGAAGATGGTGGAAGTCTTACCATACTTGCCACTGCATTAATTGAGACCGGGAGCAGAATGGATGATGTTATATTCGAGGAATTTAAGGGTACCGGCAATATGGAGATTAACCTTGACAGGAAGCTGGCAGATAAGAGAATTTTCCCTGCAATTGATATAACCAGGTCCGGGACCAGAAAAGAAGAATTACTTATGGAAAAAGAAGAAGCAAGGATAGTATGGAAACTTAGAAGATTAATCTATGAAAAAGAGCCTGAAGTAGCATTGGAGCAGTTAATAGACTACATCAGGAATACAAAATCCAACGATGATTTTCTTAAAGCCATCAAAGCCAGTTTTGATAAAGAAAAAAAAATAAAGTAAATAACATTTCTTAATCTATAAAAATCCAATTAAATAATTATAATTACATATAGATTTTATGATATTTTTTAGCTCTTTATTTTTACCTGGTATTTTACCTGGTTATAAAAACCTTCCAAGAAAACCCCGTCCGCTTGCGGCAGGGATAAATTGGCAAAAGATTTTCAAAAAAAGACTTGGTATTTAATAAATATGATAGTATGATAATATATGTGTATATATGTAAATATATAAATAGTCAAGGAGACTAAACATAAATACACATATAAACATAGCACTTCCAAAAATATTTGTAGGCTTGGGCAAAGCCGAATTAACGCCTGCGGAGTTGGTTCAAAAGAGCCGACATTGAAACAGGAAAAAGAATGTTTAGTAGACTAAACAGAAGCCACGAGGCTTGCCCCGTGGAGCGTCACATTTACGGCTGGTAATATTTATGTTAGTATTTAGGATTTGAAATAATTAAGATGTGGAATAATAAGTAAATATTAGTAAGGAAGTAAGGAAGGAAGTAAGGATCTAAGAATATGAAAAAAGGAATACATCCGGAATATTTTGATTGCACGGTTACATGTTCTTGCGGCGATACTTTTAAAACCAGATCAACTAAAAAAGAGATAAAAGTTGAGATATGCTCAAATTGTCATCCTTTTTATACTGGCAAGCAAAAGCTTGTTGACTCTGGCGGAAGGGTGGAAAGATTTAAAAAGAGACTTATGAAATCTAAAAAATAAAGAAGGGCTCTTCTATGAAAGTAAATTTAATTAAATACACCCGTGAACCAGAAAAAATGGTAGCAGTAGCTGCCAGGCTGTGTTACTCGCCTGTTGGTGTAGATGAACTTATGGATGAACTTGGTGATGAAGATGTCGAAAAATTAGTCAGATTTGTAATAAAAAGTGGTCATCACAGCACTACAGAACATATATATTTTACATTTGCTATAGAAGGTGTATCAAGAGCTTTAACCCACCAGCTGGTAAGGCACAGAATTGCTTCATATAATCAGCAGTCTCAAAGGTATGTGAAATTTAAGGATAATTTTGAATATATTACCCCACCTTCTATAGAAAAGGATAAAGATTCCAAAAAAAAGTTTGATAGTTTGATTTCAAATATACACAACCTCTATAAAGAGTTGCTGGATAGTGGTGTTGAAGCTGAAGATGCAAGGTATATTTTACCCAACGCATCAGAAACAAAAATAATTGTAACTATGAATGGCAGGGAGCTTTTACATTTTTTTACAGTGAGATGCTGCAACAGGGCGCAATGGGAGATAAGGGAACTGGCAAAAAAGATGCTGAAACTGGTCAGGAAGGTTGCTCCGATAGTTTTTGAAGAAGCTGGTCCAAATTGTCTGAGAGGCCCATGTCCGGAAGGCAAATTTAAGTGCGAAAATCCTCCTAAAGCGAGTGATTTTGATGCATGAGGCTTATAAAAGGTATCGGGTGGGGGGCCAGGCAGTTATTGAAGGTGTTATGATGCGCAGCAAGCACTTCTGGGCTCTGGCGGTAAGAAAGCCTGACATGACCATATATACAAAACTTTTTAATGATGTTTCCTTAACCAATAAGAATAAAGTACTGGGTTTTATATTTATACGGGGAATAGTAACACTTATTGAGAGCATGGCACTGGGTTTTAAAGCTTTAAGCTATTCTGTCAATGAAGCCACGGAAGAAGAGATAAAATTCTCCAAAAGGGAAATGACAATATCTGTAATAATAGCGGTGGTATTTGCTGTAGGTGTTTTTTTTATACTTCCCACAATTATTGGCAGAAGTTTTTCTGAATTTTTCCCCAATGCTATAGTCTATAATCTTCTTGAAGGATTGATTAGAATTGGATTTTTCCTGATATATATATTATTAGTCTCGCAGATAAAGGATATAAAAAGAATTTTTCAATACCATGGTGCAGAGCATAAAACTATTCAGGCTTATGAAAATGATGAAGAGCTAAAACCTGAAAATGTCAGGAAGTATAGTACTATACATGTAAGATGTGGGACCAGCTTTTTGATTATTGTGATGATAGTAGCTATATTGATTTTTGCACTTCTTGGAAAGCAACCAATGATTTGGCGGATTATATCAAGGATACTTCTATTACCGGTAATTGCAGGTATTTCATACGAGCTTATAAGGCTTGCAGGTAAATTCAGCAAGTATAAAGTGGTAAATATACTTTTTTACCCGGGGCTCCTGCTCCAAAAGATTACCACCAAAGAACCCGATAATGACCAGATAGAGGTAGCTATAAGTTCTTTTAAAAAGGTTATTGAAGCAGAGGAAGCGCTGAAGGCAGGTTAAATATGACAGCATTATTGGATAAATTAAAATTATATGAAGATAATTATATAAAACTAGCGGAAAAACTCTCAAGTCCGGATGTCTCTTCCAATCCTGAAAAATTAAAGGAATACGGGAAGAGAATAGCTGAAATTGAAGAGATAGTAGCTATTGGCAGAAAATACAGGGAAGTTCTTTCTTCCATTAAAGAGGCAGAAGAGATGCTCAAGATAGAAAAAGAGGAGGAAATGAAAAGTTTCCTGAAAGATGAGCTTAAGGAAAATAAGGACAAAAAACAAAAGCTTGAGAAAAAGATAAAGTTGCTTCTTACTCCAAAAGACCTCAATGATAAGAAAAATGTTATAGTTGAAATAAGAGCCGGCGCAGGGGGAGACGAGGCAGCATTGTTCGCAGAGGTTCTTTATAGGTTATATACCAGATATGCAGAAAGCAGGAAATGGAAATATTCTGTGCTCAGCTCCAGCAGTCTGGGAATTGGTGGATTTAAAGAAATCATATTTGAAATTGGTGGAGAAGGAGCCTATGGAACGATGAAATATGAATCCGGAGTGCACAGGGTTCAGAGAGTTCCCACTACTGAGTCACAGGGAAGAATCCATACCTCTACTGCCACAGTGGCTGTACTTCCTGAAGCTGAGGAAGTGGATGTTGAAATAGACCTATCTGATTTAAGAATAGATGTTTTCCGTTCAAGTGGACCCGGAGGGCAGTCTGTAAACACTACAGATTCAGCGGTAAGGGTAACTCATGTTCCTACCGCTATAGTAGTAACCTGTCAGGATGAAAAATCACAGTTGCAGAACAAAGAAAGGGCTTTAAGAATTCTAAGAGCCAGGCTTAAAGAAGCAGAAGAGCAGAAGCAGATGAGTGAGCAGATTGAAAGAAGAAGAATTCAGATTGGAACCGGGGATAGAAGCGAAAGAATAAGAACCTATAACTATCCGCAGGGCAGAGTGACTGACCACAGGATAAATTTGACTTTATACAAACTTGATGAAATCCTGGAAGGTGATCTCGACCGGTTAATAGATCCATTGAAAAGTGCGGATAATGAAAAGAAAATAGAAAAGATAGGGGCTTAGTTTATTTGCAAACATGGAATGTAAAAAGTGTTTTAGAATGGGCTATAAATTATTTTAAAAACAAAAATATTCCCCAGCCCAGGTTGTCTGCAGAATTATTGCTTAGTTCAGCACTTAATCTAAACAGAATCAACTTATATTTAAATTATAACCGCATCTTAAACCAGCAAGAACTGGGAATATACAAGAAATATATCCTTAAGAGAATTGAACATGTTCCTATCCAATATATTTTAAAAGAAGCATATTTTAGAAAAATAAAATTATATGTAGAAAGGGGTGTACTTATACCCAGGCCTGAAACCGAACTTATAGTGGAGATGGCATTTCAACTTTTAAAGGGCAATTTAGACCGGGGGAAAATCAATATTTTAGAAATTGGTACTGGAAGTGGCGCTATTGCTGTAAGTATTGCTTATGAGATTGGCAATGAATTAAAAATATCTGACTCCTCCTGGCAGATAATAGCAACTGAAAACAATACTGATGTACTGGAGATAGCAGAAAAAAATGCTAAAAGCATTCTTGATAGCAGCAAATTTGAGAACATAAAATTTATAAAATGCGATCTGGTACCGGAGAAGGATTCTGATTTTTTTAAACAGTACGAAAAAAAAATTAACCTTATAATTTCAAATCCCCCCTATATTTCTGAAGAAGATTATGGGAATCTACCCCGGGAAGTAAAAGAGTATGAACCAAAATCTGCTCTTCTGGCAGGTAAGACTGGACTGGAAGTATATGAAAAAATTCTTTCCAAAATCAAGTCCTACCCGTCCCCTGACTTATGCTATATTTTATTTGAAATTGATCCTAAAGTAAGCATCCCCTTGAAAGAAATGTCAGAAGATATCATAAGCCCGAAAGCAATAATAGTAGAGAAGGATCATAATCAGAGAGACCGTATTCTGATTATTGAAACGTAGGTAAATGTAGAACAATAAAAACCATAATCCAAAAAATTACCCTTATAGGAAAACATGTAGTATCTTGTATTATAATGCTTTTTGGTAATGTTTGTTTTTTTAATTATCACCCGGTAAATCATCTTTTTTAACCAATATTTAAATTTTAATCTTTTCCGGTCTTGCGAGTTTTTTATTAGATAAAAATTAATGATGAATGATACTGCGAGGGTTATTATCCTGTCCTATTATTACCACACCTAAAAAAGTATCTGAGAGCCTATACGTTGCCTGCTTTGCCAAGAATAGGACATTTCTGCTTTGCTATGACACCTATTGTGCTAATGTTTGAAAAAAAATGAAAAATCATTATAATAGGTTTCTGCGGTAAGAAAGA
>SOKC01000037.1 GCA_004376325.1 Actinomycetota bacterium | reverse complement strand
CTGGCAACAGAATCCCTGCTAATAGGTGAATTTCCTTACAAAATTGAACAGGAGGTATTATCTTAAAAAATGAAACAGACTCTAATCAAAGAAGCAAATAAAGTTAATTTTTATGAAATTAATGAAGATGATATTTTGGGTAATAATAAGGTAAAAGTTTATTTGGTAGAAACTAATATAGATGTTTACAATGATATAGCAAGAGTAATGACAAATAAACTGAGGGAGAACAATGAAAATGGAATTTTAACTTCATTTATATTACCGGTTGGTCCAAGAGGACAATACAGACGATTTGCAGAAATCTTTATGTCTAAAGAATTGAGGTTTTATTTAGAGCATGATTGGCAATCAGCGGTTTTGAGAAAAGCAATATTTGAAGAGCCAACACCATCATTTCCTGCAACATTTCTGAAAGAATACGAAGATAGTAGTATTACAGTGTCGAAAAATGTATTGAGGAGTTACGTGTGCTAATGGTAGTTATGTATTAGCAGTGGGCTATTGTAATAAGAAATGGATAAACATAGAAGGTTTACTTGAGTTAAGCGAATAGTGAAAGGAGGTCATTTAGATTTGATTGAATACCAAAATACAAAGTATAAAAGAGAGGAGTTGATTTGAATTGGAAAATTTTGATAAGCAATGGCCGCGTAACTACCCGGTTAGTGACAAGAGTTTTCTTGAAATTTGTAAAGAGTTTTTAGACAAGATTGAAGAGCGTCAAGCTGAAAATTTTGTTAAAGCTGGGAAAATAATGGGTGATAATATGATGGCAGGTGGCTTGATAAAACTAGTTGGTACTGGAGGCCATACATATCTTCCGGTTCTTGATATGAGTCATCGAGCTGGAGGTTTTGTCACAGTTAATCCCACTCTTGATGTAAGTAGCTCTCCTATTAATGGCGGAACCCGTAGCATTCGTCTAGAGCGGGTACAAGGATATTTTCGTGCTTTAATGGATTACTTCCGTGTAAAGAAAGATGATGTTGTTGTTATCTTCAATAATATAGGTGTTAATGCTGGAACAATTGATGCTGCTCTGGAATGTAAGGAACGCGGTGCTACTGTCATTGGAGTTGGCAGCTCAATATGGCAAGAGGATATTCCTGTGGATCATTATACCCGTCACGAATCTAAAAAAAACCTCATGGATATCGTGGATCTTTTTATTGATGATTATAATCCCATTGGTGATACTGTAATTAAGATAGAAGGATTTGACCGCTCTATTTGTCCAATCTCTACAGTTACTGATGGTTATATTGTGCGACGTATGGAACAAGAAACTGTAAAGTATATGCTTTCAAAAGGTTCTAAACCGATTATATGGGTTAGTGCAAATTGTGAGGGTGGAGATGATGCTAATGCTGAATACGAGGAAGAGTATTGGTATAAAGTTAAGATGCTTTAGTTAGTATCTCACAAAAGTTAGATGCTTGGAAGATTGCTTAAAAGTTAATTATGGAAAAGCATTGTAGCTCAATACTCTATGAAGATGAGATAAGCAAGTTCTATAGATTTATTATAAGCTATATAGGAATATATCAGTGATAATTTATTTGTTTTGTAGACTTTATTACTATATTAACATATTAGGGAGGTGATGGATTGAAAAAAGTAAAAATGGGATTTGCTTGGATGATAAAAGTTTGGGCCATAGCTACTTTCTCTAAACAAATCTCAAAAACAATTACCAATGATAGCATAGGAGGTGATCTATAAGAGCAATTATATATATTTTTTGTAATTGCAAGTTTTGAAAAGAAAGGATTTGAAAATGAAAAAATCATTATTATGGTTGTTAGTATTAGTTGCAAGTGTTTCAATGGTAGCAAGTTTTACACTTGCTGGTTGTAAGGCAGAAGTAGCTCCAGTTGAAGAAGAGGTAGCCGAAGAAGTAGCTCCAGTTGAAGAAGAGGTAGCCGAAGAAGAAGCTCCTGTTGAGGAAGAGATTATTGAGCTAACATTCTGGCATCATGAAGCTCCTGCGCACCGTGTTGCTGCCTTCCAGGAAGTTATAGATTTGTTTGAAGCAGAATACCCCAATATCAATGTAACACAAGAAGTGGTTATGTGGGGTGATGCATGGCCTAAGACAATAGCTGCCATAGAAGTTGGTTCAGGGCCTGATTTCCAGTTTTCTATACCTGATTTACTTTTAACTAGTTATTTGCTTGATTCATTGCTACCTGTCACAGATTTGGTAAATGAGCTGGATAAGGATTATGACTTTATTGATAATATGATAGCACCATATTTTCATAAGGATGAATATTGGGGTGTTCCAATTATGACAATGGTGTTCCTGTTAACATACAGTCCCAGTCTTTTAGAAGAATATGTTGGCACAACTGAACCACCAAGAAATTGGGAGGAATATCTAGAATATGCTGAGAAACTAACAGATCCTGAAAATGATGTTTATGGTGTTGGAATTGGCGGAGGTATCAATTTGATGACATCTGAGACAGTTTATACATTTATGACAAATACGGGAGCAAAGTTCTTTGATGAAGAAGGAAATGTAATATTTAATAGTCCTGAGACTATACAAGCAATGGAAATGTATAGAGATCTATTTCAATACACACCACCAGGTGCTGAGGCTTGGTCTTGGGGAGAGATTGAATTGAATATAATGGCTGGCAAGATAGCTATGGCGCCTTATTTTCCTTCAGTTCAAAGACGATTTCACATGGAGTTAGACAGCGATGACTATAGTGGTACCGCGCATCCATTTCCAGCTGATGGGCAACTGGGCACAATAACATACCCTAATGAAGTACATATTTATAAGTGGACAGCAGAACGTCCAGGGCACATAGAGGCAACTTATGAGTTTATTAGATTTATGTTGCGACCTGATATTAACTACATATTGACTGCAGTGCAAGAACCGGGTGGTTTTTACCCGGTAACCGTGGCTGGGATGGAAGCTCCAGAGTTCTGGGCTGACCCGATAATCTCTCGCTACGAGGAGATGAATAAAGCTGCCATTAAGGCGCTTGAGACTGCAACCTTGTATGGCTTTGAATACGGACATTGGGTAAACTTGGGTATTGGAGATATTACTGGTGCGAATATCTTAGCAGAAGTTGTAAACAGAATAGTCACTGGTGGAATGACAGTTGAAGATGCTGTTGAGTGGGGACATAATGAGATGGAGAAATATTCTGTACCTGTTAGTAGTGAATAGGTGAGCTGATTAAATCTTATTATTGAGCGGCAGTTCCATAAAAAAACGGAACTGCCGCTATAAGTGTTAGGGTCTCTTCAGTAGAAAGAAGTGTGAATGAAAGGATACAAAAGAGTTAGTCTGGTTAATTACCTATATATTATGCCTGTATTAGTCTTAATAGGAATGATTTTCATCTATCCATTGATCCAAGTCGGAATATTATCTTTTTACGATATACGAATGGGTGCACAAGAAGGATTATTTGTAGGATTGGATAACTACCGATTAATCTTTAGTGAACCTGTTTTCTGGAAAAGTATTAAAAGCACGCTTATTTGGACATTTTGTAGTCTAATACTCCAGTTAATTATCCCTCTGGGGATGGCAATTCTATTAAATCAGAAACTAAAAGGTGTGCACTTTATACGAACTAGCATTCTCTTGCCTTGGATAATTCCCATGGTTGCTCTAGCTGTATCTATGAGATGGATGTTAATGCCTGGGATGGGAATTTTCAATGAGGTTCTTAAGAATACAATAGGCACTCAAATTAATTTTCTTGGTTCGCAAAGTGCAGCAATGCCAACTCTTATCGTCTTAAATACCTGGAAGATACTTCCGTTTGGTACGTTACTAATACTTACAGCCCTGCAGACCATTCCAGAAGAGATCTACGAAGCAGCCCGTGTAGACGGCGCAAATTTTTGGAGGCAGTTTATTCATATAACTTTTCCCTTGTTAGGTAAAGTGATCTGGTTTATGGGGTTTCTTGTTTTAGTGTGGAATTTTAACACCTTTGACACAATCTGGCTTACTACAGAGGGTGGGCCGGGGCATATAATGCAAACACTTCCTATACTGGTTTACAGAAGAGCGTTTAAAGTATTTCGGCTCGGAGAAGGAGCGGCGATAGCTACAATAGGTGCTATATTCCTGATAGTTGTGGGTGTCCTATATTTTAAATTCCTTTCTCCAAAAAGGGATAATGAAAGTTAAATATGGTTCTTTTAGTAGTTTTAAAAGCCTGAATGGTAGTAAATTTCTAACTGGATTAAAAATTATTTATAAATTATTAGAATTAGTAGTTTTTACAATTAGATTTAATGATTTTTAAATGTTTTAGGGATTATATTATTGTTTCTTATTTTTTATTATTAAAAGACTTAAGGAGTAAAATGGATAAAACTTATAAAGATTTATTTGATTATATAAATACTCTTGAAATCATTGACACCCATGAACATCTTCCTTCAAATGAAGAAGATAGGGATAAGGATATTGATGTACTTAAGGAATACTTGGCCCATTACTTTAACCGGGATCTAATATCGGCAGGACTAAAAATGGAGGATTATAATAAAATAATAAAGGAAAAACTCCCGATTTTAGAGAAATGGAAGCTAGTAGAGCCTTACTGGGAGATGTCAAGATATACTGGATATGGCCGGTCTCTGGATTTAGCAGTTGAAGGTATTTATGGTATAGAAAAAATTGATGGGTCTAGCATAGAAGAGCTGAACAGTAAATTCTTACAATCTCTAAAGCCAGGGCACTTTAAAAAGGTTCTAAAAGATAAGTGTAAGATAAAAACATCACTGCTTAATGTAAATGTGTTTAGCAAAGAATATGATTTAGAGACCGAAAGAAGTATTTATTGTGACAAAGATTTCTTCAGTCCCGTATATGTTGTAAATAACCTGATCTTTCCCCAGACCTTTGATCAGGTTGCCATGGTGGAAGAGGAGTCAGGTATTAGAATTACTTCATTTACCAGGTGGCTGGAAGTAGCTGAAGTATTAATTGATAAAGCATATGAGCTAGGAGCAGTCGCTTTAAAAAACCAGCTGGCCTATATTAGAACCTTGAAATTTGATAGAGTATCAAGATCTCAAGCAGAGGATGAGTTTAACCAGATTTTTAAGACCAAACACTTTCCTGAATGGTATGTTGCACCGGTGATTGCTGGAAAAGCTTTCCAGGATTATATGTTCCATTATATCTTGGATATAGCCAATAAAAAGAATTTAGTAGTACAGATACACACTGGAATCCAGGAAGGTAGCGGAAATATACTCTCAAACAGTAATCCAGAGCTTCTATCTAACCTATTTCTAGAATATCCTGATGTAGATTTTGATATATTTCATATAAGTTATCCATATCAAAATGAACTTACAGTACTGGCTAAAAATTATCCTAATGTATATATAGATATGTGCTGGGCCCATATTGTAGCACCCAGTGCATCGGTAAATAGCCTAATTGAATGGATAGATACAGTCCCCTTAAATAAGATATCTGCCTTTGGGGGAGATTATCTCTTTATAGATGGGGTATATGGACACCAGTATCTGGCAAGGGTTAATGTAGCTAAGGCTTTATCTGTTAAGGTTTTAGAAGGTCTATTTGATATAGATAAAGCTAAAGAGATAGCCAGGATGCTGTTCCATGATAATCCATTAAAGATATTTAAGCTGGAGGGTAATTAATTATTTTTTTAAATGATAAGAGGAGTTCAATAAAATAATCATGGGTACTAAGAGGATAAAGAATCTTTTAACAAATGTTGGAGTTATAGCACTGTTATTGATAATTTTATTTCCAGTTGCCTATATATTCGTCTCTTCATTTAAGCCCTTGAGTGAGCTAATAATGACAGGAACAGGTTTTTTCCCCCAGAAACCTACTTTGGCAAATTATACAAGTCTAATTTTTGTACGAACACCTATTAGAAATTTCCCTGTATTTCTTTTAAATAGCTTGAAGGTTTCAATAGGCACTGCATTGTTTTCTGTCCTGATTGCCTCGCTTGGAGGTTATGGACTAGCTAGACATCAATACGTAGGAAGAGATATATTGGCTCAATCAATGTTGTTTATTTATGTGTTTCCTACAGTCTTGTTACTTATCCCTATCTATAAAATGTTTCAAAGTTTGAAGTTGATAGATACACATTTAGGTTTAATAATTATTTATACTGCTCTATCTGCACCATTCTGTACCTGGCTGCTAACCTCCTTCTTTAAAACTATACCATTAGAATTAGAGGAGGCAGCATCTATTGACGGTGCTAGTAAAATGACTATTTTTTTAAAAATCACTTTTCCATTAGCAGCCTCTGGTATTGTAACAGTAGCAGTGTATTCATTTATAATAGCTTGGGGTGAATATATGTTTGCCTCAATTCTACTATCAAGTAGTAAAAATAGGACAGCTACTCTGGGGCTGGCGACTCTTACAGCTGAGCAGTATATTGAGTGGGGGCCCCTTTTGGCAGGTTCAATATTAATTATCTTGCCAGTCATTGTATTATTTTTCCCTGTGGCAAAACAATTCATCAAGGGTTTTATGGGAGGTGCATTAAAACAGTGAAGAAAAAGTATTAGTCTTATCTTTACCATAATTAGTACTGCTAAGACTATAAAAATAATTGCTTATTATTTTAAACTTATATAGGAAGGGAAAATTTATGTTAAAAATAAATAGAATTAGAATAGTTATTTTGATGCTAATCTTTATAGTTATCTTAGTGCTTAATATTGGTTGCGTTAAAGGTTTACCACCTGAGAAGCCTTCTTCTCCTGAAGATGTTAGTACTACATCCACTGAAGAAGTCAGCCTCACACCCTCTGAAGATGTTAGCGCTACTATTTTAACTGATGAGTATATTATGCCTGCAGCTGAGCTGGAAACTACAAAAACTTACCCTGATATAATTATGATAGAAAACAAGTATATTAAAATATCTGTGGTTCCAAACCGGGGGCGTCTTGTTTTTGATTATTTGTTTAAGCCAACTGGTAACAGTGAACTATATAGAAATGCAAACCCATCTCCTGTGAAAGTAACTACTGACTATGTGGTGGAATTTGGCGGATATTATCTCTCACTTCCTTGGAACCCCAGGGCTCGTCAGCCCTATGACTTAGAGTATAAGCTAATAGAGAAGGGTCCAGACGTAACTGAAGTATATATGTGGGGCGAAGACCCTATGAATTCAGCTTTTGTAGAAGTCTGGGTGACGGTTGAAAAAGATTCCTCTCTTGTACAATTGAAAACCAGGATCAGCAATAAGACTGAGGAAGATATGAATATTGAATTAAGTGACTATGCGGTTGTTGCTCCAGGCGGTGGGCTTACTGATAATAGCAAATTTATTATTCCTGCTTCAGAGGTTACTATCGAACAAAGTGAAGATAACTGGATGGGTGCAAAAGGAGATGTCGTTTCTTGGCCTCCAATCTGGAGTAAATGGGTTGGCTTTAAACATTTTGGTTTATTTAATATACAAATAGATAAAATGAATGGACCATTTATTGCTATCAACAACCACGACACTGGGGATACACTTGTTAAGCATTGGGAACCAGCTGATTTCTTTGATGGTCTTCGAGTATGGTCGTGGGGAAAGGATTATACAGATACAAGGGGTGCAGAACCTACTGCAAATTTTGAAAATTATACTGGGATAATATCTATACCTTTAGGTGAATCAATTGATTTGCTTACCCACTTTTACACCTTAAAAGATATGCAAAATATAACTATGGCTAACTCAACTTTTGCAGGTTGGCTAGAGGCAGATAAACAAATTTATAGAATTGGCGAGGATCAATCGGTTGAGATTCAATCACAAGTTGGTAGCAGCAAAGATTATAGGAATGTAAATTTAAAAGTTTTCCTAACTGATTTGGACGATAATATCCTAGCTCAGGTAACCTCAGAGAAAGTTACAGCAATCTCTCCGACCGAATTATATAGTGGATCTTGGAAAGTTGGTTTAAAGGATATAATGGTTGAACCTGGGGAATATATTTTCAAGTTAGAACTCTTAGATACTAATGATGTTTCAGTCTTTACTGTAAAGTCACTATCTGTTTTAATTATTAAGTAAAAGTATTAATCCAAAAGAGAGGAGACTTCCTATGAACATATTAGGCATAGGTGCGCATCCTGATGATTTAGAGTTACTTTGTGCTGGAACATTAGCCTGTTACAGTCAAGATGGGCACGAAGTATTTATGTGTCATCTTTGCGATGGAAATAAGGGAAGCATGGTTTATTCTTCCAAAGAGCTAGCAAAAATACGTAGAAGGGAAGCAATAGAGTCAGCAAAGTTAATTGGAGCTAAATCAATATGGGGTGGAATGTCTGATGGGGAAGTAGTATTGGATTTAGAGTCGAGAATAAAAGTAATTGATGTAATAAGACAAGCTAATCCTGATGTTGTAATTACCCACCACCCAAATGATTATCATTCAGATCACATAAATACAAGTAGGCTTGTGTTTGAGGCGGTCTATCTATCAAATCTTAAATTATGGAAGACTAACTATCCTGCTTCAAATAAATTACCATTTTTATATTATATGGATACACTTGCTGGGGTAAACTTTGTTTCTATGGAATATGTCAATATAACAAATACAATAGACATTAAAATTAAGATGATGTTAAAGATGCAGTCTCAGCTTGGATGGCTAAAGGAAATGCACGATTGTGATGCTGCCGAATTTATAAAGACTGTAGCAAGATTTAGAGGTTTTCAAGCCGGGGTTTTATATGCAGAGGCTTTTGCCCAGCAGAAGATGTATCCCCAGGGGCTTACTAAAAGGATTTTGCCTTGATAGATTTAGTAGATAAATGATAAATAAAACTAGAACTAAAACAATTTGGAGGAAGTATGAGTAAATTTAAAGGAATAACTACTCACCAGACTGTCAGTGATGAGGATTTTAGAAAAATTATGTCAGTGCCTGCTGCAGAAATTGATAGCCATAGCAATGTTAAGGTGATGATAGTTAAAGATGTATGCACCTTATATGACAAAATGGCTAAATCAATGGCTGGTCTCATAATTAAAAATAACAGAGAAGGAAAACTTACAAAAATGATCATTCCTGTAGGGCCAACTCCACAGTATCCTGTGCTGGCAGGTATATGCAATAGAGAAAAAATATGTTTAAAGGATGTATGGATATTTTTTATGGATGAGTATCTGGACTGGGAAAGCAGGGCGGTGCCAAAATCTCACCCGATGAGTTTTGCTGGTTATATGGATAAAAATTTATTTAGTTTGCTTGATAGTAGCTTGGGAATAAACCCTGAGCAAGTGGTATGGCCTAATCCATATGATTTAGATTATAATGATAATAAAATAAAAGAGTTAGGCGGGATAGACATATGCTACGGCGGGATTGGGTATCACGGGCATGTTGCCTTTAATGAGCCATATGATACTTACTACAAAAGGATGACAATTGAGAAATTCCTTAACTCCAGAACAAGGATTATTGATCTTAACTCAGATACTTTTGTGATAAACAGCTTATGCGGCACAGGTGGAAATTGTTATGGGCTTCCACCAAAAGCTGTGACTATTGGAATGAAATCCATAATGAGCGCAAAAAGAATAGAACTTTACTGTGATGGCGGAGACTTAAACTGGCAGCTTGCGACTTTTAGAATTGCATGCATGCACCCTCCAACCCTAGATCGTCCTGCCACCTTACTACAGCTTCATGAAAATCCTAAAGAAGTTGTTGCTCTTATTGCAGATGAGATAACTGCAAGTCCCATAAAGATGGCTCCAAAGTAATATGTATTATGTAAGATGTGTGCTGATTTTGTTTTAGAAACTACACATAATTGGTATTTTGTAGAAATTAATATGGATAAGAATACGAAGAAATTAATTATAGATTCTATAAGGCATAGAGCTGTAGATAGAATACCAACTATGTACAGAGGAGAGTTTCCAATAAACAATAAACTTATAAGATATTTTAACCTTAATAATTTAGAGGATGATTGGGAAAAATTAATTGAATTATTGGGAGCAGATAACTATTCGGATGGGGAGACACTAGGTGGATTTACGACATATTTTCCAAAGTATATTGGTCCAGATTTTGGTACTATTTTTGAAATTAACAGGTTTAATGTTTGGGGAATAAAACCGGCAGAAGTTTACGCAGGTGGTAACAGAGATATTGTTTTTTCAAAAAATCCACCTCTGTATAACCTTGACAGCTTAGATGATGCTAAAAATTATAATTATCCAAAGCTTGAATGGTTTGATTTTACTACTTATAGGAATAATTCAGAACAGATTGTGTATAACAGCGAAGATGAACAGGATGAAATTAAAATAACTGACTTTGAGAGATCTGATAAATATTTTTTAAATACAAGCTGCATGAACAGTATATTTATGACCTCTATTTTTATGAGAGGCATGGACAAAATGCTAATGGATTTAGTATCAAATAAAAAATATGCTGAAATATTAATTAATACTATTGGTGAATTTATGCTTGAATTTTGTAAAAATAATTTAGACTCCATTGGTAAATATATAGATTTATATGGTATATGGGATGATTTTGCTATGCAGGATGGTCTGATGTTACCACCAGATATGTGGCGGAAGTTTTATAAACCCTGGGACAGGAAAATAATTGAAGTAGCAAAAAAATACGGCTTATTTGTCTGTTTTCACATCTGTGGAAATTGCACAGATGTGATTCCTGATTTGATAGAGATGGATGTAGATATACTGGACCCTGTACAGACATCTGCTAAAAATATGGAAATAAGTAACTTGAAGAGACTATTTGGAAAGGATATCTGTTTTCATGGAGGACTTGATATTCAAAAATTTTTACCATTTGTAACTCCTGATGAAGTTAGAAAAGAGGTGCAAAGAATAAAAGAAATATTTAATGGAGATGGGGGAATAATTCTTGGGCCTTCTCATTATATAACAGCAGATACGCCAGTTGAAAATATTTTGGCAATTTATAAATAGAAGCTATAAGTGTAGTTTAGCATGAAGCTTGAATTTAAAAAATATAAGATGAAGGTACAAGATATTTTAAGTTATAGAAAAAGTTATAGAGATAAGGAGATATAATTGGACCTTATTTTAGGTGTTGATGGTGGTGGAACAAAGACAACTGTTCAGATTGCAGATTGCAAAGGTAAGTTAATAACTGAAAACAAATCTGGCTCGAGTAATTATAAAAGTGTGGGAATAGAAAATACAAGGATAAATATTAATAGTGCAGTGTTGGGTGCAGTAAGAAATCTTAAAGTTACTGACAGAATTATTTTTAAAAGTGCATGCTTTGGGTTGTCAGGAAATGATTCTTGCGAAGATAAAAATATTTATCACAAAATAATATTTAACAGTAAAATAAAAGATTATTTAAACCCTGCTAAGACTATTATATGCAACGATACGAGGACAGGTCTCGCAGCTGGGAGCAGCAGTAAGAATGGTATAATGGTTATTTGTGGGACTGGCTCTAACTGTTTTGGTATAAATGAAAAAGGAGAAGAAGCAAAAGCAAATGGCTGGGACTATATACTTGGTGATGAAGGAAGTGGGTATGAAGTTGGCATAAAGGCACTAAGAGCTTTTATGAAGGCATATGATGGAAGAGGGGAAAGCACCTTTCTGTCCAAGACAATACTTGAAGATTTAAATATTAAAAATGTATCAGAATTGATAAGGTGGGCTTACAAGGATTCTTTTTCAAAAGACAAAATTGCAGCAGTTGCTAAAACAGTATGCAGAACTGCAGAAATGGGGGACAAGATAAGCAAAAAAATATTGAAAGAGGAAGCTGACGAAGTCATAATTTCAGTAAAAACTGTAGTAGATAAACTTGGTTTAGCAGATAAGGATTTTGATCTGGTTTTTGTTGGAAATGTTTTTAAGTGTGAGAAATATTTTAAATCTGTTTTAATGAGAAAACTGAAAAGTAAATTTACAAAAATCAATTTTAAGTCCCTTACTAAAAAGCCAGTTGAGGGTGCAATAAAGTTAGCTCTTGAAAATTTGTAGTTTTTTTAGTCTAACTTCATCTATGGGAGTCGGGATGTGTGTCAATGCATTTCACAGTCCTTCAATTCTAAAAGTTTGTTCATTGTAAGTTCTGTAGCATGATTGATTTAATCATATCAATCATAAAAGCTCTAATCTCTTTCTAAGCCCATTTGTATCAAAGTATTTTAGGATATTTTCTATACCATCCTCACCCTGGATTTTTTCATAACGAAGGATGTCATTTTCAAAATCATCTATTAAATCCATAACTTCTTGTTTCCCAGCTTTGGTTTTTGCTGCTTCTGCTGGAGATTTATCATCGAGAGACGGGAGTTTTTGCTGAAACCAATTATCATAAAAAATATTCCACCAGTTTATTGCAGATTTCTTAAATTCTTCTTCGGAAATATCGTCAGGCTTTTCCCCCAAAAGCTTATCTTCCATGCCTTCAAACAGTTTATCCATAAATGTTTGCTGGTCTATCTCCTCTGTTCTTAAAAATTCAAGAGGTATTCCCTTTGTTAGATGTTTCCACTTTTCAAGGTGCTCCCTGGCATTAGCTTCAAATAAAAGTTCTTTATCTGTAATAAAAACATCCCCAAATACTGCACCTCTATAATTTGTCCAGATAATTTCGATTCGATTACTTCAACTTTTAGAAAACAGCACTTCTTATATTTTTTTCCACTTCCGCAGGGACAGGGATCATTTCTTCCTATGTGTTTATTCATGTTTAATGGCCATCAATAAAATCTCTATTATTAAATTAAATTGATAAAAAAATATAGTTGAATTATATTTAATCAAATTAATAATTATTGTAAAGGTATTTTAGAAATTTAAAAAAGAAATAATCAAAATTACTATATCAATAAACTTATGCATCTAGCGCAGACGGCTAGCTTTTCAAGCCTTTACTTCAACCGGTATAACATAGTTTATTGAAAAAAATTGGCTTCTATTACATAAGTTGGTACTTAAAATGTGATTTAAAATCCAAAACTTCATTTGAATTATGTGAATTTATAGTTTATAATCTAAATTAAAGCAACAATCATATTGAATGAAAGAGAGTTCTGTTGTATAGAAAAGCAACCGGTGAACTTCAAGAATGGAAGAATAATGCCAATAGAATACCCCTTATAATACGGGGAGCACGTCAGGTGGGCAAGACATGGCTTATGAAAGAGTTCGGCCGAACCCGGTATTCTAAAGTTGCATATATTAATTTTGAAGGAAATGAACATATGCAAAGGCTTTTTTCGGGTGACCTTGAGATACAGCGTCTTATAAGGGGTTTGAACCTTGAGGCAGAATGCAGTATAGAACCTGAAAATACATTAATTATATTTGACGAGGTACAGGAAGCACCCCGTGCTTTAACGAGCCTTAAATATTTTCAGGAAAACGCACCACAATATCACATAATCGCAGCTGGTTCACTACTTGGGGTTGCACTTCACCCAGGTACATCTTTTCCTGTAGGCAAGGTTTCTTTTCTTGACCTGCACCCTCTATCATTTTCAGAATTTATTCAGGCGATGGGAATGAAAGACTACCTTGACCTTTTACTTAAACAGGATTGGGATTTAATATCAGGTTTTAAGGACCGTTATTCAGAATTACTCAAACAATATATTTATACAGGGGGAATGCCCGAAGCGGTTGCTGCATTTGCTGAAAGGCATGATTTTAATGAAGTAAGGGAAATACAGCGACGGGTTTTAGCTGCTTACGAGCAGGATTTCTCTAAACATGCGCCTAATGAAACTGTGCCGAGAATACGAATGCTCTGGAATTCTATTCCTTCCCAGCTTTCAAAGGAAAATAGAAAATTCATATATGGACTTGTCCGTAAAGGGGCACGTGCCCGGGAATATGAGCTTGCAATGATGTGGTTAAGTGACTGTGGACTTGTTAACAAGATCAACCGGATCTCAAAACCAGGTATGCCTCCAGGAGCATACGAGGATACAGGGGCTTTTAAGCTTTACATGCTGGATACAGGTTTGCTTTCTGCATTATCAGGACTGGAAGCAAAAACTCTTCTTGATGGAAGCAGGATCTTAAATGAGTTCAAAGGTGCTTTAACTGAACAGTATGTGCTTCAACAGCTTAGGTGTGAAAAAGATTTGCTGGTATTTTACTGGTCTGCAGATGCGGGGACTTCTGAGGTCGATTTCGTTATTCAGATGCAGGAGATGATAATCCCTGTTGAAGTGAAAGCTTCTGAAAACCTGCGTGCAAAAAGCATTAAAGTATATAAAGAGAAATATCTTCCTGAGATCTGTATACGTACTTCTATGTCAGATTACAGGAAGGAAGATTGGTTGATCAATCTGCCGCTATATGCACTTCCGGCATTGACAGGGATAATTGATAGATATTTATAGAATGTCTTAAGAAAACTCCTATCAAAAAAACAACAACCTTAACATATATTCCTTGCTAAATTATATATTTAAGCTAGAAGCATATTTATAGGAAATTATTTTATTGTTCCTGCCCGGACATTTTTAACCCAATTAGTATAAAATTCTTAGATAGGAGTTAAGTGGTTAAGTTTATAAATTTTAATATAAAATCACAATATTTTGCATATTGCCTTATTGCATCTTCAACCGACCTGTAGATAATTCGAGATGTTGACATAAAGCTATGCTGATAATAAAATATTGCTATAATAATAGCAATATTTGAATTTAGGAGGAAATTGGATGAAATTTCGCAATGTGGTAGAGCTTCATAATAAGACTTCAGAAATACTTAGAGAAATAGAAAAAGATGAGTATGTAATAATAACCTCTCATGGTAAGCCAAAGGCAATTATACAAAAATTTTCAGAAGAAGACATAGAAGATTTTGTAATTGAAAATAGCCCCAGGATAAGGAAATCTATTGAAGAAGCATATAAAGATTATATTGAGCATGGTGGATTTTCTTTAGATCAGGTAATTAAAGATCTAGAACTTTAAAATGAAATATAATATAGAATTTTCAAAGAAAGCATATAAAGATATAAAAACTTTGGGTAAAGAAGAGAAAAGAAAAATTATTGAAAAAATTAAGGAGCTAAAAAGTGTTTCAATGATAATAAGAAAAGAAGATACAAAGAAACTTAGAAGTTTTAAAAATGTGTATAGGTTAAGAGTTGGTAATTTTAGAGTTATTTATTCTGTATTAAATGAAATTATATTAATAATCAGGATTATAGACAGAAAAAATTTAGAAAGGATTATAGATAAATTATGATTAGATTGTTATATTCATGCAACAACTGGTTTCTTAATCCAGCACTGGGAGCAATTTCTTTAGCAAAGTCTTTGTAAAGAAATTTTCATCTTAATCCTGCCTTATTTTTGTGGTTCTGTAATAGAATGTGAGTGATTTGAGCACCAAGCTGTTAAAATTAATATTATGCAATCTAAATTAATAAATTGTTGTGATAATGAATACAGACAATGATTCGTGCTATTGACATTTATGCGAAACTTGATATATTAAAATGAATAAATTTAATACGGGGGTTCAAATGCCAGTGACTATTACAACCAGAGTTGATGATAAATTGGCTAAATTAATAGACAAAATAGCTGAAAAAGAAGGAATGGACAGGTCTACAATTCTAAGAAGATTTTTAATTAAATCTGCAAATAAATGGCTAATAGAAAAGTCTCTTAAAGATTATGAAGAAGGAAGAATAACTTTACGGCAAGCTGCAAAAGTTTGCAATTTGTCTTTATGGGAAATAATAGACGAGGTTAAAAAGGGAAATATCCATGTCCCATATACTCTTGAGGATCTCCAGGAGGATTTAAGAGGATTGGATGAGTAATATTGTTTCTAATTCTACTCCATTAATTTATCTTGCTAAAACCAACAAACTTGGTCTACTAAAAATCATTTATAACGAAGTTTTCATTTCAGAAGAAGTAAAAAAAGAAGTGGTTGATGAAGGTAAGAGGTTAAAAAAATTAGATGCTAATTTAGTTGAGAAAGAAATAAACGAAGGAAGGATTAAAGTTAAAAAGGTCAGCAGCTTAATTGAAGTTCCAATAGAGTTAGATAAGGGGGAGGCATCTACTATAACACTTGCAAAAAAGTTAGGAATCAAGGAAGTTCTAATTGATGAAGATTCGGCAAGAACAGCAGCGAAGATGTTAGGACTAATTCCCAGGGGAACATTATTTATTTTATTAAAAGCACTAAAATTAAACAAGATTGATTTTGACGAATTTTTAAAAGTCTTAGATGATTTGCTTAAAGAAGGCTTTAGATTAAGAGAAGAAGTTTATCTAAAAGTTATAAAGGAAGCTAAAAGAATTTCTCAAAGTTCGTAATGAGTAGATTTAATATCGAAAGTTAGGGTTATTTTATCCTTTCTCTTAATGCAATTTTAAAATTTCTATTATTAAGATATTATTATTCAAGATGTTTTATCAAAAGATACAGGACTAACTGGTAGGATGAAAAAAGGATTATTTATAACCTTTGAGGGGCTTGATGGGTCAGGAAAAACTACCCAGATAAAGCTTTTAGATGATTATTTAAGAGAAAAAGGCTTTGACGTAGTTACAACTATTGAACCTGGCGGAACTGAGATTGGCGGCAAGATTAGAAATATTCTTCTGGATAAGGGGAATCTGGACATGTCCCATAAGGCTGAAACCTTTCTCTTTTTGGCCTCCAGAGCAGAACTTGTATCAAAGGTAATAGCTCCAGCTTTAAGGGAAGGAAAGATCGTGATATGCGACAGGTTTTTTGATTCAACTGTGGTGTATCAGGGCATTGCCAGGGGACTGGAAGAGAAACAAATTTTAGATATGAGCATGTGGGCTACTGGCAAGATAGTGCCTGATATAACTTTTTTACTGTCGGTTAAAATTAGCAGAGGCAAAAAAAGAATGGATACCGCAAGCAAGAAAAGAGATAGAATTGAGCTTGAAAAGGATAACTTTAAAAAAAAGATTTACAAAGGTTATCTGGATATTGCCAGGAAAAATAAAGATAGGATTGTAGTTATTGATGGTGAAAAGAATATGGAAAGTATATTTGAAGAAATAAAAAGTAAAGTTTGCGAGTATTTAAAAAATAAAAAATGAAAATACTTCAAAATATTGATTTTTTGACCGAAGATAATGTTAATCGGTCAAATATAATGCTGCTTTCAAGAATGATAAAAGATGATACTATTTCACATGCATATATGTTCTATGGAAATAATATGGAGCTTCTAAGCAGGCTTGCGCTGTCGTTTGCTGCTTCCATAAATTGTGTTGATAACGGATGTGGAGATTGCATTATCTGCAGAAATACAAAAAGAGGTGTTTATCCCAATATTTTAGTTGTGGAACCGGAAGGAAATATATTAAGAATAGAGAAAATTGCAGGATTACAGAAGTTTATAAGCTTGAGCTCTTATAATCCTGGGAAAAAAATATGTATTATTAAAGAGTCCGAGCTTATGAATCAGGAAGCTGCCAACAGGCTGCTGAAGACTCTAGAAGACCCTCCTGATGATGATAGCATATTTATATTACTTACAGAGGATATATCAATAATGCTCCCTACAGTTGTATCCAGATGCCTGGTTTACAGCTGGAATTTTAAATTTAATGAAGATACACAGAGAGAAGCTGATTTTGAAGTGATGGAGAAATACCTGAATGAAGGGATTAAAAACATAATAATGCTACAGGAGAATCAAAGCAGAGCTTCTACTGCCTCTATGGATTTAACCTTAAGACTGGTTGAAATACTTAAAAAAATGGAAGCTGGAGTTAAGACAGATCTGGAGAAGGAGTTTAGTGAAATAAGAAAAAGTGATTTTGAAAAAAGGGATGTAAATAAATATATTGAGATATTAAAATCAAAACATAAGAGAAAAATAAACAAATTTCATAATTTGGGTATAAGCAGGGTTTTTGATATAATATCTGCCTGGCTTGAAGATATACTTGCGGTAAAATTAGGAGCCGGAGAGAAAAGCTTGAATTTTTCAAAGAATTATTTATTTATAAGTAAAAACATTAAAAATGTTAAAATAGGTGAAATTTTTAAACTGGTGGAAGTGATAGAAGAAAATAGAAGTTATCTTAACTACTCTGTTAATTCTGAGTTAGCCCTGGATAATATTTTCCTTCAGTTTCAGAGTATATACAGATAAGAGGTGAAGGCCATGTCTTTGATTGTAGGAATAATGTTTAGAAAAAACGATACTGTTCATTACTATGATCCTGCTGAAATTAAAATGGAAGTGGGAGATAAGGTCATATGCCATATGGATGATGATGCTAAAGAAATCGGAGAAGTGATTGTGCCTCCGGTGGATATCAGTGAAAGCGATATTACCACTCCCTTAAATAGAGTCATAAGAAAAGCTACCTATTACGATCTCTCAGTTGATGAATTAAACCGGGATAAGGAAGAAAAGGGATTTAAGAAATTTAGCGAGCTGACTGAAAAACACAATCTTAAAATGAAACTGGTAAATGTACACGTGATGTTTGATAAGAGTAAGATGATATTTTACTTTACCTCGGAAAAAAGAGTGGATTTCAGAGAAATGGTGAAGGAACTTGCTACTCATTTTAAGATCAGGATAGAACTCAGGCAGATCGGCGTAAGGGATGAAGCAAAGATTGTAGGAGGATTGGGTCCATGCGGAATGAATCTGTGCTGTAAAAGTTTTTTAACTGATTTTGAATCAATTTCGATAAAAATGGCCAAGGATCAGAATCTTCCCTTGAATCCTTTTAAAATATCAGGAATATGCGGAAGACTTATGTGCTGTTTGAGGTATGAGTATGATTCATATAAAGAATTTATTGAAAAAGCGCCGGAGAGGGGAATAAAAGTAAAATGCAGTTATGGCTGTGGTGGGGTCTGCGGGTATGAACCTTTAAAGAAATCTATAATTGTGGAATTTGATAGTGATACCAGAAAATCTATCCCGCTTTCGGAAGTTGAGGTTACTAATGAAAGAGTAGAAATCAAAGGAGATACCGGCGAAGAGGCCAAATCTGCAGATAAGGATAAAAATGATGCTGAGGGTGTTTAAGACTGCTATTTTATTCGATTGATTGGCCGATGTAGCTCAACTGGTAGAGCAGCTCATTCGTAATGAGCAGGTTATCGGTTCAAGTCCGGTCGTCGGCTCCAGTGAAAGGGAAACTGTTGGTAATAAATGAATTAAAACAAAAAATCCAGGATTATGTGAGCGGACTGGCGGAGGTTAAAACTGATTTAGGCAATCTGATTATTGAAGAGCCAAAGAACAGGAAGTTTGGCGATCTCTCAACCAATGCTGCTATGGTACTTGCGCCGGTTTTAAAGAAAAATCCTATAGAGATTGCTGAAAAGCTAAAAGAGGAAGTATTTTCTGGATGGAATCAAATTAAAGATGTGGATATAGTAAAACCAGGATTTATTAATTTTAATTTGAAGGATGAATTTATAAAAGAAGCCCTAAAAGAAATAGTGAGCGGCAAGGAAAGATTCGGTTTTAACCGGAGCGGCAGAGGAGTAAGTGTACAACTGGAGTATGTAAGCTCTAATCCCACCGGTAATCTTCATATAGGGCACGGCAGGTGGGGTGCGCTGGGGGATAGTCTGGCAAATATTTACGATGCCAACGGATATAAGGTGTTCAGAGAATACTATGTTAACGATTACGGAACCCAGGCGGAAAAATTTAGCGATTGCGCCAGGTGTATTTATTTAAGGCATTTTGGCAGGGATACAGATTATCCTGAAGATGGATATCCGAAGGAAGTGGTATCCCTGGCAGTGGAGAGATTGGTTAACAAATATAATGACCGGTTTATGATTGAAAAAGACGGGGAAAAAGATGTAGAGACAGAGTCTTTTAAGAAAGAAATAATTAAGATAATGGTCTCATATATCAGTGAGACTCTGACTTCAATGGGCGTGGAGTATGACCAGTGGTTTTATGAAAGCTGGCTGTATGAAAATTCAAACTTCCAGAAAGTAATTGCTGATTTAAAAGATAAGGACGTGGTTTACCGGAAGGATGGCGCTTTATGGTTTAGGACTTCCCGGTATGTGGATGACAAGGACAGAGTAGTGGTAAGAAAAGACGGGAACCCCACTTACTTTGCTTCAGATATATTATATCTGATAAATAAGATAGAAAGAGGATATGATATATTGTTATATATTCTGGGAGCAGACCATCATGGTTATGTAGACAGGTTAAGGGCAATTGGAAAAGCTCTTGGATTAGCGGAAGATAGAATGGTCATAATAATAGGGCAGCTGGTAAAAATACTGGATGAGGGCCAGGCTTTGAAGATGTCCAGGAGAAAAGGCAAGCTCTATACCTTAAGAGACTTGATAGGAGAGGTGGGTAAAGATGCGGCAAGGTACTTTTTCAGTATGAATTCTTTTGATACGCCAATGGACTTTGATGTAAGTCTTGCCAAACAGAAGTCGAATCAAAACCCGGTTTATTATGTGCAGTATGCGCATGCCAGGATTGAAAGTATTATTAAAAAGATAAGGGAAACTAGTCCTGACAACTTAGATATAGATAAATATAATATTGATAAGGTTGATACATCAGAAATAGAGTTTAAAAGTGAAAATGAAAGGCAGCTGGCAAAAATAATGATCTTATATCCGGATGTGGTTTACAATAGCTGTAAGAATAATGCTCCTCATCTAATGACTCAGTATTTATACAGACTGGCAACTGAATTCCATTATTTCTATAATAACTTTAGAGTACTAAATGGTAACGGAGATGGGGCAACGGTAGATGTGGATAGACTTATTTTAATTATGCTGACCAGAAGAGTGATCAGGAATGCCTTAAAACTGCTTAACGTCGAAGCCCCGGAGAAGATGTAAAAAATACGAATATAGGCGGGTTAGTATTTAATTATATGATTTAATTATTTTTGTAATTTAGTTAACATATACTCAAGCCTGGGAGATAGAGGGAGGATAGAAAATGATACTTCCAGTCACTTCAGAAGTTGGCCAAAACGGGCATCTGGTTATAGGTGGAAATGATGTTCTGAAGTTAAGAGAAAAATATGGAACTCCATTATATATCGTAGATATTACCACTATTAGAAATCAGTGCCAGAGCTACAGGGAGAATTTTAATTTTTCAGATCTGGATGTTGGAATAATTTATGCTGCCAAGGCATTTATATGTACAGCGATGTGCGAGCTTATAGCCAGAGAAGGTCTCGGTATGGATGTATCTGCAGGAGGAGAGCTTTTTATTGCGCTCGCAAGCGGTTTTCCTGCTGATAGGATATATTTTCACGGCAATAACAAATCGGCAGAAGAGATCCAGTATGGACTGGAAAGTAAAGTGGGATATTTTATGGTGGATAATTTTTGGGAGCTGGAAACGCTTGGAAAATTATGTCAAAAAAATAATATAAGGCAAAAAATTATGTTAAGGGTCAACCCGGGGATTAAAGCTAATACTCATGAACATATACAAACTGGAGGAATAAAATCCAAATTTGGATTTGGCCTGACCAGTAATATTGCCCTGGAGGCAGTGAGGAAAGTCAACCAGTATAAGAATCTGGAGCTTACAGGAATTCACGCTCATATAGGCTCACAGATATTTAACCTATCATGCTACGACAGGCTGATAGAAGTTTTTATAAAGTTTATAAGAGTTCTCAGAGATAAATTAGGTGTATCAATAACCCGGATAAATATAGGCGGGGGATTGGGAGTAAAATATACTCCGGAAGACAGGCCCTCCAGTATAAAAGATCTGGCAAAAGTAGTTTATGATGCAGTAAGAAAATACCAAAAAAAGTTTGATGTCAGACTGGATAGACTATATCTGGAGCCGGGAAGATCCATTATTGGAAATGCCGGAGTGACGCTGTATGAAATCGGAGGAGTTAAGGAAATAAGCGGAGCAAAAAATTATATTTTAATAGATGGCGGTATGTCTGATAATATAAGGCCTATGCTGTATCAGGCTAAATACAATGCATATCTTGCAAATAGAATGGAAGATAGTAAAAATACTGAAGATGGAATGAAAAAACATTATTCCATAGTAGGTAAACATTGTGAGAGCGGAGATGTGATAATTGACGACATAAAATTGCCACCGGTATCCAGTGGCGATTTTATGGTCGTGGCAACTACCGGCGCTTATTGTTATTCTATGTCCAGCAATTATAATGGCCAGCCAAAGAGTGCAGTGGTTGCAGTAGAAAATGGAAAAAGCTGGGTCTGGACAAAAAGGCAAACTTACAAAGACTTAGTGATGGGAGATGTTAGATTATATGAAGAATGAAAATAAAAATATAGAAGATATTAACATTGGGATACTCGGCTTTGGATATATTGCCAGCGGTGTTTTTTCCCTTATCCAGAGTCAGAAGAGTTATCTGGCTAGAAAAATAAAAAAGAATCTTAATATTAAAAGAATTGCAGAAAAAGACTTAAAAAAGATAAAGGCCACTTGTATAAAGGAGTTTAGAGATATCAAGGTGAGCAGTGATGTTAATGATGTCCTTCAGGACGGGAGCATTGATATTGTGGTGGAGCTTATCGGTGGTATAAATCCTGCATACGACTATGTTTATAAGGCATTAAGTTCAGGAAAGTATGTGGTAACTGCCAATAAGGATCTCATTGCCAACAAAGGCGGGGAATTACTGGCAGCGGCAGAAAGAAATAATGTAGATATACTTTTTGAAGCAAGCGTAGGCGGAGGTATACCAATTATAGGACCTCTGAAATCATCTCTGGCTTCCAATAATATAAGTAAGATTGTGGGGATAGTAAATGGAACCACAAATTATATCCTGACTCAGATGGAGAAGAATAATCTGTCGTTTGATGAAGCACTGACCAAAGCTCAGGAGCTTGGATATGCGGAGAAAGCAAATCCATCATCAGATATTGAAGGTTATGATGCAGCCTGCAAACTGGCAATACTGGCTTCCATAGCTTTCAATTCACGGGTTACATTAAATGATGTGTACAGGGAAGGAATCACAGATGTCTCATCTGATGATATAGGAAATGCGCTGGATATGGGTTACAGGATAAAGCTACTGGCAATTGGGATTGAAGAAAATGGTGAAATAAGTGTAAGGGCTCATCCTGCCCTGGTACCCACAAGTCATATCCTGGCTTCAATTGAGAATACATTTAATGCGGTTTATGTTTATGGTAATTATATTGATGAGATAATGAGTTACGGAAGAGGCGCAGGGGACAGGCCTACAGCAAGCTCTGTGGTAGGTGATATTATAAAGATTGCCCGGAACTTTGACCGCAAAAAGAAGGGAATAATCTATGGCTGCGGCTGTTTTGAGGATAAAAAGTTCAAGTCCATAGACGATACCATAAGCAAGTTCTATATTCTTATGGATGTAGCAGATAAGCCCGGAGTCCTGGCCAGAATAGCAGACGTATTTGGACAGAATTTGGTGAGTATTAATTCAATGATTCAGAAACAGACAGACAGGGAAAAAAGCGCAAGGCTTATATTTATTACCCATGAAGTGGTTAATAAAAATTTATATAAATCAATAAGTGAAATATCAAAGCTTGATGTTGTAGATAAGGTGCTTAGCGTAATCAGAGTGGAAGACTTGAGTTAATAGTAAGCTCGCGGTTCCAGGTCCAGGTAGAAATATTCTTATCATATTTACCAGTAAAAATAAAAATGTATGGTTATTATCTGTAAGCTGAGGGGAAAATGTCAAAATTATATTACAGGAGCACCAGAGGAACTGATAACAGGATAGAATCCTCCCGGGCAATTGTTAGAGGTATTGCTACGGATGGAGGGCTTTATGTTCCCGAAGCCATTCCGCAGATTGACCTGCCCCTGGGCAGTCTCTCCCGGATGGATTACCCTGAGCTTGCATTATATATAATAAGTAAGTTCCTTACTGACTTTACGGAAGATGAACTCAAATATTGTATCAGAAAAGCTTACGATAAGAAGTTTGACAGTCCTAAAATTACGCCATTGGTGGAAAAGGGCGGCGCTTTTTTCCTTGAGCTCTTTCATGGGCCAACACTTGCATTCAAAGATGTGGCCCTATCCATGCTGCCGCATCTTTTAAAAGTTGCTGCAAATAAAATTGGTATTGATAAAGAAATAGTCATACTTACTGCCACCTCGGGAGACACAGGCAAAGCTGCGCTGGAAGGTTTTGCAAATGTTGAGGAGACAAAGATAATTGTATTCTATCCCAAAGATGGGGTAAGTAAAATTCAGGAAAGGCAGATGACCACACAGGCGGGAGATAATACCTATGTTATAGCAATTGAGGGTGATTTTGATGACGTGCAGAGAGGGGTAAAGAATATCTTTTCCGACAGGATATTCAATGAGGCTTTAAACAGGAGCGGATATATATTCTCTTCGGCAAACTCCATTAATATCGGAAGGCTGGTTCCCCAGGTAGTCTATTATATATACACTTATCTTAACCTTGGAAGATCGGGAAAAATTGGAGCAGGTGAAAAGATAAATATAGCTGTCCCTACCGGAAATTTTGGAAATATTCTGGCAGCCTATTACGCGAAAAAAATGGGGCTTCCGGTAGGAAAACTTATATGCGCTTCCAATGAAAATAATGTGCTTTACGATTTTATAAATACCGGAGTATATGATAAGAAAAGGAAACTGATTGTCACAAGCTCACCTGCTATGGATATCCTGGTTTCAAGCAACCTGGAGAGACTGCTGTATGACATCTCCGGCGGTAACGCAGATATAATAAATAGTCTTATCAGTGACCTTAATAAAAAAGGAGAGTTTAAGATAACCAGTGAAATGAAGGATAAGATGGCTGATTTTTATGGTGACTTTGCCACTGATAAGGAGACTTTTGAAACTATAAAATATGTCTTTTATAATTTCAACTATTTAATCGATACACATACTGCAGTGGGATATAACGTTTACCGGAAGTACGTGGATGACAGCGGGGATAAGTCAAAAACAGTCATAGCCTCAACTGCAAGTCCCTTTAAATTTCCGGGCAGTGTAGCAAGAGCCATAGATAAAAAATATGCCGGTATGGATGAATTTTCTCTCCTGGAGATACTGGCAGAAATTTCCGGGCTGAAAGTTCCGAATGCCATAAAGGGTATAGGAAGTAGAGAGATTCTTCACAGTACTGTTTGTGAAACCAGTCAAATGAAAGATGTCATAACCGACATTCTCGGAGTATAAAAATAAGTAAAAAAGTGGTAGAAAAAATAAACAGGTTAGAAAATAAAAGTAAAAATAAAAGTAAAAAATAAAATAGCGTCAGCAGAAAGAAGTTTTTCTGCCTGCTCTAGAAGTGTTAGTAAAAATTAAAAGTGTTAAATATGAAATATATAATAATTCTCATAGATGGAGTGGCAGACTACAGGATAGCGGAGCTGGGAAACAAAACTCCCCTGCAGTATGCAAAAACACCTGCTATGGACAGTATTGCCGGAAATGGTGAAATGGGAATAGTAAAGACCATTCCGGATGGAATGGTGCCTGGAAGCGATACTGCTAACCTGTCTGTGCTGGGATATGATCCTAAAAAATATCACACCGGCCGTTCTCCACTGGAAGCAGTAAGTCTTGGCATTGATCTTTCGGAGGACGATATAGTGTTCAGGTGTAATCTGGTTACATTATCCGAAGAAGATGATTATACTGACAGGACTATGGTGGATTACAGCGCAGGAGAAATTCCCACGGACCTGTCCAGAATATTAATTAGAGATATTGGTAGTAAACTTCAGACTGAAAAAATAAAGTTTTTCCCGGGAGTAAGCTACAGGCATATAATTGTGTGGGAAGGCGGTCCTGATAACAATATTCTTACACCGCCCCATGACATACTGGATAAAAAGATTTCTGACTTCCTGTCCAGGGGTCCGGGCAGCAGCGCACTTTTGGATATGATGGTCAGGAGCAGCAGTCTATTAAAAGAGCACGCCATAAATAAAGAGCGGGTAAAAAAGGGCATAAGACCTGCAAATTCGATATGGATATGGGGAGAGGGTAGGAAGCCTGCTCTGGATAGTTTTTATGATAAATATAAGTTAGAAGGCTCAGTAATATCAGCAGTTGACCTTATAAAAGGCATTGGTATTTTAGCCGGACTTACACCGGTTAGAGTCGAGGGCGCAACCGGCACCATACATACCAATTTTAAAGGTAAAGCTAGTGCTGCAATAGGCCAGCTTACAGGTGGCAAAAATTTTGTATACCTTCACCTGGAAGCTCCTGATGAGTGCAGCCATCAGGGGAATGTCAAAGATAAAGTAAAGTCAATTGAGATTATTGACAGAGAAGTTATCGGACCCATAAAGGAAGCCCTGGGCAGGCAGGGTTTTGATTATAAGATGATGATACTTCCCGACCACTATACACCTGTATCAGTAAGAACTCATACTTCAGAACCGGTACCATTTTTAATTTATGACAGCAGCAGAAAGGCGGATAGTAAATCGGAGAGATTTGACGAGTTCACTGCCAAAAGGACTGGTCTATATTTTAAAGAGGGCTATAAATTAGCGGATTATTTTTTTGGGATAAGTACCTGAAATCTCAGATTGACTCTGTACCAAAAACGCCTATTAAAATGAATATTTTCCCTTTCCACCGGATTAAGCAATTCTAACAGTCTTTGCTTATTAATAAAAAAACTTCATCAATAAATACATTGACCCTGTATAAAATTACTATTAATATTAAGCGATATAAGTATATTGGTATGAACCTCAAAAACTGAACACTTTAATATCTTAAGTTACAACAAGCTCAC
>SOKC01000032.1 GCA_004376325.1 Actinomycetota bacterium | reverse complement strand
AGATGGTATAATTATTAAAATTTTATCCTGGTATATCTTATTAATAATAAAGATTTTTAAAAATATATTTACAAGGAGGACCAATGCCGTTAGTACCAATGAAACAAATGTTAGATGAAGCCATAAAGGGCGATTATGGAGTGGGAGCTTATAACGTCAATAATATGGAACAGATTCAGGGAATAATGAGAGCTGCAAGTGAAACCAGATCACCGGTGATTATTCAGGCAAGCAGGGGAGCGCTAAAATATACAAATATGGCTTATATAAAATATCTTGCTGCCGCTGCTGTTGAGGATAATCCTGATATTCCTATTGTGCTTCATCTTGACCATGGGAACAGCCTGGAGACCTGCAAGGAGGCTATAGAACTGGGCTTTACATCAGTTATGATTGACGGTTCTCTTAGGGAAGATTCCAAGACTCCTACAACTTTTAAAGAAAATGTTAAGGTAACCAGAGAAGTTGTTGATTACGCGCATGAGTTTGGTGTGTCTGTTGAAGGTGAGCTGGGAACACTTGGCGGAATAGAAGATGGTGTCGGCTCCGGAAAAGTGATGCTGACTGACCCGGAAGAGGCAGTTAAGTTTATAAAGCTGACCGGTGTGGATGCACTTGCCCTTGCTATCGGAACCAGCCATGGGGCATATAAATTTAAGGTAAAACCAACTCTTGACATGGATATAATCAATAAGGTTGTCGAAAAAATTCCAGGGGTTCCTCTTGTTATGCATGGCTCATCTTCAGTACCACAGGAACTGATTGAGGTTATAAATAAATACGGCGGTAGACTGGAAAAGACTATGGGCGTACCTATGGAGAGCATCAAGGAAGCCATAAAAAGGGGAATCAGAAAAATAAATGTGGATACTGACGGAAGACTGGCAATGACAGGAGCCATCAGGAAATATCTGGGCGAGAATCCGGATGCTTTTGATCCCAGGACATATTTTGGAGCTGCAAGAGAAGCAGTTTACCAGACAGTTAAGGGGAAAATGATTGATTTTGGAACTGCCGGTCATGCAGGAGATTACAAGCCGATGACTCTTGAAGAGATGAAAAGAATATATAAGTAAAAACTGTATGCTTACTGATAGGAAATTTTATATGGTTTGTCTGTAATATTTTTTTTCTCGTATTATTCTTAAAGATATAAATTTTTTTTGGATTGAGTTATTATATTTATTGATCTTCCAATTTAATTGGATTTTTTTATTTTTTAATGATCCAAAAAATGAATAATTCTTTAGTTTATATCGGTACTTCCGGATGGAGCTATAATCACTGGACTGGGAAATTTTATCCTGCTGATTTAAAAAATAACAAGTGGTTGAATTATTATTCTAAAGAGTTTAATACAGTAGAGGTAAACAGTAGTTTTTATCATTTGCCTAAACTCAAGACTTTTGTCAACTGGGGAAAAAATACATCTGATGATTTTCTTTTTTCGGTAAAGGTTTCCAGATATATAACTCATATTAAAAGACTTATAGGCTGCCAGGAAGCACTTGACAAACTAATTACAGCAGCAAAAGGGCTTGGGGAAAAATTGGGACCATTTTTATTTCAACTGCCTCCCAATCTAAAGGAAGACAAATCCAGACTAAAAAATTTTTTAGAAATACTCCCAAAAGATTACAGATTTGCATTTGAATTCAGAGATGGGAGCTGGTTTATAAAAGATATATATGATTTACTGGAAGAGTTTAATTGTGCTGTTGTAATTTCAAGTTCTCCTAAATTTCCTTACAGGGAAAAAATTACAGGAGATTTTTGTTATATAAGAATGCACGGTCCTGAAGGTCTCTACTGTTCTTGTTATTCAGAGAATGAACTTAAAAAAATTGCTGTACTAATTAAAAAAAATTTGAAAAAAAATATTGAAAATTACGTCTATTTTAATAATGATGCAGAGGGTTATGCAGTGGAGAATGCCAAAACCTTAATGAAAATGGTCTTATGATTGTAGTATAATAACTGCAACTATTTTTTTAAATTAATAATATGGATATATTTTTATTATACCAGTATATAATCACCGCAATTCTTCTGTTCATACTGGTAAACTTTTTGATAAACAATATCCTGTTTAAGGATACATCCAGATTTAAGCTGCCCGAAAACATACTGGCTCAAAAACCGCTTATATCCATACTCATTCCGGCAAGAAATGAAGAAGAGAACATAAAAAGATGTATTATATCCCTTTTAAAACAGGATTACGAAAATATAGAAATACTTGTACTTGATGATAACTCCACAGACTATACCGCAAGGATAGTATTAGAGCTTTCCCAAAAAGATCCAAGGGTAAAACTATACAGTGGAGGACCGCTTAAAAAAGGATGGCTGGGTAAATCCTATGCTTGCCATCAGCTGTCAAAATATGCAAAAGGAGATTACCTTATATTTACTGATGCAGATACCCTTCACTTTCCAAATTCTATATCCAGCTCAGTTGCCTGTCTCCACAGATATAGAATAGATGCGCTGTCGGTATTTTCAAAACAGATAACGGTTACATTGCATGAAAGAATGATAGTACCATTTGGGAAATATATGGTTTTAAGTTTCTTACCACTTTATCTTATAAGGAAGTCTAGAAGTGTATTATTTTGTACTGCAATAGGCCAGTTTATGCTATTTAAGAGAGAGGTATACAAAAAGATTGGAGGACATAAATCTATAAAAAGTGAAGTCATAGAAGATATAATGATATCGAAACAGGTAAAAAGATGCGGATATAAATTTATGATTTTTGACGGCAAAAGAAACTTATATTGCCGGATGTATAAGAATTTTAGGGAAGTGGTGAGAGGCCATTCCAGGACTATATTTGCTGCTTTTGATTATAATATTTATATGATAACCATAGCTATTATTTTGATATCTGCAATATTTTTATTTCCTTTTATAATGCTTCCTGTTGGAATTTTTTTTAACTGGCCAACTATATTAATAGATCTTATTATTCTTCAGATAATAATTATTTTAATTACTAGAATAATTTTTTCTATGAGGTTCAAATGCAAAGCTGTTGATATAATATTACATCCTATTTCTATAGTATACCTTATATATATAGCCATAAATTCAATCTTCAATGCTAAAAATGGAATAGGTGTAAACTGGAAAGGTAGAATATATGATGTCAGAGAAGAAGGTGGATTAAGACTGGTAAGCGATAGTTATAAGTAGTTATCTAATCTTTGGTGTAAATAAATCTTTTACACTTTTCTCTTTTCTAAATTTAAAATTATGGGGTATTGTTATTGAACGGTTAATATATTTAGGAATAATAATCATTAGAAGTAAAATTCCTGCAATTAAATAGACTGGCGAGCTTTTAAAGAGCCATAAAAAGATGCTTGATGCAACAATTCCTGATATTACCCCCCAGATCATATTTCTAACTGAAAATAATGCTGAGAGAATGCCTATTCCAAAAGCTATAATGGCCAGGGGATGAATAGCGAGAAGAAATCCTATTGTAGATGCAATTCCTTTGCCGCCTGAAAATTTTAGATATGGAGAATAATTATGACCTGCAACGGCAGCGCACCCTGCAAGTATTGCCACGATTTCAAAACCTGTGATTTTTAAAACTAAAAAATATGATAGGAAACCTTTCAGAATATCTAAGATTACACCTAAAGATCCCCAAAACTTTGATACGTTAAATATTAAATTCCAGCTGCCTGGATTCCTGTCTCCAATTTCTCTTAAATCCTTATTACTATGGATTTTTGCAATAATATTGCAAAAAGGTATTGCGCCTATGAAATTACAGATTATTATCAGTCCTATATTTCTAAAAAGTTCCGGGCTTCCCATAAACATTAAGAAAAATTTTATAATTTATAAAAAATAACTTTACCATATTTTTTACCTTATTTTAAGAATATTCCCAGGATATAAATCTATTTTGATTAAAACATATTTTAACCTTTTACCGAACCAGCAAGCAATCCCTTGATAAAATATCTCCCTAAAAATATATAAATAAGCAGTGGCGGTATGGTAATAATCAAAGCTCCTGCCATTTGGACATTCCATTCCACGTATTCGCTGCCAGCCAGGTTTGCCAGGGCTACTGTAATTGGTTGAACACGGGGATTGTGTGTTAAAACATATGCAAAGAGGTATTCATTCCATATTGATGTAAACTGCCAGACAATTGCTACTACAAAAGCTGGTATTGCAATCCGGAGCATTATATGAAAGTAAGTTCCAAATATATTGCTTCCGTCGATCTTTGAGGCTTCTACTATCTCATCTTGAACCCCTGCATAATAATTACGAAAGATAAGAGTTACTATGGGTATGCCATAGATGACGTGAGTTACAATCAAACCTGGAATTGAACCATAAAGTCCAATAGACCTTAAAACTAAAACCAGTGGAATTAATATACTCTGATATGGAATAAACATCCCGAATAATATAAGGGTAAATATAATATCGGAGCCACGAAATTTCCACTTTGATAAGATATAGCCATTCCAGGAACCCAGTAATGCAGAAATAACAGTAGCAGGAATAGTTAAATAAAGGCTATTTAGGAAGTTACCTTTAAGCTTATCGAAAGCGCTTATAAAGCTTTGGAAATTCAGTCCTTTCGGCAAGTTCCACATGGATGCAAGGCTTACTTCTTCAAAACCTTTAAGTGACGTAACCATAAGTACATATACTGGTACCAAAAATATAATAAGAAATATAATCAGGACGAAGTATAAAATAATTTTTTTCTTCAATCTTAAGTCTCCCTACGCAAACTCATTGTTAAATATGGAATAATCACTACTGCAACCATCAGGAGCATAACAAGAGAAATAGCAGCGCCTTGAGAAAATTTATTTGCAGCGAAAGTTGTCTCATACATAAAAATAGATGGGAAATCAGTAACAAATCCTGGGCCCCTTCCAGTCATTACATAAACCAGGTCAAACATTTTTAGTGATATATGACCCAGGATGATAAGGGCACTTAGAGTAATGGGTTTTAGAAGTGGTAAAATTACTTTCATATATATTTTAAATTCACTTGCACCATCAACGCGTGCCGCTTCTTTTAACTCAGCAGGAATCCCTCTTAACGCTGCTAAATACATTGCCATTACATATCCCACAAACCCCCAGGATGCTGCAATGATGATAGGAATTAATGCAATATTAAAAGGACCAAAACTGGCAGTAGAGGTATACCATCCAAATTCTACAGTACGCTCTATACCTATTTTTGATAAAAGATTAGTTAATAAAACATTTACCCCGACTTTAGGAGAAAATATCCATTTCCAAACAACTGCACTTACAACAGGTGAGATTGCCAGTGGAAAGAGATAGACAGTTCTAAAAATACCCTCACCCTTGATAAATTGGTCAAGTAAGATCGCAAGAAACAGGCCACCACCAACACAGATGGCAAGAAATAAAATAGTAAAAAATATATTGTTATAAATGTCAATTAAAAACCTGACACTTTTAAATAAAGATATGAAATTTTTTAATCCTGCGAAAGTATAGTCAGGTCTAATTCCTATCCAATCAGATAAAGATACTCTTATAGACCACGCAATAAAACCATAAACAAATACGCCAACTGCAACTACTGAAGGTGTAATTGTTAGAATTACAATTGTTCTTTCTTTTCTTGACTGTTTCATTTTTATATATTTATCCTTACTCGCAGCATAAAAAAGCCTTTTATTCTTCTCTAATACAATTTTTAATGTTTAAAATTATTTGCCCATAGATTTTAAAATCTATGGGCAAATAAATAACTACATGCATTCATTCAATGCCATATCTCTATTATAGATTCTCATCGGCGGCAGCCTGGAATGCATCTGCAGCGGCATCTACATCTTTATCAGCAACAAGTAATGTTATAACATCGCCTATTGCTGCTGACCAGGTTTCAGATACTGCTGCACCATGAGCGATACTTGGAGTAATTATATCTACACCAAAGTCATCAATAGCGCTCTTTAGGTATACATCATACAGGCTAATATCAGCATCAGTTCTTGATGGAATTGAACCTTTTATCGGATTGAATGCGTCCTGTCCTTCTTTAGAGCCACAGATTTTTAACCATGCTATTGCAGCATCACGGTTTGGGGCATCTGCTGGAAGGCAGAATGTATCTGACAGAGCCATGAAATTACCAGCTGTTCCCGGGGAAGGAACGTATCCGTATTCTACACCTGGAGTCAAGCCTTTTGCCATAAAGTAACCATGTGCCCAATCACCCATAACAGTGGTAGCAGCGGTACCATCAATTACATATTGTGCTGCTTCATCCCATCCTAATGCTGAATGATCATCATTAACATGATCCAGAAGATCAACAAAGGTCTGTATTGCTTCTTTAACTTCATCTGAATCCCACCTTACAGAACCGTCCATTAGGTCTATGTAATCATCAGAGCCTACAACTCCTAGAAGTACATTTTCGAAGAGATGAACTGCAGCCCATATACCAGTGTCTCCGAGAGCTAAAGGTGTTATGCCTGCAGCTTCTAGAACATCAGCCGCTGCAAAGAATTCATCAAAAGTGGTAGGTGCTTCGATACCATTATCTTCAAAAACTGCCTTGTTATACCATAGCACATTTGAACGATGGATATTAACAGGAACTGACAGTATATCGTCTCCCATAGAGAGAATGGAGATCATATCTTCAGGATATACATCATACCAGCCTTCTTCTTCAAATATGAAATTAACTGGTTCCAGGTAATCTCCGACTCCCCATGTATCGATAAGTTCATGTCCGGCATGTACCTGGAATGAATCCGGAGGGTCACCTCCTGTCATTCTGCTAACCAATACTGGTTTTGCTTCGAATCCTGCTCCACCTGCTACTGTTGCATTTATAAATTCTACATCGGGATATTTCTCTTCAAAAATATCGATCATAGCCTGTAATCCCTCAGCTTCTCCACCAGCAGTCCACCAGGAGAATATTTCAACCTCTCCACTTACTTTTTCCTTACAGCCAACACCCATAAAGATCAAAGATATAACAAAAGTTGCTGTAAGTAACAGAATTAATATTTTTTTCATTTTAATCTCCTTTTGAAATCTTTATTCCTTAAACCAACTTAAATACCATATCAGAGAAATTTGTTTTTAAAAAAACGCACCTCCTTCCTCTTTATATTTTAAAACTCTTTCTTTTAACATATCCCTCCTTTCTTTACTGAGCCACTTCAACACATATATTCTAAATCTATATACCTTCTCTCTATATGATTTACCTTATCTTTCAGATTAACTGATCCATAATAAAATAAACGCTAAGGCTTTATAGGTTATATTTTTAGGGGACAAACTATCTTTATGATAAATCTCCTTTACAATCTTTTATGTTGCTCTTGAAACTGCTTGAATGCTAATTCTAAATTACTAGACATCTTAGTGCACAAACTGAATTGCCTGCATTCAAATGATTTAAAATTTTATAGTTTTTATAGTTATTTCAATATTGTACTTCAGGTAAATCTAGCATAGCTTCTCTTCTATATTAACTTGCTTGTTACTATTTACCGTATTACAATATTCATATTAATCTGAATAATCTATATTTATATTCTAAATCAAATTAGCGTTACAGTAAAGATAAAATATTCTCGATTAAATTAATTGAAAGTATTAAATAAGTA
>SOKC01000117.1 GCA_004376325.1 Actinomycetota bacterium | reverse complement strand
GGATTTTTCATTATATCCACTACCACCTTTTTGTTTATTTGAAACCCATGTTTATTTAATATTTTTATCTTTTCTATTGAATGATCGCTGAAGATTATTTTATCCATTTGATTTAAATGAATCTCATTTTTCACTTTAATATTGTCTTAATTTATGCTAAAGTGTAAATATATAATAGCATAAATATACAATTCTTAACATATGAGTTTATTAGATGTAAAAGAAAAAATAGGCAGAATAAGATTCTTTATTGATAAAGTTAAATATAAAAGAGGAAGACATTTCTATCTGACAATTTTTGGGCTACTTTTTTTAATAATAACTTTATTCACTGCTGTTTTTATAAATCAGAAGATAGAAATAAAAAGGAAAGAAAATATTCTAAAAAGTTATTATTCAGAAAATTATACCGGCGGCAGCAAGCTAAATGAAACTACTTTCTATCCTGATGAAATTAAAATAATAGCTGATGACGGAAAAGAGGAATATCCCAGGCTGGACAATTTGGAAGATATTAAAAATTCTAATGACTCTGAAGGCTCACCACAAAATGGAAATACCATAAAGGCTTATATATGCGGTGAAGTCAAAAATCCTGGTGTTTATGAGATTGAAGATGGAGCCAGAATAATAGACCTTTTAGAGCTTGCAGGCGGACAGGATGAAAATGCCTGTCTGGAGATTGTTAATCTGGCCCAGACGGTGGTTGATGGACAGAGAATCTATATTCCGTCCCAGGAAGAAATCAGTGGCGGCAATTATTTATTTTTCGCCAGTAATTATTTAAATGATTACAATTCTTCAGTAAACAGAACTATAAATATTAATACTGCAAATTTGAAAGAACTGGAATTGCTGCCAGGAATCGGTCCTGTAACTGCAAATAATATTATTGAATACAGAAACAAAAACGGATTATTCAAAATGAAAGAAGAAATAAAAAATGTTACAGGCATCGGGGAGAAAAAATATGAAGAAATCAAGCAGTCTATATCCATTTGAGTAATATAAAAGGGAAAATATTATCAATTCTGTTCAGGGAGTACTATCTTTTCTGGGCTGCGGGTTTGACTGCAGGAATATATACCGGCAGTAAATATCATTTATTTAATCCCTATATTCTCATTGCTGAAATTGCGGTTATTATATTAATACTGATTATAGGTATTTTAATAACCAGGAGATTCTTAAACAGTGAACATTCTCTAAATATTTCCAACCATGGTAAAATCAATATTAAGCTCAAGGGTAACAAACTTCCATTTAGGGAAACATCACGGTCTGATTTTAAACAGGATAATGCAAGGTTGGTTATTTTAGTTATAATCCCCTTTTTAATTTTATTTGTTATAGGAAATTCAATTATAAACATATATGAGTATAACGAAAGTAAAAGTGTATTTTTATCTCTCTATGAAAATAAAAGTTTGGCCAGAGATAATATTGTTATAGAGGGCAGAGTATCAAATCATCCCACATACAGGTATGGCAGTTTAAATTTTTTGCTGGAGGCAGATAAAATATCTATTTATGATTGTAACGGGAATTTGAATAGCCTCTTTAATACAGGAGAACTTGTAAATATAAAATTGAATAACACAGGTACTGAGTTGATATTGAGAGATGATTATCTCAGATTGACCGGGAGTTTAGATAAAAATGATTCTAAAAACTTCATGGCTGGCGGATATGATGAGATAGTCTTTATAGCCGACTGTGGAGGTATTAAAAAAATTGAGCGCAGTAATTTAAGCTATAGAATATTTAGTTTTAGAAGCAGACTTTACTGTTGTCTGAAAAATGCTTTTTATAAAAACCTGGAAATTGAAGATGCCTGCATAGCCGAAGCAGTAGTACTGGGTAACAGAAATAATGTCCCCGGGTACCTGACAGAATCTTTTAAAAGATGCGGAGTGTATCATCTATTTGCTATTTCAGGGCTGCATCTTTCTTTTTTTATCTCTCTGGTCTATCTGGTTCTTAAAAAGATGAGATCATCCTATTTTATATTCTGGGCTGCAGTTATTTTTCTAGTTGTGTACAATTTTTTAGTTGGAGAAAGAGCCAGCATACTGAGAGCTTCAATTATGGCTATTTTTATACTTTTAGCTAAAGAATGGAATAGGGAATACAGCCATAGGATTTTACTATATCTTTCTTATGTTATCATAATTATCTTTAATCCTTATTTCCTATATGATATGGGGTTCTGGATGTCATACGGCTCGATGGCAGCATTAGTTTTTATCTACCCGGTTGCAATAAGACTGGCCGGAAATATTTTTCCCTTTTTAAAGCTTAAGAGCAGTTTTTTTATGAGAATTGCCTTTATTACTCTTTCTATTCAGATAGTTCTATTTCCTGTTTTAGCTTACTTTTTTGGGGAAGTTTCTTTAATTTCGCCGGTGGCTAACATTCTAATAATACCGGTATTTTATATTATTCTTTCCATTTTAATGGTTTCTTCTTTTGTCATTATAATCTGGCCGCCTGCGGGAGGTCTTCTCTTAAAGTCAAGCGCTATTTTTTTTGAATATATCTTAAAAACAGTTAAAATTTTAAGTAAGTTTGATTTTTGTATCATAAATTTTGATAGTTTCCCGGTAAAAAATGTGATAGTTTACTATATAGTACTTTTAATCATATTATTTACAGTCTGTATGATTGTAAAAAGGATTAATGTCTGCAAGAGAAGGCGGCGGTAACACAGGTTTACTTATTTGGTCTATTAAAATATATGAGTGAATATGAAAGCTGATAAGTTAAAAAAAGAGCTTTTAAAATTAGAAGAACTTGCACCCTGCTATTTATATATAAGCACCAGTGATTCAGTACTGGAAGATAGGATTGAGAGTGTAAAGAAGTTCCTTAAGGGAAAGATTAATTTTGATACAGATTTTAAAATTTTTAATGGAGCAGAAGAAATTGATGAAGGGGAATTTAATAATTATATAAGCACTCCTTCCTTATTTTCCCTAAAAAAAATAGTAGTAATAAAATATATTGAAAAAGTTTCCGCAAGCCTGCAAAAAAAAGTAATAAATTTAATATCATCAAACGGTAAAGGCAGTGCAAATGTGATTTTTATTATTACTGCCTTAAAGCAGAAATTTAATCCTGCACTTCTGGATGCGGTCAGGAAAGCGGGGAAAGTTATACAGCTAAAACCACCTTTAAGCGGCAGCTTGAAGAAATGGCTGGAAGAAAGATCTGAATCTGATGGAATAAAATTCACCGAGAAGGCGGCCTCGCTTCTGATAGAAAATGTAAATCTGGATTTAAATTTACTAAAGAAAGAGTATGAAAAACTCTATGATTATATAAGTTCGGAAGCAAAAAAGGTAATTGATGAAGATACAGTAAGATTTTTAGTAAGCCGCATTTATTCGTTAAAAATTTTTGATCTGGTGGATTATCTTGGTAAAAGAGATAAAGATAACAGCCTTAAAGCGTTAAGATCTATACTGGAGGAAGGCCAGAACCTAATTGGACTGGTCACATTGATTCACAGGATGTTCAAATGCTTTTTATATATTAAATCGGGAAACAGCAAATCATCGGTAACGGACTATATCGAAAATAATATGAAGGTTCCTCCTTATTTTGTTGGTAAGCTGGTAAGCAAGTATATTAAGTTAAGCGATAATTACACGGAAGATGAAGTACTTAAGGTCTTTGAAATCTTAAATAAATATGATATCAGTTTTAGAATCAATACCATTGAAAGTAAACATCTGGTTAAAAAGTTAATTTCAGAAATTATAGATATAGATGTCTGAACAGTAAATCTGGTATAATTAATTTTAATATATTTAAGATTTTCTAATAGAATTAACCAGCTTTGCTGCTTTAGATTTTTTGTTAGCTGAAAAATTCTTATGAACTGCGCCTTTCTTTACCGCCTTATCCAGGTGTTTAGAAAGTATATTGAAATTCTTTTCAGCCTCTTCTATATTTTTGCTATTTACAACTTCAGCAAGTCTTTTTTGATCGGTTTTTATCCTGGTTTTAAGCAATTTGTTGCCAGTTCTTATTTTAATATTCTGTCTGTCTCTTTTTTTCTGCGATTTTATATTTGGCATCTATTTATTTCCTCTCCAATAACTATCAATTTTAAACGAGGATATATTTTAGCATTTTTTTGGATAAATAAAAATATTTATTGCTCGGGTAATATAAGTGATATAATACTTTTTTAAATAACATCTGTAATATAACATTGCTATGGATGAAGATTATTTACTGTCAAGAAAAAAAATTTTTAATGCCACATTCCTGGTAATCTTAGCTATTCTATTATCAAAAATTTCCGGACTGGTAAGAGACCAGATAATGACCGGTTATTTTGGCATCACTTATGATACGGATGCTTTTACCTGGGCATATTTTATTCCGAATCTTTTCAGGGTGCTTTTTGCTGAAAGTCTGATAATTGCAGCATTTATCCCCATTTACTCAACATATTTAAAAAGGAACCAAAAAGACGATTTGAAAATATTTGTTAATTCGGTTGTAAACATTATGGTTGTGGTGTTTTTAGTTATCTCTGCCGTTATTTTTATTCTTTCTCCGGAAATTGGAGCGATTCTTTCAAAAATCGCAAATAACCAGTTAGATGTATACAAATTTATGGTTATGAACCGGATTATGATATTCTCTCTTGTTCTGATGTCCTTATCTGGTCTGGTTACCGGTATATTAAATTCACATAATATTTTTACTATTTCTTCTCTTGCTCCTTTTGTAATGAATGTAATTACCGTAATTTTTGTTATCTTGCTTTTTTCCCATCTGGGAATATTCAGCATAGCTATAGGAATAATAGTTGGTTCGGTTATGCACCTTGTTATACAGCTGCCCCAGCTTAAAGCCTCGCCGCTAAAGTACAGGTTTGCTATTAATTTCAAACATAAGGGAGTCAGTGAAATCTTTTCGCTTATGCTTCCCATCCTCTTAAGTTTAGGTGCGGTTCAGCTTAATAATGGTGTGGATAATTTTTTTGCATTAAATCTGGGAGGAGGGAATACTACTGCTTTAACATTATCATGGAGAGTTGCAAATTTGCCGCTGGGAGTATTTTCAGTGGCAATTGTAACTGTATTGTATCCATTAATATCCCGGCAGGCGGCAGGAGATGATATTAAGGGTATAAAGGAGAGCTTTTCCCTGGGGATCAGGGAAATTGGGTATATGATGATACCGGCAACTGCAGGACTGGTAATTTTAAGCTATCCTATAATAAAAGTCCTGTTTGAACGCTATAATTTCGGTCCCGTGGATACAAAAAAAGTAGCATACATTTTAATTTTTCACAGTCTTGGCCTTATATTTTTTGGACTTCTTATGATTTTAAATCGCATCTTTTACGCATTTAAAAATGTAAAAACTCCGCTTAAAGTTGCAAGTTTTTCTATTATTGTTAATTTCATTCTGGACTGGATTTTAATAAAGTTTATGGATGTTGGCGGACTGGCTCTGTCTACAACTCTGGTTGCGTTATGCAATGTTGCAATCCTGATTATAATACTCAGGAAAAAAATAGGAAATTTTGGAGGCAGGAGAATATTTATATCATACGGAAAAATTTTAGCTGCAGCAGCTGTGATGAGTGCTGTGCTATACTTTTTATGGAGATGGCTGGAAAATTTTGCTTATCAGGGTATGTGGCCGCTTATCCTGCTTTTATTTTTGGCAATTGTTGCCGGGGCTGGTATTTATATAGCCTGCACTATTCTATTTAAAATGGAAGAGGTAAAATTTGTAGTGGGGCTATTTAAGAAATTAAGAAAGGATACATAAGTTTACAGGATTCTATTTACTCTGAAGAATTATTATAATGAGGTTTATGATATTTTTTCTTAAATGATAAGAAAATCGTTTTTAAAATAGGTTATTTTATTAAATTATGACAGACAGCAAACTAATCAGAAATTTTTCAATAATTGCCCATATTGATCATGGAAAATCCACATTGGCTGATAGAATTTTAGAAATAACCGAGACTGTAAGCCAGAGAGAAATGCTGGATCAATTCCTGGACGATATGGAGCTTGAAAGAGAGCGGGGAATTACTATAAAGGCTCATTCAGTAAGGGTTCTTTATAATAGTAAGTCAGATGGCAGGCAGTATATTTTTAATTTAATTGATACACCCGGTCATGTTGATTTCAGCTATGAAGTCTCCAGAAGTCTGGCTGCCTGCGAAGGGGCAATACTGGTTGTTGATGCTACCCAGGGAATACAAGCGCAAACTCTGGCTAATGTTTATCTGGCGGTTAATAATAACCTGGAGATTATTCCGGTTATTAATAAGATTGACCTGAGAAGTGCAAGAATTGATGAGGTTGCAATGGAGCTTGGCAGTGTACTGGGGGTCAAAGAAGAAAAAATACTTAAGGTCAGCGCAAAGACTGGCTATGGAATTGAGAAAATACTGGAGAGAATAGTGACTGATATACCACACCCGGATGGAGACCCTGAAAGTCCGCTTCAGGCGTTAATCTTCGATTCACATTATGACTCTTACAGAGGGGTGGTAGTCCTTATAAGGGTTGTAAACGGCTCTATAAATAAAGGTAATAAAATTAAATTTATGGGAGAAAATCTTACAAGTGAGGTCGAAGAGGTGGGTATATTTGGTCCTGACATGATAGAGAAGGAGATGTTGACTGCAGGCGAAGTGGGTTACATTATTACCGGGATTAAAGAAGTAGGAAGCATAATGGTGGGTGATACCATAACTGATTTAAAAAATCCTGCAGAAAAGAGCCTGCCTGGATATAAGAAGCCGAAACCTATGGTTTACTCCGGGCTGTTTTCTATAGAGGGTGGGGATTATGAAAATTTAAGGGATGCCCTGGGTAAACTTTCACTGAATGATTCTTCTCTGGATTTTGTCCCTGAAGTTTCCGTTGCGTTGGGTTTTGGTTTTAGATGTGGCTTTTTAGGGCTGCTGCATATGGAAATCGTAAGGGAAAGACTTGAAAGAGAATATGGATCAAAGATATTAATCTCGACGCCAAATGTAGCTTACAAAATAACTAAAAGTGACAATTCAGTGATTGAAGTAAAGAGATCTTCCGACTTTCCACCTCAGGAGAAAATGTTAAAAATAGAGGAACCATATGTAGAAGCAACTATAATTACTCCAAAAGATTATATCGGTGATGTAATGAAGCTGGCAAATCAGAAAAGAGGCAATTTTAAGGATATGCAGTATATCTCGCCGGAAAGAGTGGAAATTAAATATGCCATGCCTCTTTCAGAAATAATTGTGGATTTTTTTAATCTCTTAAAATCAATAACTTCAGGATTTGCTTCACTGGATTACGAATTTTTAGAATACAGACCTTCTGATATGGTAAAATTAGATATATTAGTTGCCGGGGAAAAGGTTGATGAATTGTCTATTATAATTCATAAGGAAAAGGCCTATCAGATGGGCAGGGATATAACTCAAAGGCTGAGGAAACTAATACCAAGGCAGAACTTTGAGGTATCCATACAGGCAGCAATTGGAAAGAGAGTTGTTGCCAAGGAAAGAATAGCTCCATTTAGAAAAGATGTTACTGCAGGACTTTATGGCGGAGATATAACCAGGAAAAGAAAAGTACTGGAAAAGCAAAAGTCAGGGAAGAAGAAAATGAAAAGAATTGGCAGAGTTGAAATACCACAAGAAGCTTTTATGGGTTTTTATAAATTAGATGTTAAGAAGTAAAGTGTATAAGATATCTTAAGTATAATTTTTTTATGCTTTATGTGAAAATATTATTTTAGTAAAATAAGAGGTGCTCAAATAAATATTATAATGCCAAAAGTAGTAAGGAGATTTAAAATGAAAAAGATAGTAGCGCTGACAGCAGTAATAAGTCTGTCAATTTTTATGCTGTTTTCTGTCAGTGGATGTTTTAATCTGGGGCAAAAAGTTGCAGAAAAAGTTACCGAGAAAGCTGTTGAAAAAGCTATTGAAAGTGAAGGCGGAGAGGCTGAGGTTGATATAGGTGAGGAAGGAGTAAGTATAAAGACAGATGAAGGTGAGATGACTATAGGCGGAGGTGCAGAACTGCCTGAAGATTTTCCAAAAGTAGTCCCTGTGTATCCTGATATGCAAATTGTATCTTCCTGGAAGGTTACAGAAGATGAAAAAGATAGCTTCTCTGTGAGTGGAATAATTGGTGATTCAGGAAAGGAAATATTTGACTGGTATAAGAGCCAGTTCAGCAATTGGGATACAGAAGAAAGTGAGATTACAAGTGGTGAAGGAAGCACGTATTCAATTAATGCTGGTAATGATAACTATGATGTAGGTGTTATTATTATGGATGTGGAATCTGAAGATGAAGTTACGGTAATGATCTATGTAGATGAATTATAGTAGAAGAGCTGCGATAAATAGAACTAAGATAATTTATCTGGAGCATGTAAGGTAGATAAGTAGAAAAATAAATAAAAAAAAGAAATGGAAAGGCGGCCCTCAGGGAGCCTCCTTTCCATTTTGATTTTTAAATGTGTATATAATATAATTTCTAAAATTGGCAATTTTTGTTTCATATTTTTAACTCTTTAGTCTTGTAGTTATAATATCTTATAGTTTAAAGGGTTGCGGTTTTAATAATGAACAACCAAAAAAAATATTTGATAAAGTTCCTTCCCAGCGGTAAATCTGTCAAAGTTTCCCCGAATTATAATTTAAAACAAGCAATACTTGACAGTGGGATCCATATTGATTCCTCCTGTGGCGGTGTAGGAACCTGCGGAAGATGTAAGGTATGGGTGAGGGAAGGAAAAGTAAATACTAAAAAGTCCAGGTTTATATCCTCAAAAGAAAAAGAAAACGGTTATGTCCTTTCGTGTCTATCTAAAGTAAAAAGCGATTTAATCGTTGAGATACCCATGAGGAAGAAAGCTGAGGTTAAAATAGAAAAGGGCAGATTTGCGGATATAGAATCTAAAATATATGCTGATATCAGCAAGGACGAGTTTTCATCTGTTGAAATAAAACCCTGGATAAAAAGAGAGACTGTAGTTGTCAAAAAACCATCACTTGGTTATGGAACCAGTGACCTGTTCAGACTGAAGAAAAGCATCAAGGAAAATTTAGGTATAAAAAATTGTATAGTACCAATTTATATAATAAGGAAACTGCCCCTGGTTTTAAGAAAGAAGAATTGGGAAGTCACAGTAACTGTGGATAAGGAAAATAGCACTCTTATTGACATTCAACCGGGCCGTACAGGGGAAAAAAGCTATGGATTAGCTCTGGATATTGGAACCACATCTCTGGTTATATACCTTGTTGATTTAGAAAATGGGAAAATAATAAGTTCAGAATCAGAATATAATCCACAGATAAAGTTTGGTGAGGATATTATTAATAGAATAATTTACGCCAACAGGAAGGGAGGACTTGAGAAATTAAGAGAAGTAATAATAGATTCAATTAATAATTTGATATGGAGATTGCTGTTTAATTCACATATAGATGCAGATAGTATCATTTCTATGATGGTCTCAGGAAATTCCACTATGATGCATCTTTTTTATGGTGTTCCTCCCAGATATATAAGAGAAGAACCTTATGTTACCGTTGCAAATAAATTTTCAAGTTCCACTGCGAAAGAGGTTGGCATAAAACATATAAAGAATGCTTATGTGTATAATATACAGGGAGTTGCCAGTTACCTTGGGGGAGATATAGCATCAGGTATTCTGGCAACAGATATGTACAGAGAAAAAGAGTTAGCTCTTTTTTTAGATTTGGGTACCAATGGCGAACTGGTGGTAGGGAATTCTGAATGGATGATGGGTTGTTCCTGCTCGGCAGGTCCTGCTTTTGAAGGTGGGGGGGTAAAATGCGGAATTAGAGCAGTAGATGGCGCTATCGAAAAAATATCAATTAGTCAAAAGACCTATAAATGCCAGATCGAGGTTATTGGAGGAGGAAAACCAAGAGGTATTTGCGGTTCTGGATTAATTGATGTGGTTGGAGAAATGTATTTGAAGGGAGTTATTGACAGGAAGGGTAAATTTAATAAGGACATAGGAAATAAATATCTTAGATGCGCAGATGATGATTGCCAGTATATTTTAGTTAATGGTAAGAATAGTGCAACGGGAGAAGATATATATATCAGTGAAGTTGATATTGATAATTTAATAAGAGCAAAAGCAGCTATTTATGCAGGTATTAAGACACTGCTAGAGGAAGTTGACCTGAGCGTATATGATCTGGATAAAATATATATAGCAGGGGGACTGGGTAAACATCTTAATACCAGAAATGCTGTTATTATAGGGATGCTTCCAGATGTAGATGTGGCCAAATATTTTTTTATGGGGAATACTTCGGTTACAGGAGCTTATCTAAGTTTGCTTTCAGAAGATAAATACAGGCAAAGTTCGAAAATTGCGGAACATATTACTTATATTGAGCTAAGTGTCAATATGAAATTTATGGAAAGGTATGTGGCAGGCCTGTTTTTGCCTTATACTGATATGAAAGATTTCCCGACAGTAGAGGAGTGTCTTTACTCACTTGATACCAAGCTAAAAAAATAAACTAACTAAAAGGAAGTTTATATAAGTGAATGTTAAAATTGCATTGGCTGGAAAAGGAGGCACAGGTAAGACTACCATTGGTAGTCTTATTATTAGGAGCCTGATTGAAGGAAAAAAGGGTTCGATTCTGGCGCTGGATGCCGATCCTAACTCAAATCTTAATGAATTCTTAGGAGTCAACGTTTCAAATACCATAGGTATGATCAGGGAGGATTTTAAGAAAAATGCGCCGCGCCTTACCGGAGGTATTTATAAAGACCAGCTAGTGGAGATGAACGTACATCAGACATTAGTTGAAGGCAAAGGATTTGACCTGTTAGTGATGGGTAGAGGAGAAGGGCCCGGTTGCTATTGTTATGCTAATAATCTATTCAAAAAGTATATAGATATCCTGCAGGACAATTATGATTATATTGTTATGGATAATGAAGCCGGCATGGAACATTTAAGCAGGAAAACTACCAGCAATGTCAATTATCTGCTTATAATATCTGACCCATCTCCAAAGGGGATCCTTACCGCATCAAGAATAAAAGATCTGTCAGATGAAATAAACATTAATGTGGATAAAATATTTATAATAGTAAACAGAGTCAATGGGAAATTAGATGACAGGCTAAAGAAATATATAGAAGAAAAAAAGCTTGATTTGCTGGGGATTATAAATATGGATGATGATATTTATGAAGTGGATATCAGTGGAAAAACAATATTTGATATTCCGGAAGACAGCCTGGCATTAAAACAGGTAAAAAAGTTAATAGAAAAACTTAAGCTGTAACCTTTGAAATTAGAAAATACTCTAAAAATAACCATGCTTTTGTAACCCCGTTGCCTATCTAAAAAAGTAACTTGAAATTTGAGAGCTTTAATATTATTATATGGGAAATATATGGGAAATTGTTCATTATATGCACAAATGTGCAGTATAATTATTTAAAGTATTAAATTATTTAATACTTATTTCTGCACAAACAGAGATTTTAAAATAAACTGCAGTTTTCTGTTAAAAATGATAGAATATTTTAAATTATTATTTGGTTTGCAGGTTAATTTATTTATCATAAGTAAGATTACTAATTGATAAAGAGGGAGAGATTGAGTTTTCAAGTTCCAAAAAATACTTATACTGGCAAAATCAATGTGCTAAAGCTTGGTAAAGATAATACAGGAATTTCAGTTGGCGGGGAAGCTGCCCTGCCTTTCTATAGTTTTGAAGGTGAAATACCTAACAAGCCTATTATTGCAATTGAAGTTTATGACACAAAACCTTCTGATTGGCCGCAAGTTGTAAGTAAGTATTATAGTGATGTTTTTGATGATCCTGTAAAATGGGCGCAAAAGAGTATTAGTGAGTATGGCGCAGATGCTATATGTTTAAAGCTTTCTAAAATCAACCCGGATGCCGGGGATATGAGCCCCGAAGATGCTGCAGAAATTACTAAAACTGTAAGGGAATCTATTAGCAGGCCCTTAATAGTATACGGAACTGGCCCAATGGAAAAGATTGCTGAGGTAATGAAAAAGATTTCTGAAAAGAATAAAGATAGTAATATTTTAATGGGTTGGGTAGAAGAAGATAATTATAAGACCACAGCTGCTGCGGCTATGGCTTATAATAATAATGTTATAGCGTTAAATCCACTTGATGTAAATATTGCAAAGCAGCTAAATATATTACTCACCCAATTGGAGCTACCAGCTGATAGAATAGCTATGGATCCTTCAAGTTCAGGTCTTGGTTATGGAATAGAATATTGTTATTCGGCTATGGAGAGATTAAAGATTGCTGCACTCATGCAAGATGATAAAATGACTCAAATGCCAATAATTAGTAATATTGCTCCTGAAATCTGGAAGGTAAAAGAAGTTAAAGAAAACGAAGAAAATTATCCCCAGTGGGGTAATCAGGAAGAAAGAGGGATAAACTGGGAAACAATTTCATGTATGAGTATGCTGCTTTCAGGAACGAATATTCTGGTAATGAGGCATCCTAAGGCAGTTAATATAATAAAAGAATTTATCAAGGAACTACTTTAGAAACTATTTTCAAATAAGGATGGAGTAATAAAATGGATAAGAATAAAAACAAAATAAGCCCGGATGAGCTGAGTGAAGATAGAGCAGTCAGAGAGATAATGGAAAAAATGGCAGCAGGGGATTTAAAGGAAATAGAAACTGCTTTTGATAGAGCCCAGACTATGAAATGTTGTCCTATTGGTTCTGGCATATCGGGGATTTGCTGTAAAAATTGCGCAATGGGTCCCTGCAGGGTAAGAGAAGATAAGACCGGATTGTGTGGTGCCACTATGGGGACTATAGCTGCCAGAAATTTAGCCCGTCACATTGCAGCGGGCACTGCGGCTCACTCTGATCATGGAAGAGATTTAGCACACTTGCTGGGTCTGGTGGCGGAAGGAAAAGCCCCGGGTCTAGAAATTAAAGATGAACTTAAACTGTTAAAGTTTGCTAAAAATCTTGGGATCAAGATAGATGATAGAGATATAAAAGAAATAGCCAGAGATGCCTCCGAAAAGGCTCTATCCCTTTTTGGGCAGCAGAATGGTGAAATTGATCTTATAAAAATGGCACCTGAAAAAAGGCAGGAAATATGGAGAAAAAATAATGTAGTCCCCCGAGGTGTAGATAGAGAGATAGTAGAAGTAATGCACAGGACTCATATAGGAGTGGATCAGGATGCTGAACATATTCTGGATCAGGCAGTAAGATGTGCTGTAGGTGATGGCTGGGGTGGTTCTATGATTGCAACTGAGATCACTGATATATTATTTAATACCCCAAGGGCAATTAATGCGAAGACTAATTTAGGAATGCTAAACAAAGATGAGGTAAATCTGGTAATTCATGGTCATGAACCCACCTTGTCCGGGCTTATTGTTGAGCTTTCAAATGATAAAGAACTTATAGATTATGCCAGGAGTAAAGGCGCTAAAGGTATTAATGTAGTAGGTATTTGCTGCACTGCAAATGAAATATTAATGCGGCAGGGAGTAGCTCCCATAGGAAATTTTCTGTCACAGGAAATTGCAGTAATGACTGGTGCGATAGAATTAATGGTAGTTGATATTCAGTGCATAATGCAGGCTCTGGGCGAGTTAACCAAAAAATTTCATACAAAGCTTGTTACGACTTCACCCAAGTGCAAAATTACCGGATCCATACACATGGAATTTAAAGAGGATAATGGATTAGAACTGGCCCGAGAAATAATTAGAATGGCGATAGATAATTTTTCAAATAGAAAAGGAGAAGTCTACATACCAGAGGTAACTTCTGATTTGATAGCAGGATTCTCCCATGAATATATCAGATACGCTCTTGGTGGAAGATTCAGGGAATCTTTTAGACCGTTAAATGATGCTATTATTGATGGAAGAATTCAGGGAGTGGTGGCGATAGTTGGTTGTAATAATGCTAGAGTACCTCATGATAAATACCACAATTTTTTAACCAGAGAGTTAATTAAAAGAGATTATCTAGTAGTTCTTACTGGCTGTGCAGCAATTGCAACAGCTAAATGTGGCTTGATGATGCCAGAGGCTATGGAATATGCAGGAGAGGGTCTTAGGTCAATATGTGAAGCTGTTGGAATACCTCCCGTACTTCATGTGGGCTCCTGCGTAGATAATTCCCGAATACTTACAGTTCTATCAGAAGTAGTGCAGGAAGGTGGATTGGGAGAAGATATAAGTGATCTTCCAGTAGCCGGGATTGCACCTGAGTGGATGAGCGAGAAGGCGCTTTCTATTGGTACATATTGTGTTGCATCGGGTGTATACACAGTATTTAGTGGGGAGCCTATACCGGTTGAATCAAGTCAGGAAGTTAAAGATATTATTACTAAAAAGTGGGAAGAAAAATTTGGAGGTAAGTTAGAGTATGTTTCAGACATAAATGAAGTATTAAATAAAGTAATAGGCCATATCCAGGCTAAAAGAAAAGCATTGAAGATAGATATTAAAAAAGAAAGAGTTTTACTTGATATGGAAGCAAGGAGGACTTTAAAAGATGTCTAAGATTATTGCAACCAGTGCCATAAAGGGCGCATACAAAATTGTTGAGCGCGCAAAAAAATCACTGAAAGATTGTATAGAGAAGCATGGCAAGGATCAGAAAGTAGAATTTCCCGATACGGGTTACTTCCTTCCTGTTATATATAGTATGACAGGGATAAAAGTTGAAAGGTTATCTGATGCAGAAAAAGTTCTTGATGAGGCAAAAAAATTACTTCCTCCGGTACCCAGTGAGAAAATATGGATACCTTATTTAGGCGGCGCATTAGATGCTGGGATCGCTACTCTATGGGCAGAAGAAATAATAGAGGCTATAAAATATATAGATGGCCCTTCACCTGATGATGGAATATGGTTGGGCGCAGCTACAGATATGATACTGAGAGAGAGAGGTATTGAATTTGTAGATGGGACAGCTCCAGGATTTGCAGCCTGTGTAGGAGCCTGCAAGGATAGCAGGACTGCAGTTAAAATTGCAAGAGAGCTTCAGGAAAAAAGTATATATGTATTTATGAGTGCTTCAACAGATGGAAAGTCTATGGCAGAGCAATTAGCTGAAGAGGGAATAGAGTTGGGCTGGGATACCAGGCTGGTTCCATTTGGCAAGGATATAACCTCTACTGTTTATTCAGCAGGCTTTTCAGCCAGAGTAGCTATGACTTTTGGTGGTGTTCAGCCTGGAGATTACAGAAGAATGCTGCTTTATAATAAAGATAGAGTATTTGCATTTGTTATAGCTTTAGGTGAAGTTGACGATGAAAAATATGCAAATGCAGCAGCTGCAATAAACTTTGGATTTCCAACCATTGCAAATACAAATATACCTGAAGTGCTGCCACGGGGAGTATGCACCTATGAGCATGTAGTGTCAAATATTCCTGATGATGAGATTGTAACCAAAGCTATAGAGGTAAGAGGACTAAAGATCACTGTTGAAAAAGTAGATGTACCGGTTGCTTTTGGCCCTGCTTTTGAAGGCGAAAGAGTAAGAAAAGAAGATACCTATATTGAGTTTGGCGGTAATAAGAGTGAAGCAGTAGAGTTCCTGCACATGGCTGATTCTTCAGAAGTTGAAGATGGTAAAATTGAAATATTTGGCCCTGAAGTTGATGATGTAAAAGAAGGAGATGTACTTCCACTGGGTATTGAAGTATTGGTTTATGGAAGAAAAATGCAGGAAGATTTTGAGCCGGTAATGGAAAGACAGATACATTATTTTGTCAACTATGCTAATGGTATATTCCATATGGGACAGAGAGATACTAACTGGGTTAGATTCAGCAAGGAAGCAGTAAAAAGCGGTTTTAAGATCAAGCATTTAGGAACCATACTGCATGCTAAAATGCATTCTAATTTTAGTAATATTATGGATAAGATCCAGATAAAGATTTACACAAACCTTGAAGATGTAGCAGCGCTTAAAAAAATGGCAAAGGAAGTTTTTAGAACAAGAGATGAAAGGCTCAGAAATCTGACTGATGAGTCTGTAGATACTTTTTATTCCTGTACCCTTTGCCAGTCATTTGCTCCCAATCATGTCTGCGCTGTCTCACCGGAAAGACCGGGTCTGTGCGGCGCGTATAACTGGCTGGATTGCAAGGCTTCCTATGAGATTAATCCCACCGGACCAAATCAGCCAATTAAAATAGGTGAAACCATAGATGCAAGACTGGGAATATGGAAAGGAGTAAATAATTTTATTTATAAGGCTTCAAATCAATCCCTGGAATCTTTTTCGGCATATTCTATGATAGTAGACCCCATGACTTCGTGTGGCTGTTTCGAAGTAATTGTAACTATTCTTCCTTCTACTAATGGAGTAATGGCAGTAAACAGGGAACACTCGGGTATGACCCCCAGCGGTATGAAGTTCTCTACTATGGCTGGAATGGTTGGTGGTGGAATACAGACTCCGGGTTTTATAGGTATAAGCAAATATTTTATCAGTTCAAAAAAATTTATAAAAGCCGATGGGGGGCTGGAAAGGCTGGTATGGATGCCAAAAGCACTAAAAGAGGAGATAAGGGATATTCTTGAAGAGCGGGTTAAGGAGATGGGAATGGAAGATTTTCTGGATAAAGTTGCTACTGAGGAAGAGGCAGGGACTGAAGAAGAAGTGCTGGAGTGGATACAAAAGGTAAATCATCCTGTTCTTAAAATGGAACCAATGATGTAAAAAATATAGAAGTGTATATAAAGTGAGGTAAGGAGAGTAAAGTATGGCATTGAGCGGTCTGGAAATATTTAAAATGTTGCCAAAAACAAACTGTAAAGACTGCGGATTTCCTACCTGTCTGGCATTTGCAATGCAGCTGGCAGCAGGTAAAGTGGAACTGGAAAAATGTCCTCACATTTCAGAAGAAGTAAAAGAAGCGCTTTCAGAAGCTTCTCAGCCGCCAATCCTGAAAGTGGAAATTGGCGCTGGAAATGACTCTTTTGTAGTTGGCGAAGAGACGGTAATGTTCAGGCATGATAGAACATTTGTAAATCAAAATGCATTTGCAGTAACCATAGAAGATGATATGGACAGCGGCAAAATTGAAGAAATAATTAAAGGTGTAAATGAGGTTTTATATGAAAGAGTGGGCCAGATTTTAAAAGTAGATGCTGTCTGTATTAAAAATAAATCTAAAAGTATAGACAGATTTCTAAAAGTTGCTGGCGATGTTGCCACACTTACAAAAAAACCATTAATATTAGTTTCGTCAGACCCGGAGACATTGAAAACTGCAGCTGAAAAGTTCAAAGAAAATAAGCCGCTCATCCATGCTGCTACTGCTGATAATACAGACCTTTTTATAACTCTTGGAAAAGAGACCGGATGTCCAATAGCAGTTAGAGGCAAGTCCTTTGAAGATATAGCAGCAATTACCGGGAAAATGCGTGAAGCCGGGATTAAAAATCTGGTAATAGATATTGGGTCAAGGGATTTTAAGGATGATTTTTATAATCAAATTATATTAAGGATAGCTGCAATAAAGCAGAAGAACAGGCTTTTTGGCTATCCCACTATAGTATTTCCTGATGAAATGACTGATAATCCTTTAAAAGAAACTTTAATAGCTTCTATTTTTATAGCTAAATATGGTTCGATTATTGTGCTTTCGAATCCAAGCCATCAAAATATTTTTCCACTGCTGGTATATAGACAGAATATATACACTGATCCCAGAAGACCGATGCAGGTAGAACAGAAAATTTATGAAATAGGCAGTCCTGATGAAAATTCACCGGTTTTGATTACAACTAATTTTTCTCTTACCTACTTTATAATCTCAGGTGAAGTAGAAAGCAGCAAAGTTCCATCCTGGCTCTTAGTTATGGATGTTGAAGGCCAGTCTGTTCTTACTGCCTGGGCAGCAGGGAAATTTGTTCCAGAATTGATTGCTCAATTTATAAAGAAGAGCGGTATTGTAGAAAAAATAAAGAAAAAGGAAATTGTAATACCTGGTTATGTATCGCAGCTTCAGGGCGAATTGGAAGACGAACTGGGAGATGGATGGAAAGTTGTTGTTGGTCCCAGAGAAGCTGGTGAGGTTCCTAAATTTCTAAAAGAATATAGTGCTTAACCAGGACTTAAATTTTATGTTTTATGGGTAAATTTCATTTTAAAATCAGTTATATATGTATGAATATTGATTCATGCTGTTAATAAATGAGCCAACTCAATATTTTTTTAATTTAATTTGTAACAGGTTAGTAATTTTTATATAATTCAGTGGTGTATTTTTTTTATTAAATATTTAACCTGGAAAAATGAGAGGAGTCTCTTGTGAAAAGTGATATTGAAATCGCCCAATCAGCAGAAATGAAGCACATAAGGGAAATAGCTGAGTCAATCGGTCTTGATGAAGAATATCTGGAACTGTATGGAAATCATAAAGCAAAGGTAAAACTGGAAGTTCTGGAGAATTTTAAGGACAGGCCAAGCGGAAAGTATATTGATGTCACAGCCATTACTCCCACTCCGCTTGGTGAGGGTAAAACAGTAACTACAATTGGGCTGAGTATGGCCTTAAATAAGATTGGTAAAAAAACTATTACCTGCATAAGGCAGCCTTCTCTTGGTCCGGTATTTGGTATAAAGGGCGGAGCAGCTGGCGGTGGTTATTCCCAGGTTCTTCCAATGGAAGATTTTAATCTGCACTTAACCGGGGATACCCACGCTGTGGGTATAGCTAATAATCTTCTTGCTGCGTTTCTGGATACACACATTATGAAGGGAAATGAACTTGACATAGATCCATTTAGCATAACTTTAAACAGGGTGGTTGATGTCAGTGATAGAGCGCTGAGAAATATTGTAATAGGTCTTGGAGGTCCTCTAAACGGGATTCCAAGAGAGACAGGTTATGATATTACTGTAGCTTCAGAGGTAATGGCGATTCTTGCTCTTACTACAAGTCTTAAAGACCTTCGGGAGAGGTTGGCCAGAATGGTAGTTGGCTCTTCTTATGATGGTAAAGCAGTAACAGCTGAGGATTTAAAATGTGCAGGCTCTATGGCTGTGCTTTTAAAAGATGCCATAAAACCCAATTTGCTTCAGACAATAGAGCACACGCCATGTTTTGTACATACCGGTCCATTTGCTAATATTGCTCATGGGAATAGCTCGGTCTTAGCAGATCAGATAGCCATAAAGCTTGGAGATTATGTTGTAACTGAAAGTGGGTTCGGAGCTGATTGTGGAGCAGAAAAATTTATGGATATTAAATGCAGATATTCAGGACTAAAACCGGATGTTGTAGTTATTGTGGCAACAGTAAGGGCACTGAAGATGCATGGAGGAGTATTTGAATTTATTCCCGGAAAAGGTGTAGATGAAGAGCTGATGAATAAACCCAATGTAGAGGGAGTTAAAAAAGGTTGTGAAAATCTGGAGAAGATGATTGAAAATATGAAGCTTTTTGGAACTCCTGTAGTAGTTGCTATAAATCATTTTGAAGCTGACACTCAAGAAGAGATTGATGCAATCAGGGAAAAATCTATTGCTGCAGGCGCAGAAGATGCAGTAGTCAGCAGAGTCTGGCTCAAAGGTGGAGAAGGGGGAATTGAATTAGCTGAGGCAGTGGCTAAAGCAGCAGATAAGCCATCAGATTTCAAATTCCTTTATCCCCTGGATTGGCCTATAAAGAAAAAAATTGAAACTATTGCTACTAAAATTTACGGTGCGGACGGTGTAAATTATTTGCCGGAAGCAGAAAGGAAGATAGATTTATATACCAAGCAGGGATTTGACAAATTACCTATATGTATGGCCAAAACCCATCTTTCCCTGAGCCATGATCCTGACCTGAAAGGAAGGCCTACTGGATTTACAATTCCCATTAGAGATGTCAGGGCTTCTGTTGGCGCAGGTTTTCTTTATCCGTTACTTGGCATGATGAGAACCATGCCAGGACTTCCAAAAGTTCCGGCTGGAACCAATGTAGATATTGACGATGAAGGTAATATTGTTGGATTGTTCTAAGAATAGAGGCTTGTATAAAACAGTAATTCTGTAACTTTAAAAATATAGATTTATTTTTTTATAAATTATTACAAATTCTAAGTATAGGGGTGATTAAAATAGCCAGGTTAATCAGTGGGACGAGAATCTCACAGGACATTAAAAACGAGATAACTGAAGAAGTAAAAGAGATGAAAAGGACAAAAGGCATTGTACCGGGTCTTTCGGTAATACTTGTGGGGGATAATCCTGCTTCAAAGATATATGTTGGAAGCAAACAGAGAGGATGCGAGCAAGTTGGTTTTAAATCTGAAACTATAAAAATGGATGAGAGCGTGTCTACCGAAGATGTATTAAAAGAAATAGATAAACTGAATAACAGGGAAGATATTCATGGTATTTTAGTTCAACTTCCATTGCCGGAACAGATAGATAAAGCAAAGGTTCTGGAAGCAATATATCCTGAAAAAGATGTGGATGGATTTCATCCTGTAAATATAGGCAAGCTGGTAACCCAGCAAGAGTGTCTGGTGCCGGCAACACCCTTGGGTATTATAGAAATGTTAAAAAGAGAAGATATAATCATAAAGGGAAAGAATGCTACTGTGGTGGGCCATAGTGAAATAGTTGGAAAACCTACTACCCTGCTTCTTTTAAATGAATGGGCTACAGTTACTATATGCCATATTGAAACCAGAGATCTAAAAATTCATACCATAGATGCGGATATCCTGATTGTAGCTACCGGTGTACCATATCTAATTAAGGGTGATATGGTTAAAGAGGGGGCTGTGGTTATAGATGTAGGAATCAACAGGATTACAAAAGATAAGGCGAACCAGGAACTGCTGGAATGGAGAAAAGAAGACTTTGAAAAGAAAGGCGCTACATTAATTGGAGATGTAGATTTCCTAAGAGTAGAACCTAAGGCTAGCTATATATCACCGGTACCGGGTGGAGTAGGACCTATGACCATCGCTATGCTGCTCAGCAATACGTTGAAGGCAGCAAAGAATATTGTTGGTATGAAATAGCAATTAGTTCGGTTAAAAACTGTTAATGTACTTTTTCAGTATTTTTTCTCCCCTTAGCCTTAAGAATGTATCCAGAACTTCCTGGTATCTTTCACATATTGGTTTGCTGTTGTCTTTATATATGAGAATAGAGGAATAAGCACAGCCGCCTCCGCAAAGGGGAGCAAATTTACAGGTCCTGCATTTTTCAATATTCAATATGGTTCTTCCTGTCCATAACTTTTCTTTATCAGGATAGAATTCAAGTTTGGGGCTAAATTTTCCAATAGCATACTCGGGGTTTCCTATAGATTCTCCGCAAGCATATATATATCCGTCAGGGCAGAAGATATTAAGTTCCAGTAAATTACTCTCACAGTTAATAAATTTGGGAGAGACATTTGGTGCGCCGCTTACTATATCCAGTATATGTCGTAATGGTTTGAACTTGTAAAAACCAAATGTATCTTCCAATGCCGGGTATTTGTCATATACTTTAATCAACCTCTCCAGCAGTTTTTCCTCTGGAATTATTATATTATTATAATCCAGGGTGCTGTGATCTGTAATCAGTGCCAACATAATATTGAAATCTGGATTTTTTATCCAGTTCTTCTTAGAAATATATTCATACAAATCAGGCAGATATTCTATATTGGTATTATCAATATTTACCCTGACATTGGTATGTATGTTGTTTTTTAGAAGTGAATCTATGCTTTCAGATATTTTACCAAAACTTCCTTTGCCGGAAGGAAATTTTCTGCGTTTGTTGTGGATTTCTGGAGGGCCATCAACAGTTATTTGAAGCATTTTTATTTTTTCTTTTACCGGTAGTAATATGTCAGTGAAATCCTTAGCCATTACGCCATTGGTGACTATGGTTATAGGGGCATCTTTTTCTTTTGCAAATTTAAGAATCTTTTTTAGGAGCGGTTTATTTTTTAAAAGCAGTGGTTCTCCCCCGAATAATTCCACAGAATCAACTTTACCGGATTTTTCTTTTGATATTTCTTCTGCAGCATTTATGGTATCATCTAATACTTTGCTGCTCATGAACTTATTGGGATTGGAAGGCAGGTCCGTTTGAAAGCAGTAAGTGCATCTTAGGTTGCATTGGTAGGAAGGGCAGAATACAAATCTCAGCGGTCTTGAGGATACTTTTTTTGTGTAGTTGTCATAAAGAGTAACAAGTATTTCATCTTCTTTTTTTAAATCATAATAAAGGTAACCTCTCTCAATAAGATTTGAGAGAGGTTCAGCATCAATGCTATTAAATTTTTTACCTTCTACTAAACTCCAGATATTATTCTCTACAATATCCAGCGCACCGGTTAAAGTATTATTTATAAGAGTATACCTAGAGTTTATTCTATGAGAGTAATTATAACTGCTTGGAAATAACTTCATTTATAAATTACGAGTACAATTATTCTTAACCCCACCACCAGAAGCACCATACCCAGCAGCACATAGGACTAACGTCATCTTTTAGTCCTTTCAGGGTCAGATCATTGTTCCAGAGGTTTTTGGTTTTATTGATAGATTTCAATTGAGGCCTCCTTTCTTAGAAGCTGTTTCTTCTTTTAATATTATACCAGATTAATACTAAAAAAATAATTCTCTTTAAGGAAAAAGATAATTATTTTAACAGTTTCAGTATATATTTTAAATTTATCTTAAAAATATATAAAGATTATTTATTTTTATTACAAACATTAGTTGAATTATTAGAAGTGTCAAAAATAGAATATACATCAGTATTTTAGGAAAGATACGGCTGTAAATCTTATCTGGATTAGTTTTAAGAATAGAATTAATCCTATTTCTAAATCTAAAATGGCTGAAAGAACCAAGTGGCAGAAAGGTAAAACTCTGTGCAGACTCGGAAATGGGTTTCAAAGTTGAAATAGATTTTATTTTTAGAGTAGCATTAAGAATATTTTTGGCTATTTTTTTTACAGGTTTTCCAGAATATTTAACCACGAGTTTATCGCTATCTTTTTCCTGCTCTGATTTAATCAGTGAATATGCAATATAGGAAAAAGGATTAAAAAAGAGTAAGTCTCTTAATATCAATGCAATCCAGCCAATAAGATTGTCGTTTCTTTTAATATGTGATAGTTCGTGTTGAATTAAAACCTCTTTTTCACCAGTATTTAGTATATCTATTAATTTGGGAGAAAGAACCAGTGCAAAATTTTTAATTCCTATTATAAAAGGTGAGAAGTAATGCCTGTGTGTTAGACTTACATAAGGAGCTTTTGTCTTCATTTTTTGGATATAGTCATCGATGATGGCATAAATTCCAGGAATGTCTTTTCTCCCAACCTTATCTTCATGTGCTAAATTTTTATAAAAGAGATAAAGAATAACCCATCTTACAACTAATATTGTGACTATACTAATTATTATTAGTAATAGGACTAAATAGTTTATGTCAGAAAAGACTGCTGGACCCTTATCAAATCCTTCAAATATTCTAAATATATTATTTGGGTCAGGTAACCTAAATAAACCAGCAACAGGATATGACTGAAAATACGTTTTATCCATTTTTTCAGCAATAATTATAAAAGGTTTAATTAGTGGCAGGAATAAAAATAGAATCCTGATATTCGAATCTTTTATCCTGGAAATAAATAAGAAGAATAAGACTAAAACCAGACTCACAAAACTATTATAAATAATTGGTAAAATGTAGTTTACCAATATTTCTAAAAAAACCATATTGGTCAATATAAATTATATAAAATTTATTGCTATTGTATTACTAAGAAATAAAAAAATACTATTAGATATTATTGTAAAAAGTAAAAATTTTAAAAAAAAACTTTTTAATACGATTTACTTAATACTAGCTTCTTTAATCCTCTATAAAATAATAGGCAGGTTCAAAAGAAATAGACAAATCTTTTTAAGATTTGTCTATTTCTTCCAATAATTTTTCTATTCCTTCTTTAGAAATGTTTTTACTGTCAGATAAAAATTTGGAAACCATGCTTTTTGTACTTTCCTCAAGCAATTTATCTGAAACTGATTTTATTATGCTTTTTGAAAGTTCTTTTTTATCAACTGCTGCAGAATAAATATAGGTTTTTGCAGTTTTATTCTGCTTCAGAAGCCCTTTTTCTGCCAGCGTAGTCATTGTTGACATTACGGTTGTGTAAGGGATAAATCCTTGTTCCTTAATTTCAATTTCCTTTCTTAGCATATTCTCATGTACTTCTCTTACTGTTACTTTGCCTTTTCCCCATACAATCTTCATTATCTCAGCTTCTAAATTGCTTATACTATTAAGGCCATTTATTCCAATTTCTCCTGATTTTTTCTTAATTTCACCAGTCCTTGTCGTCTTTATCACCTACCTTTCTTAAAAATTTTATCAATTAGCTAACCGTATTCTCTATTAAAAACGTGGGACACTTTATACTATTTTTAAGTAAAAATCAAATTAACTTATAAACTTATATTACTGGACAATATTTGAATGATTACCTAATTTATTTTAACAAAAACTTTGAAAAATATGATATTAACATTTAATATTAATATTTTATATATTTATTCTAACATATTATAAATAGGAAATAAAGGCTTCCTTCAGGAAGATATGATTAGATAAGTCTTTCTAAACTCTACAAAAATTAATATAATATTATTGATATTGTTTAAGAAAGTTCATTTATAAGAAAATTAGAGCAGACCAATAAAAATTTCTTAAGTAAATTACAGGTGAAGAGAATATTATGAAAAATGGAAAGATTAAAATAATTGTTGAGCCTATAGGAAAAAGGATATTTCTAAACGAACCGACAGGTGGACTTAAAGCAATTATTGATGCCGGGTTGGGTATAAAATCAGTCTGCGCTGGAAAAGGAACCTGCGGCAAATGCAGAATAGTTATTCTAAATAAAGAAAAAAAGCCAGCCAGCAAACAAGAACAGGAAATATTAAGCCCTGATGAGATTGACAATGGTGTTAGACTGGCGTGTCAGCAAATTTTCGATAGGGATCTTATTATATATATACCTTCATCATCATTGAGTGAGGAGCAGAAACTTCAGGTTAGGGGCGAGGAGAAGATTATTGAAGTAGATCCTGTCTGCAAGAAATATTTTGTAAAATTAAAAGAGGCCAATCTCGAAGATTTAGAATCTGATTTTAACAGAATTAAAAGTTTTCTTAAGAATAAATGTAACCTGAAGGTTAATTCTATTGATTACAGGTCACTTGTTGAAATGCCTTACATTATCAGGAGTAACTTAGGGGAAATTACGGTTACAGTAAGAAATGATGAGATTATTCTGATTGAAGGAAAGGATAGGACAAAAAATAATTTTGGTCTGGCCATTGATCTGGGAACAACAAAAATTGCTTTTCTGCTTGTCGATTTGGTGACTGGAAAAACAATTGACAGTAAAGGAGTTATGAATCCCCAGGTTAGTTATGGGGAAGATATAATGAGCCGCTTAAATTTTGCTATGCAGAGTCAGGATAATGCAAATAAGATTCAGAAGGTAGTAGTAGCTAAAATAAATGAAGTAGTAAGTGAACTTTGCAGGAAAAATAATTTAACGCATAAAGAAATAACCGAGATGACTATTGTTGGTAACACCGCTATGCATCATCTGCTGCTGGGATTGCCTGTGAATCAGCTTGGGTTGTCTCCATTTGTTTCGTTGACTAATGACTCTTTACAAATTAAAGCCAGGGAAATTGGAATTAAAATTGCCCCCGGCGGATATATTTTTTTACCGCCTCCAATAGCAGGATTTGTGGGATCTGACCATTTAGCTGTGATCCTGGCTACAGAAATATATAAAAAGAAAGGTAACTACCTGGGCATTGATATCGGAACCAATACTGAAATAGTATTAAAAAGCGGAAAGAAAATCACCAGTGTTTCTACTGCATCGGGTCCAGCATTTGAAGGAGCACATATCAAATATGGTATGAGAGCAGCGCCAGGTGCCATAGAGAGAGTATTAATTGATTCTAAGACTTGTATACCGTCTGTCCAGACCATTAATGATATAAAGCCTGTCGGTATTTGCGGTTCCGGGATTTTAGACGCGATAGCGGAACTGTTAAAGGCTGGCATAATAAACAGGAACGGCAAATTTAAAACTGATTTAGATTGTGTGCGCAGAGATAGCAAAGGAGAGTTTAGTTATATACTGGCGCCTTCAGGTGGTGGTAACAGGAGAAGAGAAAATAGTAATGTCCTGGAGAATGGTAAGTGTTTTACTAAGCGGTGCGGAGAAAAAGATATTTCAATAAACCAAAAAGACATTGTAGAAATTCAACTGGCAAAAGGGGCAATAAGAGCTGGTATTGAAGTATTACTTGAACATGCAGATATAAGCTTTAAAGATATAGACAGAATAATAATTGCAGGCGCTTTTGGGTCTTATATAGACCCTAAAAATGTTATTAATATTGGTATGTTCCCCAATGTTCAGTTAAGGAAAATCAGGCAGGTCGGCAATGCTGCAGGGGTTGGAGCAAAGATGATATTAATTTCCAAAAAGCAGAGGGCAAATGCTGAAAAAGTAGCTAAAAAAATTAGATATCTTGAACTGGTTGTATTTTCCGGTTTTAATAATCATTTCATAAACAGTATGCAGTTCCCCGCGCCTGATGAAATAATTTAAATAGGTATTCTCACATTCCTATTTTTGTTTATTTAATTCATAGCACTTCTGTATTTATAAATAATATAATAATCATTTATGTATTTGTAAATTTATACAATAATACAATTAACTGTAATTCAGACACTAGAATTAAACTATATTAAAAAATAATTTTATTTTTTACTGGCAGTTGTATAAATTGCTGAAAAAATCTATAAAAACTATTGACAGCTTTGCTCTTATATAATATATTTGTAATCACATAATAACAGGATTAAGAGGGGGATTTTGGGAGAGCAGGTTGAGATAAGCAAAGACAAAATCATA
>SOKC01000056.1 GCA_004376325.1 Actinomycetota bacterium | reverse complement strand
TTTTCTTGCTCTCTCTGTGAATCTTTCAAACATTTAATCAGTTCCTTTTAATATTTTTTTCCGTATTAAATCAGCCCTTATCGAATCTGGCTCATCATCAGTTACGCTGCTACTTATCTCTAAATCTAATATAATATGTGAATCACTGATCTTATTTATTAGTTCAAAGTAATCAAAATCATTAACCCCATTTATAATATCCAGATCAAGCCCCAATCTTATTATTGATAACAGTTCCAGTGATTCTTCATATGATAGTATTTTAGCATACTTTAGCAAACCAAAGGAACAGTATATGTTATCTTTAATTCCCAGCAGGTCGCTCTCCTTTAATTTCTTTCTGGCTTTCTCTTCATCATCGATTATATTTAAGCAAATTGCCTTCATTTCTTCAAGCTAGTCTTCTTCCCCTTTACCCAATGTTACCAGATTGGAAATCTAAAATAAATTACCAATTATTTAAATTGCAGCAAAATTATATCACCTTTTTTATAAGAATAAACTGTGAAACCAGTGATACATTAGCTGGCTTTATTCAGGCCTTAAGAGAGGAAAAAGAATTACATCTCTAATGGAATTGCTGTTGGTCAGTACCATAACCAATCTGTCAATCCCAATTCCTTCTCCGCCTGTGGGCGGCATTCCATATTCCAGCGCTTTTAGAAAATCTACATCAATCTTACCTGTAATCCTCTCTTCTTCGCACTTACTTCTTGCCTGTTTTCTGAATCTATCCAATTGTTCTCCGGGGTCAATTAACTCAGAAAAAGCGTTAGCAATCTCTTCCCCTCCTATAAACAGCTCAAATCTTTCAGTCAGGTTTTCATTATCAGGATGCCTTTTTGCCAGCGGGGATATTTCTATTGGATAATCTTTTATAAAAGTGGGTTGTATAAGCTTAGGCTCAGCTACAGCTTCAAAAATTTTATTTATAATTTTTCCCTTCCCGGAGTCTTTTTCTATCTCGATACCCAGATCTTCTGCCATTGATAATAACTCTTCTGCGCTGTTATCAAAATTTATTTTAATTCCACCAAACTTATAAATGACTTCCAGCATCGTAAATCTTTTCCACTCTCTACCAAGATCGATGTTATTTCCCCTGTAACTTGTAGTTAATTTACCGATAGATTCTTTAGAAACAAATTTTATCAGATTCTCTGTTAAATCCATCATATCATTATAGTCAGCATAAGCCTGGTAAAATTCCAGCATCGTAAATTCCGGATTATTCTTATAGGATATTCCTTCATTTCTGAAGTTTCTATTTACTTCAAAAACCTTGTCAAATCCTCCAATAACTAATCTTTTTAAATATAATTCCGGTGCAATCCTCAGGTAAAGATCAATATCCAGAGCATTATGGTGGGTTATAAATGGCCTTGCTGCAGCGCCACCCGGGATTGACTGGAGCATTGGTGTTTCAACTTCTTTAAAACCGCTATCATTTAAAAACTTTCTTAAAGCATTTATTACCTTAATTCTGGTCAGAAAAACATTTTTTACCTCAGGATTTACAGTAAAATCTAAATATCTCTGACGGTATCTTAATTCCTTGTCCTTCAGTCCATGCCATTTTTCGGGAAGTATTCTTATGGCTTTACTTAGAAGCTCAAATTCGGAAACATTTATTGAAAGTTCTCCTGCGTGCGTTACAAAAACGGTTCCTTCTATACCCGCCCAGTCACCAATATCCAGATTTAAGAACTCATCATACTTCTCTTTCCCGATATCTTTTTGATTGACATATAATTGAATTTTATCTGTAAAATCTTTTATATCGCTAAAAGTTGCCCTGCCGTGTTTCCTGAAACTCACGAGCCTTCCTGCTATTTTAAAAACACCATCAGCCTTTTCGCCAGCTTTAAGTTTGGAGTAACGTGTCTTTATGTCTATTATGTTGGAATTTTTATCAAACCTGGTCCTGTAAATCTTTTTACCGCTTTTCTTAAGAGCTTTTACTTTTTCAAGTCTCATCTTTAATGCTTCAGCCAGAGGTTCTTCTGACTCCAGCAAATACTCGCTTTTTCCGGTCAATAGCTCTTCGCTGTTATTATTGCTTATGTTTGAAATCTCATCGTTTTTCTTGTCTTTCATAATACTTGACGGTTAAATCCGGCTTTATTTAATCTTTATTATCTTTAATCTCTTTGT
>SOKC01000118.1 GCA_004376325.1 Actinomycetota bacterium | reverse complement strand
AAAATTCTTCTGTGCCTTTAATCAGTAAATTATCAAATTATTTAAGGCAAACAATCTCTGAGGAAAATAATAATATTCGAAATAGATTGACAAAGATGCTTGATTATGACATTCTTGCTACTGATATATATGTTCTTGGTAATAAAAAAGCAGAAGATAGGGTGGCTCGGCTTGATTTTACTCACAAAATAGTGATTAAAAAAGACTAAATTATTTCTTATCATCTAAATAAATTTTTCATTTTTATAATTTTATTAATTTCATTATTATATCATCAAAATCATCAACCGGAATGATTCTAATACCATGACCGAATTTAAGAGCTTCTAAGTAATTTTTTTGAGGCACTAAAAATACGTCAGCTTTCTGTTTTTTTGCAGATATTATTTTTTGTTTAATCCCATCTACTTCGGTTATTCTCCCATCAATACTTAAATTACCGGAGCCGGCGATCAACAAATTACCGCTTAGATCATTTTCAGTTAATTGATTCAATACTTCTAAGGCAATCATCAGACCAGCAGAAGGTCCCTTTATTTTTTCTAAATTTATTTCTATTTTTAAAGGGAACTTGCATTGAAGATCTTTAGTATCAGCATAGACACCTATCCCTATTCTTTCTGTTTCATCATCAGTACCAGGAAGTTCGATAAGAGGAATTAATGTTGAATAAGTACTATTATTTCTTAAAAAAGTAATTCTAATAATTTGATTTGAGTTATAATTTCTAACAATTTCTGATAAATCTTCCAGAGTATAAACCGGATGCTCATCTATTTTTATAATCACATCAGCAGGTAATAATTTATTTTTCGCCGGACTGTTATCCAATATTCCGCTAATCAATACTCCTCTTCCTGATATTTCCGGAGAATATCCTGCCTTCCTTAGAGCTACAACTTTGGAAATCATCTGGCTTTCCTGCATTAATTTTTCCATTATATTAATATAATCTTTTTGTTCCATATTCACTAATATTTCATCATCTCTATTTTTTAAATCGATATTAGGATCAAAAAAACCATAAATATATAATAATATATTTGCTTTTATTATAGCGGTTGAAGTGAGGAGAAATTGGCCTTTAGCGTCTTTTTCGCCGTTTTCTACCGTAATATTTTCACTAAGATTGATGGCCTGCCCCGGAATTACCAGGAAATAGGGAGTTGGGATTAGATTAAGTAAGATTAGAACTGTGATTATAATAATTAAAAAATATCTTTTAAAATAGTACATTGTTTCTCTTTATTATACAGGTAGATTTTTACTCCAATTTAATAATAAATATTTTCATTAAAAAATATAGCTAAATCCTGTTAAGCGAGTGTCTACTTAACAGGGTAAACTGATTTATTAAGCTTTTTTATTAAGAAATAATGTCTTTAAATTTTTCTCTACAATTTCCGGGACTAACTGGGATATGTTACCATTTAAACTCGCTATTTCTTTAACTATACTGGAATTTAAGTAGGAATACCTAGAGCAAGTAACCATGAAAATTGTTTCAATTTCCGGAGCAAGTCTTTTATTCATTAAAGCTAATTGTGATTCATGTTCAAAATCAGAGATGGCCCTCATCCCTCTGATTATAATATTTGCATTATTTTTTCTCACAAAATCAGTTAATAAACCGGAAAATGACAGCACTTTAACATTTTCCAAATTCTTGGTGGTCCTTTTTATCATATCTGTTCTTTCTTGGGCAGAAAACAAAGTCGATTTTTTAGAATCAACTGTTACTGCTACTATTAATTTATCAACAATTTTTATGATTCTTTCAATAATATTTAGATGGCCATTAGTAATAGGATCAAAACTACCTGGATAAACGGCTATTTTCATTTTTCCCTCCTTTTATTTAGTCGTTAGTGAATAGTGAATAGTCGTTAGTATATAGTATCGAGTATTAGTTATCCTGTTACCCGGTTTACCAGTTGGCCAGTTAATACTAGTCATTCATTTCAAATACATATTTCAAGTTGCAATATGAGAGTTAGCTGATACAGTTAACCAACTTAATTTTAATTCTTCAACCGGATAACTGGTAAACTGGCTAACCGGCTAACGATCTTTACTATACACTATATGCTAGATATTAATTACTTTCCGCCTACAACTTTAAAATCACCTATTAAATATTAACATAATCGTAAAAA
>SOKC01000114.1 GCA_004376325.1 Actinomycetota bacterium | reverse complement strand
AGGTCCCCGGTAACACAGCTACCATAGGATACAAGAGTATTGTAAAAGATGGCTGCCCCAAGTAGTGAAATTTCGAACCATTTTTTAAAAGAGTTAATTATTTTAAGAGATTTTAAAGTCCCTTAAGATAAAGCTTCTGCAATTTCTTCTGCAAACTTTCTTATATTTCCGGTATTTATCTTTGATACAGGTTCTGTGGTTTTTGACGCTTTTTGCATCATATTTCTGACTATTGGATTCATCTTATCCCAATTCATCTCATAACCAAAGTAACCTTTAGCCACTGCTTTATCAAGGAGTTCCTCAGGAAAACCCTTTTTTATCTCATCTTTCCAGTTTTCATCTGCTCCACACATGAAGATACCTATTTTTGTATTTAAAAGGATATTTAAATTTCTTTTTACAAACTTCTTCACAAAAGCATTCATTCTGAAAGCAAGAAAAGACCCTCCTACTATTACCAGGTCATAATTTTCCGGTTTTACTCTTATGTTCTTTTTAAGATCTACTAGTTCAACTTCATGAGCCTTTTCCTTTAATATTTCTGCAAGCATACCTACGCATTTTTCTGTTGTTCCAAACCTTGTTGAAAAAGCAATTAATATCTTCATTTTTAAATCTCTCCTCTGTCTTAAAATATAAGGACAATTTTAAAGTAAAACCTTTAATAATCAATATCAATATATCAATTTATAGGTTTTGCTGGATGGCCGCTGTGGACAATGTTAAAACCGCGATAATTACTTCAAAAGAGGATAATTTTATACCAGTATTAAATCTTCAAAATTAAATGATCTTATGATAACACTTAAATTATTAGATATTTCACCCTTTGAACCTTGTACTTTCAAAGAACATATATTCAATAATTAGTGTAAGTAAAGGGAAAAGTATACTTAGTAATATCCGAGTATCAAGCCCAATGATTTGATTATTGCTAGTTTTTTCAAATGCGTAAAATATTAGAAAAATTATTACGCCAAGTGAAATGTTTTTAAGAGGTGCGAATATCCAAAACAATGTTCTATTTTTCATCCTACTCCTTTTAAGAAACTTTTTCATAAATAAAAATTATAATAACCTACCTATTAATAGAATACAAAGCATTATTGTAAAATCATCTGCTCTTAAGTCTCCAAATATAAAAACTATTTCTTTATTTCCTTATCAAGTCTTCTCTTACCTAAATATGAAAATAGTAGAAATACTTCATTTATTAATAGGCCTTAATGATAATATAAATTCCATACCTATTGGTCACCAAAATTCAATAGCTATAGATCATTAAGTTTATTAGCTGTGTTATGAGTTCACTAAATTTATAAAAAATAATTTATCTTTTAAAACTCTTTTTAGAATTAGGGAAATTGGTCACTTTGCCCGCTGCGCAGACTGGCTGCTCCAAGGTGTGAAATTTCGAACCAATTTTTGAATGAATTGGTTAAATTAAAAGTGTTACTTTAAAGTTCAACAACAGCAGCAAAATTTAATTTTCCTAAAATTTGGAATATTCTTTTGGTATTTCTACAATTAAATTCCCGTAAGTATCATATATTTTCTCTGGAAGTGAATATCCAATGAAATTATTAAATTTTAAATTTATAACGTTAAATTTTTGTCTTTTCTGATCAAAACAGGCACTCTTTAAGTCTTTAATTGGTTTTAAATTAACAACTCCGGGTTTATAGGGAGGTGTAATTAGAAATGGATTAATATTGAATAAATCTTTAATGGTTATTAATACAGGAGCAAAATCATTATCACCGGACATTAAAAAACATGTGTCATAATTTTTTAAATAAGCATCTTTTAAAAGAGAAAGAGAAATATTGATATCTGTTTGTTTTTCTTCCCTTATATCAAAATACTTATTACCTTTGAAATTATACCCTGGAACTCTACATAATTTCTTCTTTTTACTAAAATAACCCTTTATTATTTTAATTCCTTCAGACTCTAATGCAGTAACATATTTATTATGCCTTTTAACAGCATCAAAACCGAAATCTTGTGTGATTGCTGTGAAAAAATAAATATCAGATATTACTTCATTTGGTTTTAAAAGGGATTTAAAAAGACTTCTATAGTTTAACCATTTATAGCAGATTCCAGTCTTTTTTTGATAATCATTTATTCTGTGATAAATGTTGAAACCGTCGATATACAGACTTACTTTTGATTTTTGCATGTCAATTTATTTAAAAAATACCCCTGGCCGTAACATTGTTACCCAGGGGGTCCTATGATTCATCATCATAGGGATGCATTTGTATTATATAAAATTTATGTTAGCTTTGTCAAAATTATTTGGCTGCCCCTAGTGGACACATTTCGAACTTTTTATTTTAATGAATTTATAGGTTTAAAAGACAAATTAGAGATAATTAAATCTAATTTTGTATTTACATAATAAATTATTTGTAATATTTGACTGGGGATAGTAGACGAAGTTCAAACCAGGATTATTGAAGTTGATGAGGGTATTTTTATACCTGAATTAATGTATTGAGCAGTTTTTTAATACTTTTTTCTTGTTATTATCTAATACAAAACTTTACTCTATAAATCAATAAGATGAAATTATATTTCATCTTTTAATTCTAAATGCTTTTTAGTAATATTGAGTACATAATTAATAAAATTCAATATAAAACATGCCTTAAAAATGAAAGATACTGTAGTTGAAGTAATTAAATTAAGAAAGGCCTATGGAGATTTAGTAGCTGTTGATGATATAAGCTTCAATGTAGAAAAAGGGGAAATATTTGGTCTTTTAGGACCCAATGGTGCTGGAAAAACAACTACTTTTGAATGTCTTGAAGGATTAAGAAAACTAGATGGAGGCTCTTTTAATTTAATGGGTAAAAGTCCAAATTACAATTATAATAATCTCCGAAACTTAATAGGCGTCCAGCTTCAAACTTCAGGGCTGCCCGATAGCATGCGTGTAGACGAAGCTATGAATTTTTTTAGTGCTTACCATAATGTATCTTCCCGATATGATTTACTGGAACGATTAGGTCTCAAAGAGAAAATGGATACTCAATACCAGACACTGTCCACTGGTCTGAAAAGACGACTTTCTCTTGCTCTTGCTCTAACCCATAATCCACCAATTCTATTTTTAGATGAACCCACTGCTGGTCTTGATGTTCAGTCCCGCGTAGAACTACATAATATGATGAAAGAATTGCAGGAAAGTGGCACCACTATACTTCTTGCTACGCATGACATGGCAGAAGCAGAAAAAATGGCTACCCGTGTGGCGATATTACTGCAAGGTAAAATTATAATTATTGGAACCCCTCGTGAGGTAACCGCCACTGGAGCAGGGCTGACAAAAATATCTGTTAGGGTTGAAGGCTCAAGCTTGTCAAAACCCAATATTAAATTTCCAGATGTGGCCCAATATTTATCAAAAGATGAATATAAAATATATTTTAGCACTAATCCAGGTAAGACAGTTTCATCAATAATTGAATACATTTCAAAACAAAAAGATAATTTAATAGATTTAAGAGTAGAGCGTCCTTCTTTGGAAGACCGTTTCCTAGAAATTACAAACACAAAGGCTAAAAAATGAAAGCTTTTAAAAATCATTTTATCTTCGAATTTAAAACTGGAATTAGGGATAAAAATTTGTTGCTTTTAAATTATCTATTTCCCCTGGGACTATATATAATGTTGGGATTTTTAATGAAAAACATTAACCCTGGTTTTATAGAAATAATCATTCCCTCTATGGTAGTTATTTCTATATTAATAAGTACCATTCTTGGACTACCAGACCCCTTGGTAAAATCACGTGAAGCTGGTATATTTAGAAGTTATAAAATTAACGGAGTACCTGCAACTTCTATTGTGATTATTCCTCCACTTACCACAATAATGCACATGATTGTTGTAGCAATAATTATTATTCCAACAGCTTTCACAATGTTTGAAGCTCCCCTCCCACAAAATTGGCTCTACTTTATATTAATTTTTCTGTTGACTGCCTTTATAAGTGCAGGGCTTGGGGTGCTTATTGGTGTGGCATCTTCAAGTTCCCGTGCAACTATATTATGGTCTCAATTGATTTTTTTACCTTCGATGATAATAGGTGGTTTTTTTATCCCTCAAAATCTACTCCCCGATATATTAAAAAAAATAGGACTGCTTCTTCCCAGTACCCATGCTATTAATTTATTCAGGTATTATTCATATAATCAATCTATTGGATACAATCCATTATGGTCATTGGTTATTTTATTTATTAGTGGAATATTATCATTTGGCTTGGCAATATATCTATTCAATTGGGACAACCAGAATAAAACCAGAAGAGGGCACCCTGCATTTGCTTTTTTTACAATCATTCCACTTATAATTGGTGCTATCTTTCTTCCTTAATATAAACTAAACTTATTGAATGCCCATAATCCTTTTAGCTGAAAAAGATACTGGCTGGGGAGGGAGGATTCGAACTAATAGCTAAAATAGATACTATATCCATAATCTGTTATAAATATGTTATAATTTTTACAGGATAAATTAACTGCACCAAAACTTCTATCCCCTAGAAATTAAGCAAAATAAGCATTAAATAGGCAGGAATTGCTATGTTTTTTTTAATTTTTTATTTTAAGTTTTTAAAAATAACATAATTTTCTGATGTTACAGTTTAGCCACACTATCCCTGACACTTCCAGGCTAATGGTATTGGCTGTTCACTCATTTAATCACTTCTCTTTAATCAAATATAGAACATGATGTTCTATCTGTTATAATAATTATATGGAAAATAAATTAACAAGTATTATAAAAAATATAGATTTTTGTGGGGGTTTATTAAATAATTTAAATGATGGTTTACAATTAGTTGATAAAAATAAAAAAATTATATTCTGGAATAAAAAAGCCAGAAAAATTACCGGTTATAACGAATCTGATGTAATTAACAAATCCTGTTCAGATGGTATTCTTATCCACGTAGATTCTAAAGGTACCCCACTTTGTAATAATAGCTGCCCAATATCAGCAGTTTTTAATGATGGAAGAAGTCGAGAAGTTAATGCATATTATAAGCATAAAGATGGTTATAGGGTGCCCTCATTAATAAAGATTTCACCGGTTGGGGATATAAAAGATGGAATATTGGGCTGCACTGTACTATTTAATGATAATTCTGAAATAATTAAAGCGCAGCAAATTATTAAGGATTTAAAAAAAGAAACATTAATCGACCATTTAACAGGATTACCCAACAGGCGTTTTATTGAAAATAGACTTTTCTCGGCTCTTGATGAAATGAAAAGATATAATCGGACCTTCGGAGTGTTATTTATAGATATCGACCACTTTAAAAGCATAAATGATAATTTTGGACATAGAGTAGGAGATAAAGTACTAAAAATGGTTGCTATGGTATTATTAAAAAATATTAGGTCTTTTGATACTGTTGGGAGATGGGGAGGCGAAGAATTTATTGTAATAGTTTTAAATGTTAATAAAAAACGATTAATGAAAATTGCAAATAAACTTAGGATTTTAGTACAATCCTCTAACTTCCCTCTAAGGAGAAAAAATTCTATTATAAGGGTTACTATCTCAATTGGAGCTGTAATTTCACAGCCGATTGATACAGTAAAATCTTTAATACAAAGAGCTGATAAACTTATGTATAATAGTAAAATCTCTGGTAGAAACAAAGTTTCAATAGAAGAAGTAGCTCTTTCCAGAATAATTAAACTAAAAAAGAAGAACTAACCATGTCCTTTAAATGCAAAATAGGAAATTCAATTCTGGAACTGATAGCTGGTGATATAACTGTGCAGGATACAGAAGCAGTAGTCAACGCAGCAAATAAAGCTCTTTCTCCCGGGGGTGGAGTATCCGGCGCAATTCATAGAGCTGCAGGGCTGGAGCTGTGGGATGAATGCAGAACTCTTGGAGGCTGCCGGACAGGTGAGGCAAAACTGAGCAGGGGACATAACCTTAAAGCAAAATATGTGATTCATACTGTTGGTCCTGTTTATAGCGGCAGTAAAAGCGACCCTGAAGATCTTAGAGACTGCTATAAAAATAGCTTACTTCTAGCTTCCCGAAATAAAATTAAAAGTGTTTCATTTCCTTCAATAAGCACCGGGATCTTTGGTTATCCTGTAAATGAAGCTTCAAGGGTTGCTCTTAAAACCATTACTAATTTCCTGGAAGAACATCCGGAAATTGATCTTGTACGAATGGTTTTATTTACAGAAGGCGATTACGGTATATATAAAGCATCCCTGGATAAGATTTTAAAAGATTAGAAAAAAGATTAAGAGCATTTAGAGTAACCGCAGTTTCTGCAAACATAGCAGCCCCCCTCGGGTTCCATTATTCCACCGCACCCATCCTCAGGACATATCATAATAGACCTGGGACCGCTTGTAATATCTAAATCAAACTTATTAGACCCATTTAGATAAAAATCTATGGCTTTTCCCATTGCATCCGGGCAGGAAAGCACATGGGTTTCTGCATCGGCAATGCAGGTTATACATCTTATCCCTTTCACCTGTTTCTTCACTGATTCAATATCAATACCTGATCTAATAGCGATACTTATAAGTCTGCCCACAGCTTCGGTTAAGGCAGTGCATCCCTCTTCACCAGTATTGATAAATACTTCACAGATGCCATTTTCATCCGAATTTACAGTCACATAAAGTTTTCCGCAACCTCCTATTTTATATTTTTTGGTCATACCGCGGGTAACTTCCGGTCTTGACCGGGGTTTTAATTTTGCCTCTTTTACTTTTCCTTCCTCTTTTGATTTTTCCTCCGGATAACTTTTTACTCTTTTTTTTGTTTCTTTCCTGTCAGTACCGACTTCTACCTTTTTTTCTTTAGCTTTTTTCTTTCCTTCCACCTGGAGTACCTGTGTACCTCTGCTCTTATCTCTGAAAATAGTTATACCTTTACAGTCCAGCCTATAAGCCAGCATATATGCATTTTCTACATCCTGAACTGTAGCACTGCTGGGAAAATTAACAGTCTTGGACACTGCATTATCTACAAATTTTTGAAAAGCCGCCTGAGTTCTCACATGCCATTTTGGAGATATCTCATGTGCCGTAACAAATATCCTCTTATATCCCGAGTGGATTTCATCAATATCCTTAAGATTACCGCTTTCGGCTATCTTCTCCATTACCTCTTTGCTGTAAAAACCTTCATCTGTTGCTATCTTTTTAAAATATTTGTTAACTTCTAAAAGCCTGTCATTATCCATAACGTTTTTAACAAAGGATATGGCAAACAATGGTTCCACCCCGCTTGAGCAGTCAGCAATAATACTTAAAGTCCCGGTAGGAGCAATGGTTGTAGTTGTCGCATTTCTAATTTCATAACCATCAGGACTGTCATATATACTGCCTTTGAAGTTTGGAAATACTCCCCTTTCTCTAGCCAGTTCTCTTGATGCATTTTTGGATTCATCCTGAATGAAGCTCATAACCCTCTGGGAAAGTTCCAGAGCCTCCTCGCTATTATAGGGGATACCAAGGATTATAAGCAGATCGGCGTATCCCATTACCCCCAGTCCTATTTTTCTATTTCCACGCGCCATCTTCATTATTTTTTCCAGCGGGTACCTGCTCATATCAATAACATCATCCAGGAACCTCACTGCTGTGTGGACAATCCTTTTTAATTTATCATAATCTACTTTTTTTATGCCCTCTTCCTCTTTTACCATATGCGCCAGATTTATGGATCCCAGATTGCACGCTTCATAAGGCAGCAATGGCTGCTC
>SOKC01000088.1 GCA_004376325.1 Actinomycetota bacterium | reverse complement strand
CTCAGATTCGAGCAGTGAAGCTTGTTTTTAGTATTTAATATTGTTGACAAATAAGTCATAAATCTTTAGTATTTAAGTACTATGACTAAAAAGATGTACAGCTTTAGATTAAATAAAGACTTAGTGGATAATGCAAAAAAAATTGCTGAAAAGATGGATATATCACTATCTTTTTTTATCAGCTGTCTGATAAAAGAAAAAATAAGTAATTTAAATTCTGAAAATAAAGATAAATATTTTTTTACCTCAAGCAGCGGTAATGCAGAAATCTTGTATGAAATAGCTTCAGAGATAAAAAATTTAAGATTTGATTTAATAAACCTCTTAAAAAATAAAAGTTAGATAATCTCTAAGGAAAAATTACACCTATACAATAATCATCAACGTTTGATTACCTTTAAGGTTTTCATTTTTTCTAATCTAAGAGTAATGATATTATAAAAATGATTTTAAATCTGTTAAAATGAATTTTACTAAATTAATTAAAAAATTTTTGATTAGATTATCAGTAAACGATAGATTTGTTTTAAAGACTGGTGTATGTCTGAACGCTTGAAAGGGGATTGGATGATTATCGGAATCGGGAATATAGGTAGCAACTCACTGAAAACTAAAATTATTGATATTAATAATGAAAATGAAGTTAGAGTCCTGGGTGAAGCCAATGTGGATAAAATAAAAAACAGAGGAAGATCTAATTTTACCCACAGTATTGGTGATAAAAAAGCTACCAGTAAATCAGTAAGAATTATGGGATTTGAAGCGGGGATAAAACTCATTTTTAACTGGTATATTAAAAGTGGTGTAGTAAGCAGTCTTAAAGACATAAGAGCTATGGGATTTAATTGTGTCCTTGGAGAAAAAAACGGAGCCAGTATTTTAACCCAAAAAATATTAGATGAAATGAAAAGATTCACATTTATTGCGTCAACACATAATCAGCAATTAATTGAAGCGATTGAAGAATTTAAAAGAATACTTAATGTACCTATGGTGGGTATCTTCGAGTCATCTTTTCATTACTCATTGCCCGAATTCAGAAGGCTTTCAGGTTTCCCCTGGAACTGGTATAAAAAACTGGGAATAAAAAAGAATGGCTACAGTAGCATTTCGCACCAGTATTTAGCTGCAATGGCTTATAAACTTGAAAGGACTGAAAAGATGAACCTGCTTACAATTTATCTGGGAGAAAGAAGCTCTATTTGTGCCATAAAAGATGGAAAATCAATTGATACCAGTATGAGTTTTTCACCTGATTCAGGACTGCTTCAAAGGACAGGAGTGGGTGATATTGATGGTGTTGCTTTGCTATTTGCAATGAATGAACTCGGTCTTTCAGTGGTAGATGCGCTTGATGAAATATCAAATAACGCCGGTCTTATTGCTACTGCTGGAATTAAAACAGATGATTTTAAAGATATTTTGGATACAGCTAAAAAGGGAAACAAGAGAGCCGATCTTGCAGTAAATTTATATATTGATGGAATAAGAAAATATATAGGGGCACTCTCAACTGTACTTGGTAATGTTGACTGTATAGTTTTCGGAGGTGAAATTGGTGAAAAAAGCATATATGTTAGAGAAAAATGCCTTGAAAATATGGACTATATGGGAATAAGACTGGATCTTGCAAGAAATAAGGAGTTAAACGGTGAGCTGGGTCTTATTTCATCCGATTATTCAGTGGTATCAAAAACAAAGATATATATAGTGCCCACAAATGTAGAAATGGTAGTGGCTTATTTTACCAAAAAGGTGATTGAAAAGGGAAAGGACTTGATCCCTGAAGATATGATTTTCAGGTTATAATATAATTCCCATATATTCATTTATCCTCTTTAAAGTTAATTCTTTTCCCAGTATTTCAATAGTTTCAAACAGAGGAGGGCTGATAGTGCTATTCCATACAGCTATTCTGATCACTTCTGCAATTTTTCTGAAATTTAAGTTTAATCTTTCTGAAATTAACCTCAAGTTCTTTTCAATATCTTTTGCATGAAATTTACTACTTACTTCGCTAAGTGTCTTATAAACTCTATTTAATATATCAGTTGCATCAATCTCCTTATTTTTAAAGTAAGTTGCCAGTTCATCACTGTAGCTGATTTTTATAAAAAATGGGCTTATTAAATCTATACCCTCTTTTAATGTCTTTATCCGCTCTTTTATAAGCGGAATTATTTTTTCGATTTTCTGGTCCAATGGTTCTATTCTGTTTTCTAAATCAATGATGTTTTTGGAAGCCAGATAATTTCTTATTTGTTTCTCAAGGAGCTGTTTTAGACGGGAGTTTTCCATATTTCTTATATAATATCCATTTATCCACAAAAGCTTGTTGTAATCAAATTTGGCTGGCTTTTTATTTATGGAACTAAGTTCAAATTTTTTAATCAATTCACTGGTTGTAAAAATTGTAGTTTTTTCATTATATGACCAGCCAAGGAGCGCAAGATAATTTAGTATTGCTTCTCTTACAAATCCTTCTTCTATATATTTTTCAATGGAAATAGAACCGTGCCTTTTGCTTAGTTTCTGACCATCCTGACCCAATATCATCGGCAGATGGGTGAAATTGGGGATGTTAAAATTAAAAGCATTATAGATGAGAATTTGTTTTGGAGTGTTTGAAAGGTGATCTTCGCCTCTTATGACATGAGTTATTTTCATTAAAGCGTCATCTATTGCCACAGAGTAATTATAGGTGGGAAGGCCATTAGACCTTATTATTATAAAATCTTCAATACTGTCGGTATTAACTGTTATGTTTCCGTATACAGTGTCTTTAAAATTAATAGTCTTATTTTCGGGTACCAGAAATCTTATGGCGTAAGGCTTTCCGCTGTCTATATTATATTTAATGTCCTTACTTGAGAACTTCAGGCATTTCCGGTCATATTTATAAGGTTTTCCTTCTATTGTTTTGTTTTTTCTTTTTTCCTTCAACTCTTCAGGGCTGCAAAAACAATGGTACGCTTTCTTAGCCTGAATCAGTTCCTGTGAGTATCTTTTATAGATGCTGGTTCTCAGGGATTGTCTGTATGGACCGTATTCGCCGCTGGCTTCCGGCCCTTCATCCCAGTTAAGCCCAAGCCATTTCAGTGACTTTAGTATCAGATTTATTGTTTCTTCCTGATGCCTGGCTATATCAGTGTCTTCGATTCTTAAAATGAACTTGCCACCGGTTTTGGTGGCATAGAGCCAGTTGAAAAAAGCAGTCCTGGCGCTTCCTACGTGTAAATACCCGGTTGGGCTGGGGGCAAATCTAACTCTTATTTCTTTATTATTATTTTCTTTTTTTATGTTCATGTTTATATTCACATTTAATTAGAGTCTAACAGGATTATTTAAGGATTTACCCATACTGTAATTTTCCTTATAGTCTCGACAGGCTGTCCCCACATAGGGTCCTGGCGGTGGGTGTACCCTGAGGGAACTTCTGAATATGGCTCATTTTTATATACTATATTGGTATAGCCGGCTTCAATTAATATATGATTTGCTTCATTGATGTGCTTTAGCGATACCATTGGCATAATAGGTATATCATCAGGAGTAATAGGCATCTGTACTGTTGGTTCCCCGCCATAGCGAAACTCTTTTATAATAATCTGGTCAAGTGGTGTAAATCTGTTTGGAAGCATCACCTCTCCTGTTTCAGGATTGATTACTACCTGGATATTGATCATGTCATCCTGGGGTCTTATGAAATTTTCTATGGGAAGATCTTTGGTAGCCTCAGTCATAAATAAATTCCAGATCATTGCCGGTTGTGCGCCACCCTGAACCCTCATGTCATGAATGATTCCCATTTTTTTGTTAACCTCCGGATATCCCATCCACACGCAGGCGGCAAGGTTTGTAGTAAATCCTGAAAACCAGGCATTTTCAGCTTCATCAGTGGTGCCGGTTTTTCCGGCGCAGGGTCTGTCATCCAGTCTGGCTCTGGTACCGGTTCCTCTCAGCATAACCTGCTGCATTATCTCTATAGCCCGGTAGGCATTAATCGGGGTCAGCACCTGTCTTTCTTCTTCCTCATATTCTTCATAAATATTACCATCTTTATCGATAACTTTAAGTATTGCTACAGGGTCATGCCTTATTCCATAATTTGCAATGGTTGAAAATGCAGTACAAACTTCAAGAGGGGATACTCCAACTGTAAGACCACCAAGTCCTATTGATGGGTATGGGTCCAGTAAGGTTTCAATTCCCATATCCATAGCGATCCTGGCAATGCCATAAGCTCCTATTTTCATAATAAGCTGGGAATATACAACGTTTATAGATTTTACTGTGGCTTCAAGGACTGGCATTTCATTTATTTCATAACTAGCGTCATTATAGTTGCCAACTTCCCATGGTTCACTACCTTCAATATCAAATATGACATTTCCATTAGGATTAAAAGTCATATATGGACTAACTCCCTGTTCCAGGGCAGAGAGCAGTACAAAGACCTTAAAAGCGGAACCGGGCTGTCTTTTAGCCTGGGTGGCTAGATTAAATTTCATTTCCCCAAAATCTTTTCCCCCTACCATAGCCTTTATATATCCATTTCTGGGATCCATGGCTACCAGAGCGGCTGCAGGATCTTCAGGGTCAGGAAGGATCTCTTCAATTGCATTTTCAGCGGCGATCTGCATTTTTGGGTCTAAAGTTGTATATATTTCAAATCCACCCTCAAATACTCTTTCCACTCCATATTCTCCTATTAATATCTGTTTAACGTATTCTACAAAATAGGGAGCAAAACCTTTTTCAGTTTCTTCTCTTGGTCTCTGGGTGATTATGGGCATCTTTATTGTATCATCATATTCTTCCTGGTTTATGTAGCCCAGTTCGAGCATTTTGGCCAGCACTATATTTCTTCTTTCCAGAGCTGCTTTTTTATCAATATAAGGTGAGTACAAATAGGACTGGAGGAGCCCTGCAATTATGGCGCACTCGGAAAGGTTCAGATATTCAACATTTTTGTTGAAATATATTTTTGCTGCAGCCTGAACCCCATAGGCGCCTTCTCCAAAGTAGACTGTGTTCAAATACATCTCCAGTATTTCTTTTTTGGAATAAATTTGTTCGAGCTGATAGGCAAGGGCAGCTTCTTTTATCTTTCTCTCATAGGTTATATCGTATTTTTCTTCAGGGATATATACATTTTTTATATATCCCTGGGTAATAGTAGTGGCACCCTGTTCTATTTCTCCGGATACAAGATTTATAATAAATGAACGGATTATGCCTTCGATATCAAAACCCTGATGCTGATAGAATCTTTCATCTTCAATTGCAATAACAGCATTTATCAGGTTTCTGGGTATTTGCTGGTATGACACTAATTCTCTGTTTTCCTCACCATGGAAGGTTGCTATAAGGGCGCCATCAGCAGCATATATTTTTGATGTAAGGGCACTTTCTGTTGGTGAAAAATCTTCCAGTTTTGGTTTTGGTAGATCCTCGAAAAAGGAGGCAACAGCCTGGAAGGCAAATATAAGGATACCTGAAAATACAAATGTGACCAGTAACTGTACAGCCAAAATGACAGCTATTATGGCTATTATCACCCTGGAAGGTTTTCTAGCTTTATGTTTTTTTCTTAATCTGGACACGGTTTATAATTATTTTTTTCGTTGATATTTTTAATAATAGTCTTATCTGGGACTAAAAAAATATGTTACTTAAAATTTATTTTATTTAATGAAAGCATAATATTAATGAATATTGCAAGTAAAAGATATTATCATATTTCTTTTATATTATACAGGGACAGTTAGCGGCTTTAAAAGGATTTTAAGCATCTAATTATAGCTTAATGGCATATATAGTCAGCGCAAGTAAAGTATAATACCAGCACGATACTATAAAAAAGAAATACCTTAAATTTAATTTTTTCTACATTTATATTATCATTATCAAATAGTATTTACCTGCTTTAGTTTTTTGGCTGGAGAAATGTTTTAGATTGCTAGAGGAAAATTTTATACCGGAAGGAGTCATATGTTAGGAATATCCGAAAAGACAAAGATTGAGATGCTTAAAAAATTAATAGAGATCAGAAGGTTTGAGGAAAAGGCTATACAGCTTTACAAGACTGGAAAAATCTGGGGGTATCTCCATCCGTGTATTGGCCAGGAAGCTGTTCCGGTAGGAGCCTGTCATGCAATTGGAATACAGGACTATGTTATTTCCAATCACAGAGGTCATGGTCATTGCATAGCCAGGGGGGCAGATATAAGGAAAATGATGGCGGAGCTTTTTGGAAAATCTACTGGTTACTGCAAGGGCAGGGGTGGTTCAATGCATATTGTTGATATGGAACTTAAAATACTGGGAGAAAATGGAATCGTAGGCGGCGGTATTCCCATATCGGTTGGAGCCGGACTGAGCTGCAAAATGGAAGGAAAAGGAAATGTTGTGGTGTGCTTTTTTGGTGATGGAGCTGCAAACAATGGAGTATTTCATGAATCCTTGAATATGGCAGCTATATTTAAATTACCGGTAATTTATATTTGTGAAAACAATATGTATGCTATTTCTATGCGCTCGGCAGATTCCGTATCCTGCAAAGATGTAGGAAAGAGGAACTGCGCTTATGGTATTCCAGGGCATATTATAGATGGCAGCGATCCTGTTGAGGTTTACAACGCAGTTAAAAAGGCGGCAGGACATGCAAGGGATGGCAGAGGCCCTTCACTTATTGAAGCAAAGACCTACCGGTTTTATGGCCATCATCCCAATGATCCTGCAGAATACAGAGAAAAAGAAGAAGTTGAATATTACACCAGTGAAAAAGATCCAGTAGCCAATTTTAAGAGCAGGCTGCTTGAGGAAAAAATAATCACTGAAGAGAGAATAGAAAGAATTGAGAGTGAAGTAGATAAAAAAATAAAAGGCGCGGTTACTTTTGCTGAAAAAAGCCCGGAGCCAGAGCTTGAAAAATTCCTGGAAGAGGTTGAGCAAATTTAGTACCAGGATAGTATTTTAGGTTTTTATAGAAAGGAAAATTAATGAGAGAAATCCAGTATAGGGAAGCTATAAGAGAAGCAATCATAGAAGAGATGGATAGAGACAGGAAGGTATTTTTAATTGGTGAAGATGTTGGTGTTTACGGAGGAGCTTTTAAAGCCTATAAGGGACTTTTAGATAAATATGGTCCAGATAGGGTAATTAATACCCCGATTTCAGAAACTGCTATAATTGGGGCAGGAATTGGGGCAGCCCTTACCGGATACCGGCCAATTGTAGAGATTATGTTTATAGATTTTGCCGCACTGGCAATGGATCAGATTGCAAACCAGGCTGCAAAAATTCATTTTATGAGTGGCGGTAGACTGAATGTTCCCCTGGTTATAAGGACTCAGGGAGGTGTAGGAAAGGGACTGGCGACACAACATTCCCAGAGTTTGGAGGCGTGGTTCTATCATATTCCGGGGCTTAAAGTGGTTATGCCCGCTACCTCCTATGATGTAAAGGGACTTTTAAAAACTGCCATAAGGGATAACAGTCCGGTAATGTTTATAGAACATAAAATGACTTATCCGGTAAAGGGGGCAGTACCGGAAGAAGAATACACCATACCATTCGGAAAAGCTGATATCAAAAGGAAGGGTGAAGATATTACCATCTTTGCCTATTCAAATATGGTACTAAAGTCAATTGAGGCGGCAGAAGAGCTGGAGAGGGAAGGCATAAGCTGTGAAGTTGTTGATCCAAGGACAATTGTACCTCTGGATATTGATGAAGTAATAAATTCAGTTAAAAAGACAGGCAGGCTTATAATAGTAAGTGAAGCATGCAGGAGAGGTTCAGTAGCTTCTGATATCAGTGCTAGAGTAACTGAAAGAGTGTTTGAATACCTGAAGGCTCCGGTAAAGATAGTTGCAGGACTGGATACTCCAATCCCATACAATTCTACACTGGAGTGGGCTTCTATTCCCCAGAAATCTGATATCATAAAGGCTGTAAAAGAGCTGTTGGAGGAGATTCTATAATTATGAATATAGAATTTTGATTGTGTAAAAGAATTTTTGAAAATCCTAAAAACAGATTCTTATAATTAAAGATTTATTTTTTTTCTAGATAGTTCATATAAATAATAATTGGATAGAAATTTAAAATTGGTTATAATATTTAAAAAGATAAAAAATATTTCAATGGAAAGGAGATATAATGCAAGATGTAAAAAATGGACCAAGTGTTATGGCTAAAAGTTCACTTATTTTAGGGATTTGTGCCATAATCCCTTTACCTTTTGTAAATAGTGCTTTGGGTCTGGCAGCCATTATACTTGGTATTATTGATCTGGTTAAAATCAATAAGGGAGAAGCTAGTGATAAAGGTAAGAAATTTGATATCATTGGTATTGTCCTGGGAGTAGTGCTTCCGATTATTTCCTGGAGTATAATCTCAGCTATCGGTGTTGCTATAGCGGGGCTATCAGGTATTCTGGGGTTATAAGGTATTTAAGTATGAGTTGATGAGGATTGCATTGATTAGTTAAATTTTTCAAATAAGTTTTTATCGGGAGTAAAGGTTTCTGAATAAATTCAGTGAGCTATTTAGCCTGGTTTTGAGACTTAGATGAGATAGGTTGAGAAAGCCAAAAATAATATTTTGAGGTTTTTTTACACAGATGTTTGGCGGTAAACAACCTCGCTTATTTAAGTCTCTTTCTTTTTTATATTTATACTCATTTATATGGCTTAATATGAATTCCCTATGCACTCTTAAGGGGTTAAAAAAATGCTTCTAATTGAGTAATAACTTTCTACTCTAAGTAGCATTTCTTTAATTTCAACCATATGCATATCAAGATATGTCACCACCCGTTCCCTATTTTTTTTAGGAAGTATTATATAGTTTTACTCTTTATGGATGGTACATAGAGATGGTACAAAGATACTGAAAAAATACCCTTAAGTGATAAGTTATAAGTGAAAAATCATACCGGAAAGCTGATATCATAAAAGCTGTAAAAGAGCTGTTATAAAAAATATTTCCTATAATTACGAATATAGATATTGATTGTAAATGCAGTCAGTTATTTATAGACTTTTTTCTATTATCTTACCTTTGAGGGGAAAAGGAAAAAGAAATTGAAAATGAAATGGACTGCTGTATTATAAACAAAGATAAATGCGTAAAATAGAGAAGAAAATCCTGGGCAAGGATTATAAAGAAAAATAAAGAAAAGTGCATGCAGAATAAAAAACGAGGGTGGGGTTAGAATGAGCAAAAAGCGGGGGAAGTTTTTTCAAAAGATTTTGCGTGCTAATTTTGGGTTTAAAAGTTATTATAATAGTGAGCTAGTGAGCTTGTGAACCTTAATTTAAAAAAATGGGAGGATAACATGGCAAAGGACGCAATCGTAGCTGAAAATCTCACTTACCGGTACGGGGATCTCACTGCTGTAGATCATATCAGCTTTGCGGTAAAAGAAGGAGAGATATTAGGTTTTTTAGGTCCTAATGGTGCAGGGAAAACAACCACAGTAAAAGTTTTAACCGGTCAATTCCTTCCCATGGAAGGTAGAGCCCTGATTCTGGGCAAAGACATCTCTAAAGATCGCGAGGAGATCCAGGCAGAAATCGGCGTCTGTTTTGAAGAGAAAAACTTATATGAACGAATGAGCGCCGTGGAGAATTTGAGATTCTTCGCGCAACTTTTTGGAATCAGGAAATTTGACCCCTATCCCCTCCTTAAGAAAGTTGGCCTGGAAAAAAGAGAGAAAGACAGAGTTGAAAGTTACTCCAAAGGTATGAAACAGCGTCTGATGGTGGCTCGATTCCTGGTGAACAGCCCCAGAGTTCTATTCCTGGACGAACCCACCGACGGTCTGGATCCAGTATCAGCAGAAACTATCCGAAAGGTAATTCTGGAAGAAAGAGAGAAAGGAGTAACCGTATTTTTGACCACCCATGAAATGATGGAGGCCGACAAGCTTTCGGATAGAGTTGCCTTCATCAATGAGGGGAAAATTGCCGCCATTGACACCCCGGAAAATCTAAAGCATAAATTCGGAAGGCGGGCTTTGAAGGTAAGAGTGAGAGAGAAGGGTAAAGTGGTTGAAAAAGAACTCCCCCTGGACGAGAAAAAAGTTGCCAAAGACATAATTAACCTTTTTGCAAATGAAGATATAGTTACAGTTCACACAGCGGAAGCTACCTTAGAGGAGATTTTCATAAAGATTACGGGGAGAAGACTTGAATGAAGAGAGCAGCCATAATTCAAGGCTTAATGACCAAAGATATTTCCCAGCTATTCAGGAATAAGTTCTTCGCATATATGACAGTCCTGGGCATAGTGCTTTATGCTATTATTTATTATGTTATGCCTAAAACTATTGACGAGACTTTTGAAATAGCGTTGTATGCTCCAGAACAATATAAGAACATACTGCAGCAAGTTAGTGAAGAAGAGGGCATTGAGATTAAGTCATTCGAATCGGTTAAGAAGTTGAAGGAGGGGGTTGAAGAGGGTGATTTCAACGCCGGAATCGTCCTGCCAGAAGATTTCGAAAAGGTCCTGCTTACCGGAGAGAAACCAAAAGTTAAAATTTATTACCCTCCAGATGCCTCAAAAGACATAAGGAGAGGGGTTGAGCTTATCCTCAAAGAGTCTGCTTTTGCTTTGACCGGGCAGAGACTCCCGGTTGGATTTGATGTGGAAGTTCTGGGCAAAGACAGAGCAGGAGAACAAATTCCGCCCAGGGATAGACTTAGACCCACATTAATAGTCATGATACTCTTTATGGAACTTTGGGGAATTGCCAATCTTATTACGGAAGAAACCGAAAACAAGACCCTGGGAGCGATCCTTGTAACCCCGGCTAAGGTAAGTGACGTGATTGCGGCAAAAGGTGCTGTGGGAACACTTCTTGCCTTTTCCGAGGCGGCTCTGCTGGCATTTCTGCTTGGGGCGCTCAAGGGCAATATCGCTGTCATCTTAGCAACTCTTCTTTTGGGTGCGCTGATGGTAACGGGAATTTCCTTTGTGATCGCTGCTTTTTCTAAAGATATGCTGATCGCAACTGGATACTCGGTTTTAGGCTTGCTTCTTTTAATAATTCCTGCGATTGCAGTGATATTTCCTGGTTCTGCTTCCCTCTGGGTTAGGATATTTCCATCATACTACCTGGTCGAAGTCCTTGACCGCATGGTGACTTATGGGGAAAGCTGGGTGGGTTTTTGGAGAAACCTGGTTATCCTGCTTGCTTTTGACATAGCAGTCTTTCCTGTGGGAGTATTACTTTTAAGGAGGAGATTTAGATGAGTCTTAGAAGAATTGCAGCCATTGTACACAAAGACTTCACAGGAGGTGTGGGCAAAGTATTTTTTATCCTTGCTGTAGTTGTTCCAATACTGATGACTTTGGTGATTAATGTAGTCTTCGGAAGATTCTTTATTGAGAAACCGACTCTTGCAGTTATAGACGAAGGTCATTCCGAGGTTAGTGTCAAGATTAAGAATCTAGAGTCAGTAATTATAGAAGAGGCGGAGGATGAAGAACAACTCAAAGAAAGAGTTGAAAGTGGGGCGATCGATGGTGGCTTAGTTTTGCCCAGGGATTTTGATGAGAAACTAGAGCAGAATAAACTCCCTGAAGTAAAAGTCTACATAAGTGGAGAGAGCCTCGCTTCAAACCGTTCGGTTTTAAAAGCAGCTCTGGCTGATCTCCTGCGAAAAGAAGCTGGACAGGAACTTCCTATCGACATAATTGAAACACCTCTGGGAAAAGAAGCTGATCTTCCAATAAAAGTCAAGGTTATACCCCTTATGATTATGTATGCGATCCTGATTGGAGGGTGCACACTTCCTGCGGCTATGGTGATCGATGAGGTTGAGAGGAAGACCATATCGGCGGTGACCATTACACCGGCAACTCTAGGTGAACTAATCTCAGCGAAAGCGATCGTCGGATTCGTAACGAGCTTTGTCATGGGAATAGCGATTCTTGTCATGAACCAGATCTTTATTGGAAATGTCTGGCTACTTGTCATTTTTATCATGATGGGTACATTTTTCGCCGTGGAGCTGGGTCTAATTATCGGCCAATTTTCCAAGGATTTAACTATAGGCTGGACCTATGTCAAATTCGTGGGCATTTTCTGTGCTGCTCCTGCGATCCTGTTTTTCTTCCCACAGGTACCTGATTGGGTGAGTAAGATATTTCCCACCTACTACATTTTCAACCCAATCATTGAAATTTCCCAGCATGCAGCAGGCTTTGGAGAAGTTTGGCTCGATGCACTCATACTTCTTCTCTTTGACCTCTTCTTCATTGTATTCGTGCTTTTAGGTAAGAGAAGAATGGCTTTGAGAGTTTAATTGCTATACAAGAGTTGCTTAAAAGTAAAATTTGGTTCAATAATTATTTATAGACCTTTTTTTCTATTATTTTACCGATTATAAGATATCTGAATATTCTTCCTTTATAGCTTTTAACTGCAGCTACTACGGCGTATATAGCGAAGAAAAACCATAGTGGGAAGTAAAGGAACATAAAAATCATAGAAATAAAGAATAGGGTTCCCGGCTCTGCATTGGGATTTGCAATAAGCATGGGCATTGAAATTTTTCTTTTATAGTGAAGCAATTCGACTGTTACCATTTTTTTCGGATTTGTCTATAATACTGAATAATGGTTCAAAGGTGCTGAAGAAGTGGTTCAAAGCTGGTGAAGATTCACAAAATGATTGAAGAAATCGGAATAGATTCAGTACATATCTAAAAGTGCTGTAGATAATGTACGGAGAAGAAAGTTTCTGGGATTTAGCTACTATGTTTCCTCAAAAGGAGAAATAAGCTTAAGGCTTGCCCCTGGTGTAGCAAAAAGACAGAGAGATAAAATCAGAAAGATTACCAGAAGAAACAGAGGAAAGTCAATAGATATAAAAATTGAGTAAATTCAAGAAGAATTATGAATTTTGTTAAATTATAATAAAAATCAGAAGAGAGGTTAGAGTGAAGAGAAATGCTCTTATTGCGCAGTCCGGTGGGCCATCTCCGGTAATCAATGCCTCACTTCAAGGAGTGATTGAAAGTTGCGTCTCCTATCCGGAACATATAAAGAATATATATGCAAGTTGGCACGGTGTTGAGGGTGTCCTACTAGAAGAATTAATTGATATTTCATTACAACCCAAAGAAGAGATTGAATTTCTCCGTTATACACCTGCTGCAGGAGCCATAGGAACCTGTAGATATAAACTGAAAGAAGATCAAAAGGAAGATTTCGAACGTATTATTAGAGTGATGCAAGCTCATGATATTGGATATTTCTTTTACATTGGTGGGAATGATTCCATGGATACTGCCAGCAAAGTTTCAAAACTGGCTAAAGAAAAAGACCTCGATTTGTTGGTCGTTGGTGTACCTAAAACCATAGATAATGATGTAGGTGATGAGGAATTTATACTTATAGACCACACCCCAGGATATGCAAGTGTAGCCAGATACTGGGCATACTTGATTCAAAATACTGAAGAGGAAAACAGGGGAATGAGTGTTTCAGAACCGGTAACTGTTTTGCAGGCAATGGGTAGAAAAGCAGGTTATATTACGGCTGCTTCCAGACTTGCAGATCCAGAAAGAAAAATTCCGCTCCAGCTTTATATGGCAGAGTCAAATCATACTCTTGAATCACTTGCTGAAAATGTAAATAGGCAGGTTGTAAAATCCGGACGTTGCATCGTCGTAGTAAATGAGGGTTTCAATGTGGGAAGTGTTGGAGAATCATATGATGGTTTTGACAATATTGAGTATGGTGCAAGCAAGACTACAGTAGCACAGATAGTTACCAACTATTTGAACGGTGTAGGAATTAAAGCCAGAGGACAGGTAACATGCCAGGTACCTGGCATTATACAACGTGATGTATCCATACATGCTTCAAAGGTTGATATTGACGAAGCATATGAAGTTGGGAAAAAAGCTGTAGAAATTGCGATCAACGAAGGAACTGGTTGGATGGCAACAATTTTAAGAAAGCCAGGGAATTCTTACAAAGCCATCTTTGACAAGGTAGATCTTGAAAAGATTGCAAAATCATTAAGATTCTTTCCTTTAAGTTGGATTACAAGTGATGGTATTGATGTGACAAATGATTTTATAAGATATGCTATGCCTCTCATCGGAGAAAGCTGGCCAGAGATTAAGCTGGAAAAGGGATTGCAGAGATTTACAAAATTTTCAATTAAATTTATTAATAAAAAGTTAAGTAATTATATCCCTATAAGGTTCAGAAATTAGTAATCGAGTTTAGAATTTAAATACGTTAAAGGAAAAATAAAAAGCCAAAGAATTGTTAGAAAAATTTTCCCAAATTTAAATCCTCATTTTTAATCTTGTGAGCTCCAACTTTCGGATCCACGATGTATTGATATTTCCCACCTACTACATTTTCAACCCAATCATTGAAATTTCCCAGCATGCAGCAGGCTTTGGAGAAGTTTGGCTCGATGCACTCATACTTCTTCTCTTTGACCTCTTCTTCATCATATTCGTGCTTTTAGGTAAGAGAAGAATGGCTTTGAGAGTTTAAGAATCGACTCCTGAGTGAAACAGGGTATAGTATGCCTTATAATCTGACCGATTGAAATATCGCAACGCAAAGAAATAAAACAAGCTGTGGAGTTGTTTTATTCATGCGTAAATCCCAGGTAAATTAGAGAGATTCCCTTTAAATGCTAACTGCCAACTCTCTTAAAAACTCTGAAGGTGATAATATTTTAATACCTTTACAGAACTTCTTAGGGAAGTGTTTTTTATTTCCCGTTACAAGAAAATTAATTTTTCCAGATATTGCTATTTCTAAAAATGGGTCATCATCTGAATCTGGCAGTGATATCTTTAAAGGCATTGCATCAATGTAGATTCCTTCTTCTTTTATCTGTGTGATAATCAACTCTATTTTTTGAGGATGAAAATTGAATTTTTTTCTCTTTAATATGGCTTCATATTCATTCAATATCCTAAAATCGTAAGCTATTTTTATTCTGCCAGTAAGAATAAGGTGGAGAATTGTTGCCGCATCACTATAAGGTTTAATCAATCCTGATACAATAATATTTGTGTCAACAACAATTATCACCTACTGCGCTCCAGCCTCATTGCTTTAATTTCTTTTTCAATTTCCCCTTCAGTTGTTTTATCCAATCCTTTATTTACAGCCTCTTTTTGTATATCTTCCATAGCCAACAATGCCCTTGCTCTTCTTAATGTAATAAGGGAACTTTCCAAATTATCCTGTTCTACAGGATATAAAATAGCAATGGGTTTTCCATTTGAAGTAATTATTATATCTTTGTCAACTTTTAACTGTTTCCAGACATCACCTGGTCTAATTCTAAAATCTCTAACACTAATAAATTTCATCTATATAACCTCCTGATTATTTGTCTACATTAAATATATAAATTATCCTACAAAATGTCAACATCAATTAGGAAACAAGTATTACCGTCTTATGATAAGCTTGAAAATCCAATTTATACCATAAAAAATTTTATGAAAACAGAAACTTAAAACAACTTATTTTATTGCTATACAAGAGTTGCTTAAAAGTAAAATTTGGTTCAATAATTATTTATAGACCTTTTTTTCTATTATTTTACCGATTATAAGATATCTGAATATTCTTCCTTTATAGCTTTTAACTGCAGCTACTACGGCGTATATAGCGAAGAAAAACCATAGTGGGAAGTAAAGGAACATAAAAATCATTGAAATAAAGAATAGGGTTCCCGGCTCTGCATTGGGATTTGCAATAAGTATGGGCATTGAAATTAGCATAAGGATGATACCGGTAAAAATAAATAACATCATGAGTACAAAGAATACCAGCTGGTAAAAAATTGCCTGAATTGCATTAAATCTTACAAATTTTGATTTATCCTTCTGAGTAATCCATATTACTATAGGAGCAATTACCCCGATATTTGGAATCAGGATCGATAGGTGGGAGAGAAGTGACATAAGTTTTTCTTCAGAAGTTATTTCTTCATTCATTTTTATTCCTTTGGTAATTTTTTAATATTAAGATAAAAATATAAGACTTTTTAATAATTTTATCAATACAGGCGCTATTGGTGACTTCTGGCTGAGCTGCGGAATTACATTAGCCCCGTCGATTATTTTATTAGTGATACTATTCCCGTTTTTGAAAAGAAAAATACAGATAAAATAGTAAGAGAGAATAAAGTTATTTAAATTGGTACAACTTACTTCATGTTTTAAATTCTTTACAGTGATAAGTATTATTGTTCTGGAATTATGGATTGTTTAATTATAGAATAATGTAAGGTTCGGTATTTACATTATATAAATCATTTAAAAACACAGACAGATTGTAGGGCAATGGACAGAAAAATTATTCTGCTTACCAATGATGATGGAATAGATTCGGAAGGGCTTTATACTATTTATAGGACCTTAAAGGAAGATGAAGGGTTTGACATAAGGATTGTAGCCCCGGATAAGGAGAGGAGTGCCGTGGGTCACGCTATTACTGTGTTCCGTCCGATTTCGGTAAGAAAAGAATACAGGGAAGGAAACTTCTTTGGATATGCAGCTGATGGAACTCCTGCTGACTGTGTAAAAATAGCCATCAGGGCAATTTTAGATAGGGCTCCTGATTTGCTTATATCCGGTATCAACAGAGGGGCAAATTTGGGAGAAAATATTATCTACTCGGGCACAGTTTCAGCTGCGACGGAAGGAACGGTTTATGGCGTGGCTTCTATAGCTGTTTCCATAGATAATCTGGTCGATCCTGATTATAGCTATGCAGCCAATTTTACAAAAAGAGTTGCCAGACAAATAATAAAGAATGGAGGTCTTCCTAAAGGGACACTGCTGAATATTAATATTCCTGATGTTTGTGAAAAAGAGATAAAAGGTGTGAAAATAACCACCCAAAGCGACGCTAAGTTTAAAGATAACTTCATAAAGAGAATCGACCCCAGAGGAAGAGATTACTACTGGATGGATGGAGAATTTATAGGGAAAACAAAAGATAAGAATTTTGATTATAATGCGGTAAAGAGTAATTATGTGTCCATTACTCCCATTCATTATGATATGACTGATTACAGGACACTGGATTATTTTAAAAAATGGGACATTAAAAAATAATAACCAGGACATTATGGCAGGCTTATTGTAAGTTTAAAGATATAACAGGGATGGAAACTAGTAAGAAACAATTTATATCGGATTTGGAGGCTGGCGCAAAAGCAGACTCCATATTTATGGTAGCAAAGAAACAGGTTAGAAAAAAGAAAAACGGCGATGATTATTGCGCAGTTACTCTTCAGGATAAGGAAGGAAGTATTGAAGGAGTATTATGGACGGAGATTTATCGCAGTGCTGGAAATTTTACCGAGGGAGATTTAGTTTCAGTAGAAGGAGAGGTAAAAGAATATAAGGGGAGTAAACAACTTGTCGTAAGCTCCATAAAAAAGATTGAAAATAAAGAAGATATAGAATATTCAGATTATATAAAGACTTCCAGAAGAGATATCGATGAAATGTTTGCCGGGATTGAAGAATATGCTGCCAGAATTAAAAATCCTCATTTAAAGAAACTGATTGATTTGTATTTTGAGGATAAAGAGTTTGTTAAGGATTTTAAAAATGCTACTGCGGCACTCCGTTATCATCACGCCTTTAAGGGTGGACTGCTTGAGCATACACTGGCAGTAACTGAAATCTGCGACGCTATTTCCAGGGTCTATCATAATTTGAATTATGACCTGCTGATTAGTGGAGCAATCCTTCATGATATTGGTAAAATCAGGGAATACAAGACAGCAGCAACTACTGAAGTAACTGATGAAGGGAAACTTCTTGGCCATATCACCATCGGGTATGGATGGCTCTTGGAAAAAATAAAACAGATAAACGATTTTCCGAAAGAATTAAGGGACAGACTTCTTCATATAATACTAAGCCATCATGGTCAAAAGGAATTTGGCTCTCCTAAAAGACCAAAGATATTGGAGGCTTTTATAGTCTATTATGTAGATCATATGGATGCTGATATAGGCGGATATAATATTATATTGGAGGAAAATAAAAGCGGCAGTGACTGGTCAGATTATGTTAAGAACTTTAAAAGATCAGTTTTTTTAAAAAAACTTGAGCTGCCCGGCGATGAAGATAGCAGGGATATCAAAAGAACGGTGGCTGGTAAACTGGATAGAGGTAATACGAAGACTAACGGGGAAGAAAAACAGCAGGAAGAATTGTTTTAGTTCATTTAATCTTTAATTCATATAAAAATATTTATTTTCTACTTTATTTTTTTTATCAGCTAATTCAGGTTTATTATTAAGAAATAATGTGTTATGATATACACAAAATATTTTAAAAAAAGATGTATAATTTTAATTATACGTACATATTAGTATTATTTGTGATTATCTAACTGGTGATTAATATGAAGAGGCTTAATATAACTATAAGTGATGAGATACTTAAAGATTTAGAATATCTGAAAGAATCAGAAAAGTTAAACAGAAGTGAATTAATAAGAAGAGCCATTATTCTGTATAAGAATGAATTTGATAAAAGATTAAAAGAGAGAATCAGGGAAGAAAAGGTGCTCAAAGCCGTAAGTAAGATAAATGAAATCAGGGAAAGTACGGGTGTATGGAATGGAGTTAAAGAGATTAGAAAGTTTAGGGACAGCAGAGGAAGAAATTTTTCATAGAATAAGAGAACAGCCAAGAACCCTTGTATTGGACTCTTCCGTGTTTATAAAATGGTTTTCGAAGGATAAAGAAGATGATATGTCAGATGCCATCGGTATATTAGAATCACTGAACAGTAGCGACATAATTATAGTATGTCCCGAAATTGCCATATATGAGCTTGCAAATGTGCTTTACTACAAACCTGATCTTGATTATGAAAAGACTAAAATTGCTCTGGAACAGTTTCTCAATCTGGGAATAGAGTTTATAAAGCTTTTTAAGAGTCTAATATTGGATGCTAATAAGATCAGGCATGAATTTGATATAACATTTTACGACTCTTCTTATCTGGCAGTTGCAAGGTTTTTTAGATTAAAATTTATCACTGCTGACAAAAAGCTATATGAGAGCTGCAGAGAATTTGAGAATATAGAGCTTCTTAAAAATTTTAGTTTTTAATGTTTAATTATGTATCATTGAAGCAGGAAGCAGACGCCAAATCTCCCTCTGGAATATTTGGGTAAGTTCTGTGGAACGGCAAACAGGTAACATGGATATTATAAAATACAGAAAAGATGCTGAATCATTCCTGTATAAGGTAGATAAAGAGCATTACCTTCATTTTTCGGGACAGAAGGACAGCATTAATATAAGTGGTATTTACGATGAATATAAATATTTATTTAGCAGGAAGAACATTGACTATATTAAAAACATAAAGGATAAGAGTACAAGTAAAGAAAAGAAGAAAGCTGCGTATCTGCTAAAATTCTGTACCGAAGGTTATATTGAGAGACAGGTAAAAGACTTGATTGATAAAATTGCAGAAGATGAGGCGCAGGCAAAGATTGATATAGAAGGCAGGAAAGTGCCTTTCAGGTATTCTGAGATCCTGATGGTAAATGAGCCGGACAAGATAAAAAGAGACAGGATTGAGGATAATAGAAGTAAAAAGATAGCAGAATCCTTTAATGATACTTTATATACCTATTGGGATACTCTCCACAGAAAGGCAGTAGATTTAGGATTTTCGAATTACAGCGAACTTTTTTCGTATTTAAAGGAAGAAGATTTCTACAGCCTGCAGGCTAAAATGGAAAGGCTCTTGAATGAAACTCAAGATTTGTATGAAAAACATTTCACCAGTCTACTGGAGAGGGAGCTGGGAATATGCCTTAAAGATTCCCGGAGAAGCGACTTTTCATTTATAAAAAGAGCAAAAAAATATGATAGGTTCTTTAAAAAGGATAATCTTATTCCCATATTTACAGATGCTTTATTTGAGATGGGGATAGATATAAGTAGATATGGTAATATTCATTTAGATGTGGAGGAAAGAGAAAACAAATCACCAAGAGCATTTTGCTGTACCCCTAAAGTACCGGAAGAGATATATCTGGTAATTATGCCAGGTGGAGGCCAGGATGATTATGAAGCTATGCTTCATGAAGGCGGTCACTCACTGCATTTTGGAAGTACCAGTTCAAAGCTTGATTTCGAGTACAGATGTCTGGGTGATAATGCAGTAACGGAAGGATATGCTTTTTGCATGGAACAGCTTATGAAGAACCGGCAATGGTTGGTTGATTTTTTAAAGATGAGCCCTGAGCTGGCAAGAGAATTTGTATACTTTTCAAACCTGGTAAAACTCTGGTTTTGCAGAAGATATGCAGGTAAGCTTAAATATGAATTGACTCTTCATAATGGCAAACCAATAGATGGTAAAGATTCTATTTATAAAGAGATTTTATCAGATGTTAATTTAATGGAATATCCTGAAGAGAATTATCTAAGGGATGTGGATGGTGGTTTTTATTGTACCAATTACATAAGAGCCTGGATCTTTCAATCACAACTCAAGGAATATATGTATAGAAAATTCGATTATAACTGGTACAAAAAGAAAAAGGCGGGTCTTTTCCTGAAAGAACTGTGGAGCTACGGACAGAAGTATTCTGCATCTGAAGTTTTATCGCAATTGGATTTTAAAAGTCTGGATATTAGCTATCTGATAGACTCACTTATAGATGAAATCAGAAATTTTTAAGAATACTTGATTTTATTATACGTTTATATATTATAAAATACTTTTAAAATGGGTAAAAGGTTATAGAAAGGATTGCAATTGGACTTAAAACAAAAGATAAGAAATATTCCGGATTTTCCCAAGAAAGGAGTGGTATTCAGGGACATCACCACTCTTGTGGGAGACGTAGAAGCATTTAAGTATTCAGTAGACAGGATGGTTGAATACTGGCGGGGGAAAAAGATCGACGCAGTTTTAGGGGCTGAGGCAAGAGGCTTTATATTTGGAGGGGTCATTGCTTATAAACTGGGTGTAGGCTTTATTCCGGTTAGAAAACCGGGAAAGCTTCCTTACAGGACCTGTCAGGTTTCTTATGATCTTGAGTATGGGAAGAATATTTTGCAGATACATATTGATGCTATAAAAAAAGGCGATAAGATTTTAATTGTGGACGACCTTGTGGCAACAGGCGGTACTGCGAAAGCTAAAGCTGAGCTTGTTGAAAAAATGGGTGGCGAAGTTGTTGGATTCTGTTTTTTGATAGAGCTGGAGTTTTTAAATCCAAGAAAAATTTTAAAGGATTATGATATATTTTCACTGATAAAATATGAATCAGAATAAAAAAGATTGGAATGGAGAGAGGTGATTATATATGGCTAAAAAAGAAAAGAATGAGAAAAAAAGCAGCAGAGGAGATGGAGAAGATAAAGAATTAAAGGATAAATTTATGAGAGGGAGACTGGGTGGGAAGAAAGAAACCAAAGAGGCCGAAAAAGAGGAAAAAAGAGAGAGCGAAGAAGAAATAATAAAAGAGCTCCAGGAAGAGATTGATAAATTAACCACCAAAGACATCATAACGCGGATGATGATGTCCCTTTCCAGCTTTGCTTATAAGAAAATGGGACTTCCTGTTGGAGTAAATGATAAATATAAGGACAGGCAGCAGGCGAAGCTTGCCGTAGATGGTTTTGATGCTCTGCTAAAGGTTATACTTGATGAAGTGAGCGCAGAGGAGAGAGAGAATTTAAAGTCTTCTTTATCTAATTTGCAGATAAATTTTGTTAAAATATTTCCTTAATCATTGAGCCCCGGGTGGGCATTAGAGTGAATTATTAATTGATGATTAGTTTATCTGGTTTTTCTTGATATAATCTCTTGCTTCTTTTATGGCTATTTTTACAGCCTCTTTTGCAGTTTTAGCCTTAATTATAAATCGGGAGTCTTCACTGTAATAGGGCCGGACTTCCCAGGTTTTTAATGCGATTATAGGTTTATCAAAAGTCAATGTATAACCAATTTCTGAAAGGGTGCCGTAACTTCCATTGATAGCTATTACAGCATGCGCCGAAAGTATAATGGGAACATTTCTGGCGTAACCCATTCCGGTAGGAATTTTTATATCAACATATCTATTCGCATCATTTTCATCTGCAGTGGGGAGAATACCGATAGTAAGTCCCCCTTCTTCTTTAGCTCCTTTGCATGATGCTTCCATTGTTCCACTCAAACCGCCGCAAATTAGAACAGCGCCGTTTCTGGCTATTTCCCTGCCTACTTCATAAGCCAGGTTGTAAATTTCACTGTCTACTTGACTTCCGCCAATTACCGAGATTTTTATAATATTTTCTTTTTTCTTAATATTTTTCATTTTCGGCCTCTGATAATCTGTGTTTTATTTAATTGTTATTACATTTATGTTAATAGATCCTAATATCAGATATTGCTGGCTACATCTGCAGGCATACCAGGTTTCAACTGCAGGTCAGGATTTTTAATGCTTATGGTAATTTTATAAACTGTTTTAACTCTTTCTGCTTTTTGTTTGAATATTTTTTGGAGTAAATTCTGTCCTCTTATAAATTTTACTTAAATTTTAAAAGATGCTTAAGACAATCTCTTAATTTTCATTTAATGTTGAAGTTTAACAAGCCAGTAGGGGAAAGTCAAATCTTGATTTTCTTAAGAATAATTGGTTATTTGACAATTTGATTTTTAATAGATATACTCATATATGTAAAACTACAATACAATTATAGCAAGAGGTTAAAACATGGTAGAAAGAAAGCAGGATTATTTTAGGGTTCCTATAACTATGCCTTCAAATATGGTGTCATTTCTGGAGAATCTAGGTATCGAATGTAAAAAATCTGGTGGTCATAAAATAGCTAATACTATGATTGTTAGAAGCGCAATAAAACTTCTGATGGATTTAGATCTGGATATTTCAGGTATAAAATCAGAAGAAGAACTTGAGGATAGAATAAAAGAAGCTGCAAAGAGATATTAGGAAATAATAATATCAGCTTCTATCCTAAACTTTAGAAACAAAAGCGGGAATCCTCGGTTTTTCAAATCCGAGATGAGAGCGTTAAGAACTAGGGCAGGACATGTCCAAAGTTAAGCCTGTGGAGAGAACAACCTCTGCACTGCAAGTTGACTCTGTGAAGCAGGAACCGTTTCCTAATATTGGGATGCATGGTAATTTATTGCTGTGAGGATGTCACCAATATTGATATTCTACAGGTAATTTATTGCTGTAAACATAATATTTTTTAGCATGCTTTCAATTACTCATTTATTTTAAATTCTAATTATTTATAATAATAGATGCGGTATACACTTTTTATATCTTTTTAAATCTGTATTGAATTGTTTTAAAAGATGGGAGCTTAACCAATATGCAGGAAGTAAAAACTGACCTACTGATTATTGGTGCTGGCCCGGGAGGGCTGAGTGCAGCATTGAATGCCAGAAGAGCAGGGCTTGATTTTGAAATTGTAGAAAAAAAAATGGCAGGTGGACAAATAATAAATACAGAGTCTGTTGAAAACTACCCGGGCTTTAAAGATGATATTTCAGGTTATGAACTTGCGCAAAATTTATTGGAGCACTGCAGGAGGTTTGATATCGAAGTAAGAGAATATTTTGCCGTAAACTCTATTGAGTCAGTTAATACCAGGAAAAAAGATAAATCTTATCATTTTAAGTGCCCTGGCGACGAAAAGCTAATATGGACAAATTCAGTAATAATGGCTACAGGAGCCAGCCCTGATAGGCTAAATGTTAAGGGAGAAAGTGGACTTATTGGCAAGGGTATTTCTTTTTGCGCAACCTGCGATGGAGCTTTATACAGGGATAGGGATGTTGCTGTTGTGGGAGGTGGAGATAAAGCTATTGAGGAGGCAATTTTCCTTACAAAATTTGCAAAGAAAGTATATATGATCCACAGAAGAGATGAACTTCGTGCGGTGGAAATTCTAAAGGATAGAGCATTTAAGAATAAAAAAATAGAATTTTTGTGGAGTTCTGTAATAGAAAAATTTACTGGCAGGGATAGATTAGAAGGAGTTCTGGTAAGAAATAAAAAAGAAAATAAAACATATAAACTTAAGGTTGATGGAGTCTTTGAATATATTGGCTGGAAACCTAATTCAAAACTTGTAAAAGATTTAGTAAAGCTTGATAAGAAGGGTTTTATAATAACAAATTCTCAAATGGAAGCCTCTCTCCCTGGTATATTTGCGGTTGGTGATGTTAGAAATACACCTCTCCGGCAAGTAATAACTGCAGTTGCAGATGGGGCAATAGCTGCTATGTATGTTGATAGATTTTTATCGAAGTCAGCTGTAAGACTCCCGTCTTAAGGAAGGAAATATAAGGATGTCAATTATTGATTTTATATTGAAAGAATGGAAATAATAAGGAGAAATTCTTCAGGGGAAAAAGTTACAGATCTACAGAGAAGATTAAAACTGCTTGGCTACAATCTTGGAGTAACGGATATTGATGGAATTTTTGGTATTGAGACTGAAAATGCAGTCAGAAAATTCCAACAGGATAGAGGTCTTTTGGTAACAGGGGTTATAGATCAGGAGACCTGGCAGGAATTAGTTGATGCCGGGTATAAAATTGGTGAAAGGATGCTATATCTAAAGCACCCTCCTTTCAGAGGGGACGATGTGAGAACTATCCAGCTCTGGTTAAAAACACTTGGTTTTTATCCTTATAATGAGAATGGTATATTTTGTGAAAGAACCAATAAGGCACTCATAGAATTCCAGAAAAATATGAACATTGCTGATGACGGAATAGTTGGAGAAGAGACATTGCAACATCTGAAAAGTTTAAAAAGAATCATAGTATCTAAAGAAACTTCAAATTTTCCCATAATCAGAGATTTGGATAAAAGAAAAGAACTAGAGGAAAATAAAATTATTCTGGATTATAGTGAAAACATAGAAGATATAGGAAGTAGCGAAAAATATATTAATGAAAAAATATATATTTGTAAAAGTATAGTAAATTTTTGCAGAGATATATTATCTAAAAGCGGTATCCAGACATTACCTTCTATTAGTGATGATAAGAAGCAGAATGTTTTTTTGTATGACAGAATTGAATATGCAAATAAGAGTGATGCAGAGCTGTTGATTAGTGTAGATTTAAATTATTCAGCGGATCAGAATGCAAATGGCTGCAGCTGTTTTTATTTTAAAGGCCTTAAGTCCTATTCAGTTCCCGGATATAAAATTGCGAATCTGATTCAGGATAAAATCACCAGTAAATTAAAAGTTTTAGATTGCAGGGTTCATGGTGCAAACTACGCTATCCTGAAAGCAACAAATATGACATCGGTATTAGTAGAACCTGCTTTTATTTCAAATTATAGGGAAAGAGAAAGGTTAAAGAAATCAAGTTATCAGATGAAGATAAGTGAAAGCATAGTTGAAGCCATTTTAGAGTATCTAAGTGAATAAAAAATATAACAGGAGAAAAATAATATATTTTATGTATATAATATATGATGATTTTTATTTAAAACACCAAAATGCTCCCGATCATCCTGAAAATGCAGATAGGCTTACTGCTATTAAGGAAGCATTAAATAACTGGAAATTTAAAGATAAGATAGCCATTAAGAAACCCCGTCCTGCTACTGACAGGCAAGTTGAGATGGTTCATGATAAAAACTATATCCAGAAGATAAAAAATCTATCAAGAATGGGAGGTCTTTCTTATCTGGACTCAGACACAGCAGTAACAAAATACACCTATGACTGCGCGCTCCTGGCTGCAGGTGGTTGTTTTGTGGGTTTGGACTTGATTTTTAGCAAGGGAACTAAGTTTGATAAATTTTTTGCTGCTATCCGTCCACCAGGCCACCATGCTTTTAAAGGAGCCGGTAGTGGATTTTGTATTTTTAATAATATAGCCCTGACTGCCAGATATGCCCAGGGAAATTTTGGAGTGGAAAGGATTGCTATATTAGATTTTGATGCTCATCATGGAAACGGGACGCAGGAGATCTTTTATGATGACAATAGTATTTTCTATATATCTTTCCACCAATATCCTCACTATCCGGGGTCTGGATATTATGATGAAATCGGAAGGGGCAAGGGAGAAGGCTTTAACCTGAATTTTCCTTTTATGCCCTACACCAGGGATCCGGATTATTTAACTGCAATGATAGACATAATTATACCGATTATGGAAAGATTTGATCCCGGGCTAATTCTGGTAAGTGCAGGATATGATTCCCATTTTTCGGATTCCCTTTCTTCTCTTGGTCTGGTAGAAGAATCATATTACAAGATAATGTATATTATTTCATATCTAAGTTACAAACACTGCCAGGGTAGAACCGGAATATTGCTGGAAGGTGGTTATGAATATAATTCTACTGCAAAAAGCGTTCTTGAGACTATAAGAGGGTGCTTTAATAAAGGGGATTTTCCGGATATAAATAATAGTATTGATCTGGAAAATAAGCTGGAAATAGATGAAAGCTTCAAGATTCAAAAAGTAAAAAACATGGAAATTCTGAACTCTATCAGAGAAATCTTTAAAGTTTAATAAAGGTCAATTTAAAACAGTGTTCAAAGGCAGTAACCATGATATTATAATAGACATAAGTGAAGTGGTTTATTGTATTAATTATAAGTGCTATTTTTAAAAATTGGTTAAAAGAAGTTTTTACAGGTTATTATTTTTATTTTTGATTATTATGATTGCTCTGCCAGGCTGCAGGAGTTATGATGGGAAGTTTGATGTAACCTATTTTTTCAAAACTGAACCAGAAAAAGCTGTTCTGGATTTTTTCCAATCTCTTGCCAATAAGGATCCGGATTTTATTTATACAAATTTACTGCCCGATAAGGATAGGAATAGTATTAGCAGGGGAAAGTACGTAGATGAATTTAATAACATACTTTCCGATGTAGAAAGTATAGATGTTAAAAGAACGGTGTATCTGGGATATGAGAATAATATGAGCAAGGTGGTAGCAGAGTTTGAAGTCAACTATAAAAATGGTGAGGTAAAACAGTATAAAAAGTATATTTACTTGACAGAAGAAAACAATAAGTGGAAAATAATTTTTGAAAAAACTTTTATATAATAAATAAATGTTTTTTATAAATCTAAAAAGGATAATGACGATAACTACAGAGACTACAAAAACTGTGATTAAACTGAGCACAGGTGTTGAGACTGTAACTCCCACTACTGATGCCAGCACCAGAATAGTAGAACCTGAAAAAGTAGGGTCACTTATAGTGGGGTTGAAGCCCGGTGAAAAGATAAAAATAGTGATTAAAATACAAAACATTTCAGCCTATGTTGATGATAAGATTACCGTTCATTTTAATTTCGCTCCCGTAGATTGTGGTGGCCACTTTTTTATTGATGAAATGGTCTCCACCGGTGATATTACTGTAACAAGCAGTGGTAGGAATTAAAGCTTTAAAAGTGCTGCATTCCTGTTATATAATATATTTTATTTTTTCTAGGCAAAATTTTCTATGAAAGCGGTGTGCCAAAAATTATGAGCAAAAGAGATAAGGATAA
>SOKC01000097.1 GCA_004376325.1 Actinomycetota bacterium | reverse complement strand
ATTTCCATATTGACATCTATCACCAAAATCATTAGAATTTTCATTTAACTAAGGCATAAAGATATATTAAATTTTAAAAAATCTTTGAATAAATTTAGAAAAGGAGATGTATAAGTGGAAATCATAAAAAGAAAACTGCCAGTATATTTTATCATTCTATCTCTTACCCTATCAATTATTCTGATGGTTCCGGCTGCATTATTTGCCCAGGAAGAGGAAACTACAGAAGAGGAAATTGTAGAGCCAGAACCTGAACCGGAAGAACTGATCTTTGACACCAAACTTCCCAAAATACAGGCTAAAGAGGGGGAGACATTTTCTTTTAACTTTGATGTAGCCTATAAACCAGGAGATGAACCATTTGGTATTGAAGAAGGCAAAAGTGAAAAAACCTTTGATATTACAGTTGATTATCCTACCGGCTGGATTGCTGCAGTGGCATCCGGCAGCACTGAAGCACCAGCTATTAACCTGAAATTTAATAGCACAGAGAGCTTGAGGCTTATGGCAATCCCACTTATAACACAGCAGCCGGGTGAATATGACTTTAAGGTAACTTTCAAATCTGCTGTTGAAGGAGACACTCTGGAAGGATCAATAGAATTTACCGCAGTAGCACCTCCAACCTATGAAATCAGCCTTACAACAAAAACAGGAAGACTGAGTACAGAATTGACCTCGGGAAAAGACAATCACTATAAACTTATTGTGACAAATAATAGTTCCACATCTGTTGAAAATATAAGCTTGAGCTCAACCGAGCCTGAAGGCTGGCAGGTTAGCTTTGATCAGGACAAAATCGAATCAATGGAAGCCGAAGAAAAAATAGAGATTGATGTAACAATCAATCCTCCTGAGAAAACCATTGCCGGGGACTATATGCTGACCTTTGGAGCATCCAGTGAAAACAGCAATGACAGTTTTGATCTCAGGGTAACTGTTGAAACTCCTACAATCTGGGGAATTGTTGGAATAGGAATTATAGTAGTGGTTATAATTGGTGTTGCTGTAATCTTTGCAAGATTAGGAAGAAGATAAATTATGAGTGAGGACAATAATATAATAATTGCTAAAGATCTATCTAAAAAATACAATGAGCATCTGGTTGTAGACAACCTGAATTTGGCTATTAAAAAAGGTGAAATATTCGGGCTTCTCGGTCCCAATGGGGCAGGTAAATCCACTGTTATTCTTATGGCTCTGGGACTTACAGAGCCCTCGTCAGGAAGTATCAATGTTGCAGGATTTAATTCAACCAGAGAGCCTCTTGAGGTTAAAAGAATAACCGGATATCTACCTGAAAAAGTAGGTTTTTACGAGGATATGAGTGCAAAAGGTAACCTTACCTACACTGCAGAGCTGAATAACATTCCCTACAGGGAGATCCCTAAAAAAATTGATGAGGTACTGGAAATAGTAGAACTGACTAAAAATAAAAATCAACTGGTTAAAACATTTTCCAAGGGAATGAAACAAAGACTGGGGATTGCAGATGTACTTATAAAAGATCCCCGGCTTGTCTTTTTTGATGAGCCAACAGAAGGTCTTGATCTTAAGGTAGCAAATCATATACTGCAAACCATTCTGGACCTGAACAAGCAAAAAAATATTACCTTCCTTCTGTCATCCCATCAACTAAACCTTATGCAGAAAGTATGCCCCAGAGTGGGCATATTATCCAGGGGCAAACTAATCGGCGAAGGAACCGTTGAAAACCTGGGAAGAAATCTTTTTGGCGGAGGAAAATACAGAATAGAGCTGGAGCTGGAAAAAGTAACGGACGGCCTAATAGAAAAGTTAAAAAAATTAGATAAAGTTGTAAATGTAAATAAGGTTGACAACCAGTTGCAGGTAATATGCGACAAAGACATAAGGCAGGATATATCCAGGCTCATTGCCGCTGAAGACATACTTATGACCAGGATGGATATGAAACAGGACGCACTGGAAGAGATTTATCTAAAATATTTCAAAGAGGAGTAAAATGAGAAGCATTTTAACCATATACAGAAAAGAGCTTACCGATCATTTTAGCAGCAATAAGTTTTTAGTCCTTTTAGCACTTATATATATTGCGGGGCTATCATCAACCTATGTTGCACTTCAAAATATAAGGGAATCAGCAAGCGGCCTGGGCAAATATGTATTCTTATACCTGTTCACCACTGGAGGAGATGTGCTCCCCTCTTTTATAACCTTTATAAGCTTTTTCATACCTATAATAGGAATAATCTTTGGTTTCGATGCTATAAACAGTGAGAAAAACAGCGGCAATCTGAGCAGGCTTCTATCCCAGCCAATTTACAGGGACAGTGTCATAAATGGTAAATTTCTGGCCGGTATCACCACTCTAAGTATCATCATAGCAAGCATAGTATTTATAATTTCAGGCATTGGCCTTTTCTCAATTGGTGTACCACCAACCTCGGAAGAAATCTTGAGAATATTTTTCTTTATATTTATCTGTATTTTCTATGGCGGATTCTGGATGGGACTTTCTATATTATTTTCGGTTATTATGGAGAAAACCGCTGCATCCATACTCACTGCCATTGCTATATGGATATTTCTTATGTTTTTCCTTCCAATAATTGCCAATGCCATAGCTAACGGTATCGCTCCGCTGGAAAATGCCTCTGTGGCTGATCAGATACGGAATTTTAATATTGGGCAGGGTATCTTGAGAATCTCGCCTTCTACTCTATTTGCAGAATCAATAGCCATACTGCTTGTTCCCACTGCTAGACTGTTCCAGCCTACACTTCTTAATATTGTTCAGACACCACCACAAAATCCACTATCCCTGGGCCAGAGCTTGATCCAGGTATGGCCGCAGCTGGTAGTCATTGTTGCGCTGGCAATTATCTGCTTTGCAATATCCTACATTATATTTATGAGACAGGAGATAAGATCAACTTAGTCCTGGTGAGTGATTGCCTCCTCAATCAGGCTGGTGCCTACTGATACTTTGTCCAGACTATGAATGGAACCGCCACTCTTTTTTATAATCTGTTCTACCTTTTCGTAATCTATGGAATCACCTTCACAGGTGATCTTTACATTCTCCACCTTTTGATCCATCTCTATCAGGGATATATCCACCCCATCTACTCCCGCAAGGTCTGCGAGCTGGGATGAGAGCTCTATCACATTTGGTAAATGAGGTTTTAATACATCCAATACCACTCTTCTTAAATTTGCCAATTTACTATCTCCTTTTTAAAAAATGTTTATTAACATAAAAACTTAAAATAACATGTTAATCTGCCATTTTGACTCTCCTCCTTAAAATTTTGAGGCACCTTAACAAATCATCTGAAAGCTTATCTTCAAGCACTATTTGTTTTCCGGTTACAGGATGGGTAAATTCCAATCTTTTTGCATGTAAAAATTGTCTCCCCATTCCTAACTCTTCTGCCATTTTTTTTGACTTGCTGCTGCCGTATATCCCGTCTCCTATTATAGGATGACCAATATAACTTAAGTGCACTCTTACTTGATGTGTTCTTCCTGTTTCCGGATGAATATCCAGCAGTGTAGAGTTTTCGAATTCTTCTTTAACCTCAAATCTTGTTACAGCATCTCTACCCCTGTCAATAGATATACTCATTTTTTTCCTATCCATTCTGGAGCGGCCAATGGGAAGAATTATCTCACCTTTTCTTTCGGAAAAACTACCCCATACCAGCGCAGTATAGGTTTTTTTAATTTCTCTTTCCTTGAACTTTTCCGACAGCAGCCTGTGGGTATTATCATCCCTTGCTACTATAAGCAGACCTGAAGTATCCTTATCCAGCCGGTGCACAATTCCAGCCCTGTCTCTTCCGGATAGATTCGAGAGCTTATGGTAATGATAGAGAAGAGCATTGACAATTGTATCTTTACTGAAGCCCGGAACCGGATGGGTAAGCATACCCGGTTTTTTTGATATCACCAGCAAATACTGGTCTTCATAAACTACCCTTAGATTTATTTTTTGAGGTGTTATTTCAGTATAGGGACCACCTTCTTTAAAGCCTTCAATAGTAACCCTGTCATTTTTAACCAACTTGTAGTGCTTGTTTACAACTTTACCGTTTACTTTTACCTTATCTCTTCTGATTATATTCTGAATATGGCTTCTTGATGTTTTTTCTATCCTATCTGTTAGAAATTTATCAATTCTCTGTCCTGAACTTCCAGCATCTACTGTAAAACTTAAAACGTTGGCTTCTTTCTTAATCAACTCCCTTGAGTCTTTCCCTTTTTAAAATATTCTCTAAGTATTAGTATTATAATAAGGCAAAAACCAATTATAAGAAAGCTGTCTGCTATATTAAATACAGGCCAGAATGTAAAATTAATAAAATCAGTAACCTCCCCTACAAAATATCTATCAATAAGATTTCCCAGTGCCCCGCCTAATATGAAGCCCAGGGATACATTATAAAAAGCATAATTAAGCTTAAGTATTATCTTTAATATAATTATCAAGACAATAGCTACAATTGATATAATTGTTAAAATCCTGATGCTGTCCTGGAATAATCCAAAGGCTGCGCCGCTATTTTTGACATGGGTTATATAAAAAAAATTTGGAATTATTTCTATAGAGCTATTTTCTGGTAGTTTCTGTACTATTATATATTTGGTTATCTGGTCAGAAATCATAACACAGACAGCAGCTATTAAAAAATATACATTCATAAGTACATTTCTGCTTCCCCTGCTTAACATTTATACAATACTCCCCACTACTTTTATGCCAATTTTAATTTTTTCATCATTTACCTTGACTTCCTTTACAAACATATCTTCTTTAAATTCAGAACTCAAAGATTTACTTAATGTCTCCTTCATTATATAGTTTTTGAACTTATTTAAAACATCTTCCTTTACTGCCGACTCAATAGCTGTATCTATTGTATTTTCTATTTCAAATCCTGCTTCCTTTCTCAAGTTCTGTATCTGGTGCACCAGTTCCCTGCAGAATCCTTCCTCCAGGAGCTCTCCTGCTATAGCAGTAGGAAGCCCTACCGTAAATTCTCCATCACTTTCCACTCCAAAACCCTCTTTGTTTTTTATATCAACCAGAATCTCTTCGGGCAAGAGCTCAATTTTTCTGCCCTCTACAACTAAACTTACATTTTTATCATTTTTAACCTTAAGCGCAATCCGGACTGAACTTTCAGAAAACAGTGCATCTCTTATTTTTGGCACCAGAGAACCATATTTTTTACCCAGCACAGAAAGGTTTGGCTTTATATCATAGGATACCAGTTCATCAAGTTCTCCGGCAAACTCTAATTCTTTAACATTAAGTTCACTGATTATGATATCCTTAAAATGGTTTATAGCCTCTTTTTTACCGGTGTCACCGTCAAAATATATCAATACCTTTTCAACCGGCTGCCTGATTTTTATATTGACCTTACTTCTGACCGCTCTTCCCAGGCCTACTATTTTTCTTGCTGTATCCATTTTAAAACTGAGCTCTTCATCTATCAGGCTCTCATCTGCAGCCGGGTATCTTTCCAGATGTACACTTTCTTCCCCTCTTCCAAGGCTTCCGGTTAGATTCTTATAGATTTCTTCGCTCAGGAAAGGTATAAAAGGAGCGCACATCCTGGAAATAGTCACCAGGCATTCATGCAGGGTACTGTAGGCGCTTATCTTGTCTTTATCTTCTTCACTCTTCCAGAACCTTCTCCTGCTTCTTCTAACATACCAGTTAGAAAGAACCTCAACAAAATTCTGTATCAGCCTGCCGCTTTCAGTAACATTGAAATCATCCATAAGCTCATTTACTTTTTTTAAGGTCAGGTTGAGCTCGGATATTATCCACCTGTCAATCTCAAATCTGTCGCCTACTTCAAGATCATAATCATAAGGATTAAAATTATCTATATTGGCATAAATTACAAAGAAAGAATAAGTATTCCATAGAGTAAGTATAAATTTCCTTATTACTTCATCAATGGCTCTTATGGAGAAATTTTTGGACAGCCATGGTGACACACCGGTAAAGAAATACCATCTCAGGGCGTCAGCTCCCTGCTTGTTTAAAACATCCCACGGATTTACCACGTTGCCCCTGGACTTGGACATTTTCTGCCCACTTTCATCATTTATAAGACCAAGGCAGAGTACATTTTTAAAGCACGACTTTTTAAACAGGAGTGTAGAGATAGCAAGAAGCGTATAAAACCATCCCCTGGTCTGGTCTATTGCCTCACCTATAAAATCAGCAGGGAAATTATCCTCAAACAACTCCACATTTTCAAAAGGATAGTGGTATTGCGCATAAGGCATTGAACCAGAATCAAACCACACATCTATTACTTCAGGTACCCTTCTCATATCCTTGCCGCACTTTTTACATTTTATAATAATATTATCCACATAGGGTCGGTGCAGATCCAGATCGCGAGGCATATCTACTGCCATTTTCCTGAGCTGGGCAACACTGCCTATACAGATTTTATGACCATTATCATCCACCCATACCGGAAGTGGTGTGCCCCAGTATCTTTCCCTGGTAAGAGCCCAGTCAACATTGTTTTCCAGCCAGTTTCCAAACCTTCCATATTTTATATACTGGGGATACCAGTTAACTTCTTCATTGGATTTTAAAAGATCATCCTTTATCCGGGAGGTTTTTATATACCAGCTCTTCCTGGCATAATATATCAACCTGCTTTCACATCTCCAGCAGAAGGGATAGGAGTGTTTTACTTTTTTAATACTAAAAAGAAGGCCTCTTTCCTTTAAGTCCTTTATTATTTCCGGGTTAGCTTCCTCTATGGGCATACGGGAAAATTTTTCAACCCTTTCCTTGAACTTACCCTCTTCATCGACCATCTGTACTACCGGCAGGTCGTTTTCCTTTCCTGCATTCATATCATCTTCACCAAAGGCGGGCGCTATATGAACAATTCCAGTCCCCTCTTCAGTAGATACAAAATCACCGCCTATGATACTGAAAGCATTACCGTTACCATTCGTGTAATCATAAAGCGGCCTGTAATGGGAAGAAACAAGACTTTTGCCTTTAAAATTGCCGATAACCCTGCAGTCAGCATTCTCTCCAAAAACTTCTGCAAGCAAATTTTTTACCAGTATCAGATTTTCTCCCTTATACTCCACTTCTACATAATCGCAAGTCTTATTTACCGCACCGGCCACATTGGAAATTAAAGTCCATGGAGTTGTAGTCCATACCAGAAAATATGTATTTTTCTTTTCGGCATGAGGGAATTTTACTATAACCGAATAGTCCTCCACTTCTCTATAACCCAGGGCTACTTCATGAGATGAAAGCGCCGTTCCGCACCGCGGACAGTAAGGGACAATTTTATAGTCCTGATATAATAAATTTTTATCCCATATAGTTTTCAATATCCACCATACGGTTTCAATATAGTCATTTTTAAAGGTGAAATAAGCATTATCCATATCCAGCCAGAATCCTATGCGCTCGGTAAGTTTCTTCCACTCTTCCTCATATCTCATAACACTTTGCCCGCAGAGCTTATTAAATTTTTCAATGCCGATTTCCTCTATTTCTTTTTTGGAATTAATGTTCAGCTCTTTTTCCATCTCCAGTTCCACCGGCAGCCCATGTGTATCCCAGCCGGCCTTTCTGGGCACATGGTAACCCTTCATAGTCTTATATCTGGGAAAAATATCCTTATAAACACGCGACAGGACATGATGTACTCCCGGAGCTCCGTTAGCAGTCGGAGGCCCTTCGTAGAATACAAACTTTTTATAGCCTTCAGATTTTTTCAGGCTTTTTTTAAAAATATCATTCTTCTTCCAGAAATCTAGAATTTTTTCTTCCAGTTTGACCAGATCTACTTTGCTGTCAACTTTTTTATACATAGCTTATACCTTTATATCCTTCTCATTTATAA
>SOKC01000005.1 GCA_004376325.1 Actinomycetota bacterium | reverse complement strand
AAGAAAGAAAAAAATGCAAGTTTTATAAGATACATCAATTTAACCCAATAACAAGACGAACAAATCTGAGCAAGAAGGGAAATTTTATGAGCATATCAGAGACTTTAAGGAAAATAAAAGAACAAAGACCGCTAGTGCACCATATAACAAACTGGGTAACGATTTATGATTGTGCGAACATAGTAAGAGCCATAGGTGCCTTACCTGTTATGGCGCACGCAATAGAAGAAGTTGAGCAAATGACTTCCATATCCAGCGCTCTTGTTTTAAATATTGGAACCCTGACAGTAGATTTAGCAGAATCAATGATTTTAGCAGGTAAAAAAGCAAATGAAAAAAACATTCCTGTAATCCTGGATGCAGTTGGGGCTGGCGCAACAGATTTAAGAACAAATAAAGCAGCAGAAATTTTAGAAAAAGTAAAAATTTCAGTTCTAAAGGGAAACTCTTCAGAGATTGGAACAATAGCCGGAGCAGAGGCAGAAACAAAAGGAGTAGAAGCAATATCAGTAAAAGGAAATCTGGTAGAAATATCAAAAAAATTAGCAAGTAAAAGAAATCTAACCGTGGTGATAACTGGAAAGGAAGACATTATATCAAATGGAAAAGATACCTATATTTGTAAAAATGGTCACGATATGATGGGCAGTTTTGTTGGTTCAGGCTGTATGGCTGCTTCAGTAATAGGAACATTTGCCGCTGTCGAAAAAGATTATGCGCTAGCTTCTACAAATGCTCTTTCTTTTATTGGTATAGCTGGTGAACTGGCAGCAAAAACAGCTAAAGGTCCGGCTTCTTATAAAACTATTTTCTTTGATGAAATTTTTAACCTTGATAAAAACAAAATAGAAGAAATGATAAAAATAGAGAAAAGGGAATAAATGACAGAAAAGCTAGAAGATATGGATTTATACTTTATAACTGACTCCAGACTAACCAGAAAAACTATCCTGGAAGATGTTAAGTCCGCTATACGAGCGGGCGTTAAAATAATTCAATATAGAGAAAAAGGAGAAAGTACAGGAGATATGATAAAAGAGGCAAAAGAAATAGGTGAACTTTGTAAAAAAAATAACGTTCTATTTATAATAAATGATAGAGTTGACATTGTTTTAGCAGTAGATGCTGATGGAGTCCACCTGGGTAATAAAGATATGACCTACAGCATTGCCAGAAAAATACTTGGAACTAAAAAAATTATTGGATTAACTGTACATAATATCAGAGAAGCAGTAGAAGCCGAAAGGATTGGCGCAGATTATGTAGGAGTAAGTCCAATTTTTGAGACAAAAACTAAACTGGACGCTGGAAGACCAGCAGGACTTAAGTTAATAAAAGATGTAAAGAAAGCAATAAAGATTCCTTTTGTAGCTATTGGCGGAATAAATGAAAATAATATTGGAAGTGTAATAGAAGCAGGCGCAAGATTTATTGCAGCAATTTCAGCCATAGTTACTAAAGACAACGTGGAAAAAGAATGTAAAAAATTCAGGGAGGTTATTACAAGTGACTCTATTAAGTAAAGCCGGGTCCGGCAAAATAACAAAAGAAATGAAAATTATAGCAAAAAAAGAAGGGGTTGATTCTGAATATATAAGAAAGAGCATAGCAGAAGGTGTTATTGTTATTCCTTATAATAAAAAACACAAATCTCTTGAAGTATTATCAGGAATTGGAAGGGGTTTAAGAACAAAAGTTAATGCAAACATAGGAACATCCCCAGAACATGTTAGCCTGGAAAAAGAAATAGAAAAATTAGATGTAGCCATTAAAGCCGGGACTGACACTGTTATGGATTTAAGCATTGGTGGAGATATTGATAAAATAAGAAGAGCTATTATAGACAAATCCCCTGTACCCGTAGGAACAGTTCCTATTTACCAGGCCGCTATTGAATTTGCAAAAAGGAAGGGTATCGTAAACATGACTGAAGATTATATCTTTGATGTAATCGAAAAACAGGCAGAAGATGGCGTTGACTTTATGACAGTACATTGCGGTGTAACAAGAGAAGCTATTAATAGGCTAAGAAACCAGGGCAGAGTTTTAGATATTGTAAGTAGAGGTGGTGCTTTTCTGGTTGAGTGGATGATATATAATAAAAAAGAAAACCCACTCTTTGAAAATTATGATAGACTGCTGGAAATAGCCAAAAAATACGATGTAACTTTAAGCCTTGGAGATGGACTAAGACCTGGATGCCTGGCTGATGCCACAGACAGAGG
>SOKC01000071.1 GCA_004376325.1 Actinomycetota bacterium | reverse complement strand
CTGTTTTTAGCCCGCCTGTCCTTCTTTTTATTTAAATAATTTATGAGTCCAAAGGATACATCATCAAAAACTTTTGTTGAAAACAATTGGTCATTCGGATCCTGAAATACAAATCCTATCTTTTCTCTGATATCATAAATATTTTTTTCATTTAACCTCTTACCATATATAAATATTTCACCATTGCGGTACTTTCCATCTATAAGACCGGCAATATTCAGCATTAAAGTTGATTTTCCGGCGCCATTGGGACCGATTATAGATAATTTTTCTCCCCTTCCGACAGAAAAATTGATGCCTTTTAACACTTCCCTGTAACTGCTAAAACCTCCATCCAACCTTCTGCTGGTAAGATACTTATAATATAGATTTTTAACTTCAATTATTTTTTGGTTATTCATTTAAATTAAAATAAAAAAGTTTTTTAAATTTATTGCTGTTTGATATTAATTTAAAACATGGATTTTATCAATAAAATTTATGCTTCTTAATATGTTATACCTGGTAAGTTTTAAATTAATCTTTGATGTATATTATATGACATTAATCAGTTCAATAACTTTTATAGATGCCGGAGTCAGGATAAAGATTAAAAGCAGGGCAATGTTTAAACTTCCTTTTGCGTTTTCCTTTTCCATAATATAAAAATTTCCATCAAAACCCCTGCTTTCCATAGACCTGTAAACATTCTCTGCCCTGTCTAATGACTTTATAAATAAGTTACCCATAACATTTGTGAGCCTCCTATTTACAGTACAGTATGACTTTTGAAATACCCTGCTTTTTATGGCCTGCTGGCCGGTTCTGGATTCTTCTACTATCAAAAATATATATCTATACATTAAAAAAATTATTGAAACAATTACTTTTGGTAAATGTATTTTTCTAAGACCGTACAAAAGCTCTATTTCATCTGTGGATACAATAAGTGAAGCCAAAAGCATTATTGAGAGAAAAGATTTTATAAGCACAGTTGCAAAGATAGCAAGACCATTATCGGTCACAGCTAAAGTAAATATCTTTAAATCGATTTTTGCTAAAGCAGCACCTTCATTTGCAAATGGAATAAAGATAGAGATAAAAAAAGGGTATAAAAATACTAGAGACACTCTCTTTACCAGCTGCTTAAAATCAGGCTTAAATAAGAATACAACAATAAGGGTGGCTAGAAAATAAAAGGCAAATATTAAATACCTGCCTCTAGCTACACTGACAATAAAAAAGATATTTACCAGGGTTATTATTAATTTGCTTCTAATGTTTAAAATACTGCTCAATAGAGTTAAACTCCTGTCCTATTTTTTAAATTTGTAAAAAAACTATTCCTTTTTGCCCACTGCCTTATAAATCAGGTACACAACTCCAAAAACAGCCAGAATGATAAGTACACCGGCCATTCCGGCCAGAGATGTCTGCCACAGCTCATTATCCACAGCACCAAAAACATAATCAGGAATCAGGAAAATACTTTCCGGAACTATTTCTTCAGCTTTATCTATAAATCCAAGATTTTCAGCGACCTTTTCCAGCCCATCAGGAAAAGATGATGCAAAGACTGACACAAACATGGCAATTATTAAAGCTGCAATTATTCCCACCAATATAAATGTATAATCTCTTCTATCTATCACTGGAGGCTCCTTTCCCTGGTTAAAATAAGATCCGGTCTTATTTTATTTATAAAGGTAATCACTGCAACTGTAATTACTGCCTCTCCAATCCCTATTATCATGTGGACTCCAACCATTACCTTTAAAGTGATTCCCAGAGCATAAGTGCCTGAAATCCCAAGTTCAAGTGCTGCAAAGAAAGAGGCAATTACCACCGAAAGCCATGAGGCCACAGCAACAGAAATAAAAAAGGCAATCCCTTTTTTTGATATTCTGCCAATCAACCAGTAAATTAAATAAGAAACATAAACTCCAACAATAGCCATATTAAAAATATTTGCCCCTAATGCTACCACTCCCCCGTCCATAAAGACGAATGCCTGTACGATCAGCACCACTGCTATAACTATGGCACCTGCATTAGGTCCCAGTACTATCGCTGCAAGAGCTCCACCCAGAAGATGTCCGGAAGTGCCTCCCGGTATTGTAAAGTTAAGCATCTGCAGGGCAAAGATTAATGCGCAGATTATCCCCATCAGTGCAATAACTTTTGCTTTGAAATAACTCTTTACCTTGTAGATTGCCGCAGCTAGCCCGCCTGCAGAGACTACCACGGTAGAAACTGCAGTTTTAAGATCAATAAATCCATC
>SOKC01000084.1 GCA_004376325.1 Actinomycetota bacterium | reverse complement strand
AAAATAGTCCACTGTCATCCTGTGAGAACAGCACCGGTGATATAAAAGTGGTACTCTCAAGAAAGTTTTTATATCCTATGCAAAACTTAAGAATGGTATTCTAATAAGATTTCCTTTTCCATATAGTTGAAATGAATATCAAAATGAGAAAAGAAACCAGCCTGACCTAAAAGACCAAACGGCATATCATCCCATTCATGTGAGTAATACACATCTGACGCAAATTCAATTCCATCCAATGCTATATGTGTTTTATGGAGATATGCTAACACTGATCCACCAATGCCTGAAAAAATTTTCTGTTCCCCTTTATAGACGTTGTGTCCTAACATTTTAGCAATCCATGCAGGAAAAGTGCATTCATCTGCTCCAGAATCAACCAAAGCATCAAATGTTACTGCCTTCTTATCTAAAAATAACTTTACAGGAATAACGGGTCGATAGATATATTGGGGTGGCTTTTTGGTTGGTGGTGTTACTATATATTTAAGATATGGGAATTTTATCTGCTTCACAACAGATAGCTCCTGTTTTCATTGGGAATCTTTGTCAGTATTGGGTCTTTGTATCCCTTCTTATTTGCCTCCTTAAGTGCTTCCTCGGGGGTATGACCTTTACCTAATACCTTTTTTCTATCATAGCTCAATGCTACAAAGTAACCTTGATACTTTTTTATAATAGGTGTCATGTCTATTGCTTTCATTGACTTTTACATCCTCACTTGTCTATTTGATATTTTGATATTCTATCTTATTATACCACAAATTTCTTTAATAGAAGGTCTTATCAATCTAGTTATAAAAAGCTTATTTTCCCAAGGAAAATACATTTCTTCTAAGTTATTTTCTTAATGCCAAAGTCAAATTTAAATACATCAAGAATCTTTTTATCCACATTGTCAGTAATATAAATATATAATATTAGCTCAGTAAGATTCCCCATAGATAATCATCATACAGTGCTTTATATAATTCTTGTGACCTTTTGTATATTGCATGGAGTAAATTATAGGTCTTCTTATCTAAAAAGAACGATCTTACAATTCCGAAGCTAGATGCAGGAGATTTTTTAAATTTATAGCCAATATCACTGGATATTTTTTTCAGAGAATAGTTAAATAAATCGTTATAAAATTTAAACTTATTTTTTCCTTTATATCCAGAATAAAAATCTAAAAAGTCACATATAACAATACGCTTTGGGCTAATTCTTATGCCTTTTCTAATATAGTTTTTATCCCGTCTTCTATTAACCATTTCTAAATTACACTCTTTTGGCTTGTTAACATCTTTCATTAATAATATCATATTTACCCTTTTTGTTTAAAATTTATATTCTGAAGCGGGATTACTTGAAATTAAGATTTATATTATTTTTTACAGCATAGGTCTTAGCAAGTGATACAAACATTGCACCCATGTTCTTTTTAATTTTCCTAGTAAGGTACGTATCCTTGATTATGCTTAAAAATATTCTTATCTGAATTCTTTTATTCTAACCTTATTTAAATCAGCTGCTTTTGTTTAAAGCTGAAATATCCGCCTTCAGCAACAATAATATGATCGAGGACACTTATTCCCAGGATATTACAGGATTTGCATAATCTATCGGTTATCTCAATATCATCCGTAGAAGGTTCCGGATCACCACTTGGATGATTGTGTATAAATATAACCGAAGCTGCTGACTCTTTAATTACCGGCTTTATTACTTCTCTCGGATGCACTATTGAAGACGTCAAGGATCCCTGCGAGATTAAAACTTCTTTTATTATCTTATTTTTTATATCCAGAAGAAGGATCCGAAACTGTTCCTTTTTTAAATCTTTAAGTAGAGGGATATAATAATTTGCCACCTCTTCACTGCACCTGAAACTTGTATTATTTCCATTTCTCTCGGAGATAGCCCTCTTTCCCAGCTCAAGTGCAGCCATTACCTGAGCTGTCTTTGCTCTTCCAATACCATTAATTTTTAAAAACTCCGACAGCGACAGGTTCAGTAGATTTTTTAAGCTGCCGTATTCAGCCAGTATTTTCTTAGCCAGATCAAGAGCAGAGAACTTTTCTTTACTGCTTCCAATTCCTGTCCTTAGTATTATCGCCAGAAGCTCACAATCAGAAAGATATTCAGGTCCCTTTTTTATAAGTTTTTCCCTGGGTCTTTCAAGCTCGGGCCAGTTTTTAATTGATGTACTATACAATTTTTACCTGATGCAGGTTATATAAAATTATTTTATATATTATCATATTTATGTATTTATGCAATTACTAT
>SOKC01000043.1 GCA_004376325.1 Actinomycetota bacterium | reverse complement strand
TTATACGGCTGTAAAGCTGAAGAAGCAGCAGTTGAGGAAGTTGAGGAAGAAGCAGAGGAAGAATTCACCATATTATATGTATCAGGAATCGCTGATCCTTTCATGTACATGTTGGGAAAGGGCGCTAAGGCGAAGGCTGAAGAACTTGGTGTAAACTTTTTGGAAGCAGAATATGCAAAATCATGGGGCCCGGAAGCACAGATTCCAATTCTTGAAGCAGCTACAGCAGTGGGTGACATAGATCTTATTATTTGTGTTCCAACTTCCACAGAAGCACTTATTGCACCTCTTAAAAAACTATATGACCAAGGCATTGAAATCATTACAGCAGATTGCTTTATAGGTGATGGTGATTATTCTGTAGAGAGCAATTTCTCATTCCCGCTTGCCTATGTTGGAACAGACAATAAATTAGGCGGATTGCAAGTTGCTGATAATATGGCAGAGATGCTTGGAGAAAAAGGAGAGGTTGTTATTCAGAACACCAATCCTGATACATCATCTGTTGTTGCTAGGGGTGAGGGTTTTACTGAGGGAATAGCTAAATACCCGGATATGACCCTAGTTGGTGAAGAATGGTGTCTTGATGTCCAGCAGACGGCACAGGATCAAACATCGACAGTACTTCAGAAATACCCGGATCTCGCAGGTGTCTTTGGAGTAAACTTGTTCAGTGCTCAGGGCGCATATCAGGCTGTTGTAAATGCAGGTCTTACCGGTGTTGTTAAGATTGCTTCATGGGATGCGACTCCGGATCTGATCAATGCACTAAAAGAGGGCAAGGTTGATCTAGTACTCGCACAAAAACCATATGAAGTCGGTCAACTTGCAGTTGAGGCGGGCTATAATTACCTAGTAAATGGAGTAGAGCCTGATAAAAGGATTATACCAGGGTTTGAATTCTTTACACAAGAGAATGTAGATGATCCTGAAATGCAGCAGTGGATTTATCAATAAATAGAGGATTGTAGTAGTATATCGTTTTTAAAAATACAGAGGGTTAATATTTATATTAACCCTCTGTATTAAATTCATGTATTAAATTCATCCAAGGTAGAAGGACCAATTGAGTAACAATAAAAATTCAACATTAAGTGTGAGTCAAAGCCTTCTAAGTATATTGGCAAGAAACTGGGCGCTATTATTCGTTTTAGTTTTAATTTTAATATTCAGCTTTACTGGAATAAATTTTTTTAGTTCTAAAAATTTTCAGAATATATTACACCTTTCCACAATCTATCTACTTCTCGCATCATCAGAGACATTTGTAATAATCACTGGAGGCATTGATCTATCTGTTGGATTTGTGATGGGATTATCTTCAGTTCTGTCTGCAACTATAATGCGGGAACTGCATGCTGCTAATTTTACCCCTGCATTGAGCATTTCAATTGGCAGCATAGTTGGACTTATTGTATGCATTATTCCGGGACTTATCAATGGAGTACTGGTAACAAAGTATAGGGTCCCCCCTTTTATTTCAACCCTTGGTATGGGTGGAATAGCCAGCGGTATAACTCTCGTAATGTGTGAAGGATTTCCTGTGACATTTTTACCTCCATATCTTACTGCTATAGGGAATGGCTATCTGATTTATATACTCCCTGGCAAAGCTATCAGTTTTTTCAACAGGCCTGAAGGAATAGTCGGGGAAGAGTTAAGGAAGCTCATCAGGATAATTCCAAACTCACTTATGTTTAATTTTGTTATTCTTTTTATTTTATGGCATATATTAAAAAATACAAAATTTGGACAGCACACATATGCAATTGGTGGCAGCATGGATGCTGCAGTCAGAGCTGGAATCAATACAAACAAGCATCTCATAATTATATATGTTTTATCCTCTTTTTTAGCAGGGCTTGCGGGTGTTTTTAATGTATTCCAGACGGGTATTGGAAATTTTACGCCATTTACTGCAATGTATGAACTAATAGCAATTGCGGCTGTTGTAATAGGAGGGGCAAGCCTTATGGGCGGCAAGGGCAGAATATTTGGGTCTGTAATCGGTGTGATTCTCCTAAGAACTATTGAAAATGGGCTTCATTTATCAGGTGTGGATCCATTTTTCAGATTTATCGCAGTTGGGCTGATCCTGATAGTTGCTGTAGTCATTGACCAATTATTTCCAGATTTGTTCTAGAGAGGAAGTATTTAATGGGAAATATAACAACTAGAAAAAATGGCTTACAAAAATTCTTTTTACAATTGGGATATAGATGGGCAATTATTTTCCTTTTTTTAGAAATAATACTATTCAGTATTATTTCACCAGGATTCTTTTCTTTTAATGGTATTCAAGTAATTCTAATTAATAGCCCATTTATTCTTCTTCTCAGCCTGGCAGAGACATTTGTCATAATCACAGGCGGTATTGACCTTTCTGTTGGCTTTGTAATGGGCTTTACAAGCGTAGTATCGGCAAAATTGATTGCCGCATTCGTTGGGTTGGGTATGAATGATTTATTAAGTATAATTGTTGGAATAGTTATAACCTTAGTCATAGGGATTATACCAGGATTTGTAAATGGAATACTTATAGCCCGATTAAAAGTACCGCCATTTATTGCTACATTTTCCATGATTGGCATAACCCATGGTATTTCTGAACTATTAATAAAAGGTACATATGCAAAAGGTTTACCTGCACTTGCTGGCAGAATTGGAAATGGGAGTTTAATTAATATAGTTCCAGGCAAGACTGTATCATTTTTTATCAGCCCCACAATACAGCGGGGGGACCAATTGATTGAGATACTTCCCACTGTGTTTGTAATCCCATTTATATTTATATTAATTTTTGCATTCATATTAAAAAGCACTAAATTTGGACAGCACACCTATGCAATCGGCGGAAATGTTGATGCTGCAATCAGGGCCGGTATCGATGTAAAGACTCATATAATAAAAATCTACATGCTGTCATCTTTTTTTGCTACAGTTGCAGGAATAATGTATGTGTTTAGATATGTAACTGGAAAGGCAGATGCTGGTGCGATGTTTTTGCTTGAAGGTATTATTGCAGTTATAATTGGAGGTGCAAGCCTTTATGGCGGTATTGGTTCGGTATGGAAAACTTTAATAGGATGTTTTATTATATTAGTAATGGAAAATGGACTCCGAATGTTGGGTGTCCCAACTTTCTATAAATTAATAGTTGTTGGTATAATTTTAATTTTTGCAGTACTGATTGATCAATTGTCACCTGAATTAATTCACAAGGAGGAATGAAGGAATGGAATACCTGCTTGAAGTAAAAAATTTGACTAAGAGATTCGGCGGACTTGTAGCAGTAAATAATATGAGCATGGGAGTTAAAGAGGGAGAGGTCGTCGGACTTCTGGGTGATAATGGAGCTGGAAAATCCACTCTTATAAAAATGGTTTCCGGAGTTTATCGTCCTGATGGAGGTCAGATATTTTTTATGGGGAAAGAAGTAATAATTGACAGCCCAATAAAAGCTATTTCAATTGCTATTGAAACACTTTATCAGGATCTCGCACTGGCTGAAAATCTCAATGTATATTCTAATATATTTCTTGGGCGTGAGAAATTAAAAAAAGTACTTAAATTCATAAATGTCCTGGATAACAGTTATATGCACGATGAAGCAAAAAAAGTATTGGACAGGCTAGAAATAGAAATCCCATCATTGAGGAATAGAATTCGTACGCTATCGGGCGGCCAGAGACAGGCAGTGGCAATATCCCGTTCCATATATTGGAATGCGAAGTTACTTATTATGGATGAACCCACTGCGGCATTGGGCGTTACAGAGCAGAAAAAAGTTTTAGCCCTTATAAGATTATTAAGATCACAGGGTATTGGAATAATTGTAATCAGCCACCAGCTCTATGATGTGTTTTCGGTTGCTGACAGACTGGTGATAATGCGCAGGGGAGAAAAAGTTGCAGAGAGAAATATTAAGGAGACGAATACTGATGAGGTAGTTAGTTTGATAGTCGGAGCAGAAAAGGTTACACAGAGAAGTGATTAACCAGAATTTTTGCAAAAATCTGCTCTAAGGATAGAGATTATAGATAATCGCAGATTAAGAAAATTATAATAAACTGCTGCATATATTAATAAAAATGGAAGTGGCAATCTACCAGACTTAAAATCTTTTATTAGTATAAACTCTCCGGAAGTAATTCTTACTTCTTTTAAAAAAGCAGAAGATAGTAATAATTTAATAATAAGAGTTTATGAAAGAAAGTAAAGGAAAGAATATAAATGCCAGCTAGATTATAAGATAAATTATTAAATTTCTTAATATAAAGAAATAAAAAAATATGAAAACCTTTAAACCCAATAGTACTATAAAAATTGAACAATTAAAATATCAAGGTCCACTTAATATGCTAAATTCTTTAAAAGTAGAAATTGATTTTACCCAAAATGTTGTTCTAGCTCCTGTAGAAACTGGGTATAAAAATTTTTGGAAGGTTAAAACAAAATTAAAAGTTATGGATATAAGAGTTAACATCTATTTCTAATTTTCTAAGTTCTTGATCATTTATACTGCTTCCATGAAATTTACCATCCAGATACTGCCTTTTCCATCTTACTATAAGTCCTGGGGACACCTCATTATTTTTTGCTAGCTTTACCATACTCTGACCTGATAGGACTTTTTCTACCATATCTATTTTGAATTCTCTCGTATACTTTTTTCTGTGTAGTGCCATTGCCTTTATTCCTTTCTCATTGTAATCCTGCTCTGTCTATTCTAACTTATCTTAAATTCCTTTTAAATGTGTCCAATGGTAGTGGTTCGGTCCACTTTTAGAAAATATTAGTTAAGTTTACCAGCTAGATTGTAATTACTACACCACAATGTCTGAATTGATAATTTTTTTAGAAAAGACTTGGCATTTTAATCCAATTTTAGTATATTCTATATATATTTTTTAGATTTTTTGAAAACTTATAAATTCTAATAAATTTTCGAGGATGGATGAAATTCCCTACCGGCGGTTAAAGTCCGCAACCCTGCCTGATAAAGCAGGCTGACTTAGTGAAATTCTAAGACCGACAGTTACAGTCTGGATAGGAGAAAATTTTTGACTTATTTTGTTACCTGAGCCATGGATTTTCTCCGTGGCTTTTTATTTAGCAAAATATATGTAAAAAATGAGTAATATAAAAGATAACCATAATTTTACCAAAGAAGATAGAAAATATATGGAGCTTGCCATAAAACTTGCCGAGAGAGGAAGAGGAGATACCAACCCCAATCCTATGGTTGGAGCGATTATTGTAAAAGATGGAAAGATCTTATCATCAGGCTACCACAGACAAGCAGGGCTTCATCATGCTGAAATAGAGGCAATAAATAATTCCAGCCAATCCCTGGAAAGCTCTACAATGTACGTAACACTTGAACCGTGCACTTTCCTGGGAAAAACACCTCCCTGTGTTAATGAGATTGTAAAGCATAAATTCAAAAAAATAATCATTGGATGTATTGACCCCAACCCAAAAGTTAATGGCAGAGGAATAGAATTTTTAAAAAAAGCAGGAATAAAAATAAAAAGTGGTCTTCTAAAGAATAAAATAGAACAACAGAATGAAGTTTTTTTTAAACAAATCAAAACAGGAATCCCTTTTATTTGCTGTAAAATTGCTTCAAGTATTGACGGCAAATTAGCTACAAAATCTTCCGATTCCAGATGGATAACATCGGAAAGATCAAGAATGCAGGTACAGGATCTCAGAAAAGAATACGGCTGTATATTGACCGGAATAAATACCGTCTTAAATGACAATCCCTATCTTTTCCCCAGAAAAAACATTGAATACTCCTATAAAAACTATGGCAGTCAAAAATTCTACAGAGTAATTCTTGACAGCAACCTCAGGATTAATTTAGGTTCCAATATTGTAAAGACTTCTAACCTTGCAAAAACCATTGTTTTTATAGAAGATAAAAATAAATCCAAACTCACGGGTAAAATTAAAAAACTGGAGGAAAATAATATTGATGTACTGCCAGTTAATAAAGATATCGTAGAATCCACTGGTCTGGATATCTTAAAAATAATTAGAATTCTGTATAAAAAATATGAAATAACTTCCATACTTTTAGAATGCGGCCCGGCTTTGATTACATCCTTTTTAAAAAGAAATTTGATCGATAAGTTTGTTTTTTATTTTGCTCCCAAAATTATAGGAGGAGATAGTGATTATAACATGTTTACAAGCCTTGGGATAAATAAAATAGAGGATTCTATAGATTTAAGATTTGAAAATATAAAAAGGATAGGTAGTGATATTGCTATTACCGCCTATCCTTTAAAATGATAAAAAATTACATACGAGAGTTTTTATGTTTACAGGACTTATAAAAGAAACCGGTAAAATAAAAAAGATAATAGATAAAGGCAGAGACAGGGAAATTGAAATTCAATGCCTTAAAATTTTAAGGGACTTACATATAGGTGACTCTATATCAGTAAATGGAATATGTATTACAGTAAAAAGCCGGACCAGTGAAGGTTTTACCTGCGACATCTCCTTTAGTACTTTAAATACCACTTCTTTAAAGTATCTTAATGCCGGTGATATGGTTAACCTGGAAAACTCGCTAACCCCTCATGATAAACTTGGAGGACATTTCGTAAGCGGTCATGTGGATTGCACAGGTAAAGTTTTAAAAATATCCAGAATTGGCAGTTCTTATTTGATTGAACTGGAACTGCCTTCTGATATTCGCGATTTTGTAGCGCTAAAGGGTTCTATAGCTATAGATGGGATCAGCCTTACCATATCTGAAGTTAAAGGTGAAAGCTTCAGCGTGGTTATCATTCCCTACACTTACCAAAATACAAATCTATCCAGCAGGAAGCCGGGTGATGTGGTCAATATCGAAGTGGATATGCTCGCCCGCTATATTGTAAATTTCCTGCGGGTTAGACAGATAAGCAATATAAATTCACAAGAATTAAAAGATAAAATACTCAAGGAGAAGCTGGAAAAACATGGATTCACAAAATAAGAAAAATAAAAACCTCTTTTGTTCCATTGAGGATACTATAGATGACATAAGAGAAGGGAAAATAATAATTATTGTGGATGATAAGTCTCTACATAATGAAGGAGTATTTTTCCAGGCAGCAGAAAAAGTAACTACTGCCTCAGTAAATTTTTTCACAACCTATGCCCGGGGCTTAATATTTTTACCATGCGAGCAAAAAAGACTGGTTCAGCTAAAGATACCTATGATAAGTTATGAGAACGAAACCTCCCCCATCAATGTGAGAGCCCTGGCTGTATCCATAGATGCCAAATCAATAAGCGGCAGTGGAATTTCAGTCAGGGATAGAGTAAAGACCATAAAAACTTTTATCAGTTCCGATACAAGACCCGAAGATATATCCATTCCTGGCCATATCTTCCCCCTTCGTTCTCATAATGGAGGTATTCTTACCAGGGCTGGTCATACAGAGGCAGCAGTAGACCTGGCAAAAATAGCAGGTTTATATCCTGCCGGGATTATTTGCGAGGTTATCGGTGAAGATGGCGGGGTAGCGCATCTTCCTGATCTAATAAAAATCACAAAAAAATTCAAACTTAAAATAATAACCATTGAAGAACTTATAAGATATAGAAAAAGAAAGGAAAAGTTAATTGAAAAAGTTGCCGAAGTTAACCTGCCCACCAGATGGGGCAATTTTAAGGCCATTACCTACAGGTCTCTTATAGAGTCTGGATCTCATATTGCTTTTGTCAAGGGAGAAGTCAGAGGCAAAAAGAATGTTCTTATTAGAGTGCATTCACAATGTCTTACAGGAGATACCTTTGGGTCTATGAGGTGTGACTGTGGCGAGCAGCTGGACAGCGCATTTAAAAAGATAAATGAAGAAGGCTCGGGAGTACTGCTTTATATGGCGCAGGAAGGAAGGGGTATAGGGCTCTGCAATAAAATGAAAGCTTATGAACTTCAGGAAAAAGGCCTGGATACAGTAGAAGCGAATCTCCGCCTGGGCTTTGATGCCGACCTGAGAGATTACGGCATAGGGGCGCAGATACTCTCTGATCTCGGTCTCTCTACCATACATCTTATGACCAACAACCCAAAAAAAATAGTGGGTCTGGAAGGCTATGGGCTCAAGGTAACTAAAAGAATACCCATAACCATACCACCCAATAAAAACAATAAAAAATACCTGTCAACTAAAAAAAATAAATTGAATCACATGTTAGACTAA
>SOKC01000094.1 GCA_004376325.1 Actinomycetota bacterium | reverse complement strand
CAGTATAATCATGATTACTATTAGAACTGACGAAAATATTATTCCTTTGTTCTTTTTAGTCATATATTATCCAACCTGCTGAAAAATTTTTTTATTAACCGGTAACCTTTCCCATAATTCTAACTGATTTAAATATATCTAATAATTATATCTTTCTTCCATTTTTTTACTTACTGTTCTTATTATTGTATTTATAGAATTATACAGATTTTTATTTTTATAGTTAAGGGAAATAATTTTTTTTTAATTATTTTTACTTCATTTAGACACCAAATATCTTAGAAAAATAAGATAACACCCTGCAAGAGCTCCACCAGAATAAATATATACCAAAATATTGGGATTCTTATATTAAAATTAATGTATTGTTAGAATATTTAATACTTTTTCACTTTTATTAATAATATATTTTATATTAGAATAATTTTTAAAAAATTTATAAATATTTCTTGACATATATAGTTATATTTATTAATATAAGTTCAAATTATAAAATTAGAGTTTTATTGAAAACTAAATAATCTTGTTTCAGTAATAGAGGCAGTGATTTACATTCCGCGGATTGGGCACTTGGAATGTAAGGAGCCAGTGGTGCAACCGGCTATTACTTTTTTGTTTGCCAAAAAAGTTATTTAAATTTTTTAAAAGCCACTTAAGCCTCTATGTTTAAGTGGTTTTTTTATGGGCAAAGAGTTATGAAAGCAAAAATTAAAATAATAGTAATTATATTAGCTGCAGCTGTTCTTCTTACAGCAGTTGCTTCTTCTCTGGCTTTTATGGGTAGAGTAACTGGGCTTAACAGCAGCTTTACTTGTGTCAGCAATTATAAGGTAACACATATTGCTAAAGCTACCATAATAAAAAGCAAGTCAAACCTGGAAGATGAAAACAAAGTAAATTCTAAAAATGTTCTGGCATACCTAAATGATAACCTTGACCAAAAAGTAGAAGAAATACATTCAAAATATATAGCAGAAGTAAAAGCAGCCACTAACACCTCTACTGCAAGTAAAGCTGCCCCTCAGGCTTCCCTGGAAGCAACACCAGTCAATTTAAATGAGCTGGAGGCAGCTATATTACATATAATCAATACCATCAGGGTATCCAATGGTCTGGGTGCTCTTAGCCCCAATCAAATGCTAACTGATCTGGCTAGATTAAGATCTCAGGATATGGTAACCAGAAACTACTTTTCTCACCATACACCAGATGGCAAGAATATCAAACATATCTTTGCCGAGTATGGGGTTACATACAGAAACTTTGGTGAAAATCTGGGTCGATCAACTCCAGCCAGCAGTGGCACCCCTGAAGCTTTTGGTAATGCCTGGATGAACTCATCAAGCCATAGAGACAATATGTTAAAGGCATATTACAGGCTGATTGGTGTTGGAGTAGTAGATGGTGGAGGAAAGCGAGTGATTACTGTTTTATTTATCAGATAATTTTAATTTTTTCAAAATATAAGCTTAGTGGACGCCTAAGATAAACACCCCGGACAGCTATAAAGCTAACTGGGGTGTTTCTAATTATAAAATGTAAAAGAAAATCATTAATCACCCAATAAATTATATTTTCATTCTTAAGATTCCATTCCTAATGGATATATGTTTATTAACTCTGCTATTATAACCAGCCTATTTACAGCAGAAAATTTTGGATGACAGGCTGTAAGTAATAATTCTTTTTTATCTGAACCTTCAAGTATATAAACATCCGTTGGTTTAACAATTTCTAGCCCGGTTACCATATAAGTAAATAATTCACCTTTAATGGTCTCTAGATAAATAAGATCACCTTCTTCTAATTCATCTACCCTATTAAAAGGTGCACCATAAGTAGTCCTGTGTCCTGAAATAGTACATCTTCCAATATCTCCAGGTAAGGGTGTTAATGTCTCATGTCCCGGACCATTTTTTAAAGTTTCTCTTTCGGTTCCTTCATATGCAATCCATTCAAGTTCAATTTTTGGTATTGAAATTTTTAATGGAAAAAAATCTTCAGCAGTCAAATTTTCATATTTTGCTGTCCCTCCATCAATACTATCAACCTCCATACGTGGATCATCTGTAGCTTCAAATGTTTCATCATTTCCAATTTTATTTTCTTCTGTTTCAATAATATCTGTAGAAACTGTATTTGAATTCTCAATTACCTCATCTGTTTCTTTTTCTTTAAAAAAAACTTCTTTTTGATCATCCCATGCAGATAGTATAGCAGTCTCCTTTCTGGCAGTTACAAGATTTGTATACAGAGGATACACCAGGAACAAAATACCAACACCAATAAAAATAAATGAAAATATTTTTATT
>SOKC01000044.1 GCA_004376325.1 Actinomycetota bacterium | reverse complement strand
AAAAGAAGAGGAAGAAGAAAAATATAAGCCAAAAAGAGTTAAGAAGAAAATAGACATAGCCAACCCGGATATAATTAATGATTTCTTTAAGACTGATGAAGACTGAAACTATTAAGTTAATTGTAAAGCCAAATTCTACTGCTACCGGTGTTTATGGAATTTATATGAATAGAATAAAAATAAAACTGGCGGCTGCCCCGGAGAAAGGGAAAGCTAATAAAGAACTTATAAATTTTATTTCAGATAAAGCAGGTGTTCATAAAAAAAATATAAAAATTATTGCTGGTGAAAAATCGATTTACAAAGAGATCAGTATAAAATCAGATAAAAATTTAAATTTAACCTCAAGACTTCTTTCAAGTTAAGCAAGTTTATGTCTTATTTAGCAGAACAGAGTACAGACTTATCTATAACTATCTTATAATTTAATTCATTATATATTAATTCTTCAGATTTAACCCATTAATAGTCAAGAAATCAGCACTTTTTATTGCATTAACATAGATTAACCGAGATTAACCACGCTATCTGTTGAAATAATAGATTGACAATTCAATATTATAATTCTATTATATATTTATATAAAATTTGCAGATATTGTATAATAATATTACATAAAAAATGGAAATAATTTCAGTCATAATAAAAGATAAGGAATTAATTAATAATATACCCAGAATAAAGCTGCAAAATCATAATATAGTAGTTTTAAGCAATATAAACTATATCAAGCATCATATAGAAGAATATATGCCAAAATATGTGATATTATCAGCAAAATTTAAAAATTATAAAGAAATAGCAGAATACATAAATCGTTATACCACAAGTGAACTATTTATTACTGATTTAGAGAAGAAAAAAAATACCATCTCCAGGGATATATATCTGGGCAGGATTGACAATATAGAAGATTTGAAAAGAGTACTGGAGATAATAGATAATTTGAATTTAAAAATAAATAGAAAAGAAGAAGATAGGTATAAATTTATACCTCAACAGATAATTTCATTTTACTCAATCCAGGGAGGAGTTGGAAAGACCAGTATGGTTTTTAATTTTGCCTGGTATATAAAAGACATTGTTGACGGGAAAATATTAATTATAGATTTAAATTTTTGTGAGGGCCCATCAGACTTGACCATTAATCTTGGTTTAAACCTATCGCCAAATTTAAGTATATTTATTGAAAAGATTACCCAGGGAAAAGACTGCTTTAATAAATCAATAATAAATCTGGATAATGATAAGATAGATATCCTGCAGTCACCGCTGTCTATCTATCAAAGTGATAAGTTTAATATTGATATGCTGGACAGCATAATTTATTCTGCCAGAAACAATTATGATATTATAATATCTGATGTTCCTTTCAGGTATGACAATGTTTCGTTAGAGATGTTGAATCTTTCAACTACCTCAATTTTAGTATTATCTCCGAATGTAAAGCTGGCGCCAAGAGTAAGAAATTTTCAAAAATTTCTACCAACCAGTCAAAAGAAGGGAATTATTTTTAATAAAGTAGGCCAGAGTGAAAAAACATATATAGATGAATATAAAAGTATATTAGATATTCCTGTTTGCGACCGGATACCTTTCGTACCCGAAGAAGATAGGAAAATGATAGCTAGTGGCAGTAATTCTTTTGATATTCTGGATTTGCAATCAAGAATGTCTAATTTAAGAAATTTTATTTTTTAAAAATGAATGAAGAAAAAAATTTATATACTATTAAAGAAGTTTCAGAGGTGGTTGGCATTAGCGAATCAGAGATAATCCGGATGGTTATGATCAGGAAATTGCCTGCCATAAGAGTTGGCAAGGCTATACGGATCAAAGAAGATGATCTGGAGATTTTCTTAAATGGGTTTTTGGGTGAAGAAGAAGTAAAAACTGGCTACAGGGAACCGGTTTTATATACGGCTGAACAGATTGCAAAAATTTTAAAACTATCGGTTGACAATATATGGAATTTACTGAAAACAGGAAGATTAAAAGGATTCAAGATAAGGGAAGGTAGAAGCTCCTGGAGGATTCCTGCTAATAGTCTGGAGGAATTCATAGAAAGCAGAACACAAAAAACGGTATAGGTATTAAAGAATGCTCGATGAAAAGGATAAAAAGCGCGGGCTTACTATCTGGGAGAAAATAGCGGTAGTAATAATTGTAATTTTGATAATTATTATAATTCTTTTAATTTTTAACCAGAACATTAAAGAATATATTGAAATCTTTAAGAACTGGTATGAGAGTGAAAATTAGTTAGTTATAATTTGAAATTTTTTAGGAGGTGAAAAAGATGAGGAAATTAATGAGGATTTTACTGGCACTGGGTTCTTTAATCGGAATAGCTGCTTGGGTTAGATGGTAGGATT
>SOKC01000024.1 GCA_004376325.1 Actinomycetota bacterium | reverse complement strand
GTAAAGGATGCTTTCTTTCCCGAAAGGATTGTAATAGGGTCTGAAAGTAAAAAAGCAATAGAGATAATGAAGAAACTTTACGAGCCTATAATAAACCAGGACTTTGGTTATGCTGTAAATAGTACTTATAAAAAAGATAAGATACCGGTTCTGATAACTGATTCAACCAGTGCAGAGCTTATAAAATATGCTTCTAATGCCTTTCTTGCCACCAAGATTTCTTTTGTTAATGAAATTGCCAATATATGTGAAAGAGTTGATGCCAATATTCTGGATGTGACTTATGGAATGGGGCTGGACAGCAGGATTGGCTCCAGATTTATGAAAGCTGGAATTGGATGGGGCGGATCATGTTTTCCTAAAGATGTCAGAGCATTAAGCTATACTGCTGAGGAATACGGCTCGCCAGCTAGCATTTTAAATGCAGTAATCCAGGTTAATAATCATCAGAGATTTAAAGTAATACAGAAAGCTATGGATATGCTGGGGATCATTGATGACAAGATTATTGGTGTTTTAGGCCTGTCTTTTAAGCCAAACACAAATGATACCAGGGAAGCGCCTTCTGTTACCATAATTAATAAATTTTTGGAGCTTGGAGCAGAAGTAAGGGTTTATGACCCCGTCGTAAAGGAATATCCGGATAATATGGATAAGGGAGCTATTATGGCAGCCAGCCCTTACAGGGCAGTGAAGGGAGCAAATTTAATGGTCCTGGTTACAGAATGGAGCCAGTTTTATGATTTAGATTTTAAAAAGATTAAAAACCTGATGGCCAATTGCAATATTATAGATGGAAGAAATATACTGGACAGGCAAAAACTTCAAAAGATGGGTTTTAAGTATGCAGGTATTGGATATTAATTAGCACTAGCTTTAGGAGGCTTGTTTTGATAGACGGAGTTAAAATAAAAAAGCTTAAGGTTATTCCTGACGAGAGAGGCAGACTTATGGAGATGCTTCGCTCCGATGATGATCTCTTTATAAAATTCGGGCAGGTATATATGACTACTGCATATCCCGGAGTAGTTAAAGGATGGCACTATCATAAGAAACAAATAGATAATATGGTAGTGGTAAAAGGAATGATGAAGGTGGTCTTATATGACAGCAGGAAGGGTTCACCTACATATAAAGAGGTAAATGAGTTCTTTATGGGAGTACATAACCCAATACTTCTACAAATCCCCACCTATGTTTATCATGGTTTTAAATGTATTACGGAATATGAGGCAATATGTATAAATATTCCTTCTGAACCTTATAACTACAAAGAACCGGATGAATACAGAGAGGATCCGCACAGTCCTGATATACCTTACTGCTGGGAAAGGAAAGACGGATAGGAGGACATATTGGTAGATAGAAGTTTTAAGACTCTGCTTATAACCGGTGGGGCAGGATTTATCGGTAGCAATTTCATACATTATATTGCAAGAAAGTATCCGGAATACAGGATAATAAATCTTGATAAACTGACTTATGCGGGGAATCTGGAAAACCTGAGAGATATAGAAGATAATCCCAATTATAAATTTATAAAAGGTGACATTGCTGATAGAAAAATCATAGATGAGATTTTTAAATCACGAAACATTGACGCTATTACAAATTTTGCAGCTGAATCTCATGTTGATAGGTCAATAGAAGACCCGGGTGTATTTATTCGGACTGATATTTACGGGACCTATGTATTGCTGGAAGCAGCCAGAAAATATAATAGCAAAATATTTCTGCAGATAAGCACTGATGAGGTATATGGTTCCATAGAAGACGGTTCTTTTGCCGAAGATGATGCACTGAAGCCCAGCAGCCCCTATTCTGCTTCCAAGGCCGGTGCAGAGATGATTGTAAGATCTTTTTTTAAGACTTTTGGAACACCAATAATTATTACCAGAACTACCAATAATTTTGGTCCCTATCAGTACCCCGAAAAAATAATCCCACTGTTCGTGACTAATTTAATAGATAATATAAAAGTGCCTCTTTACGGTGATGGTATGAATGTAAGGGACTGGATTTATGTGGATGATAACTGCGGTGCATTAGACCTGGTTCTTCATAAGGGAAGGGTTGGCGAAATCTACAACATTGGTGCGGGAAATGAGAAACCCAATATATGGATTACAAAGGAAATCCTAAAGCTACTGGATAAACCTGAATCAATGATCGAGCCTGTAGAAGACAGATTGGGTCATGACAGGCGATATTCGGTGGATTGTACTAAATTAAAGAGGGACCTGGGATGGGAAACACAGTATGATTTTGAGGAAGCACTAAAAAAGACAGTCAACTGGTATGCAGCCAATGAAAAGTGGTGGAGACCACTTAAGGGAAGAAGTATATAAACTGTTAATATTTATCCATTTTAACTAATATATTTAATAAAATTTACAAATTCTGTCTACTATAGCTAGAATAATAACCAGATTATAGATGTCAAGA
>SOKC01000063.1 GCA_004376325.1 Actinomycetota bacterium | reverse complement strand
AATAAGACAACCAAAGCTTAAGGAAAAGCTTAAAAAAGTTTGACTTATATTCCTTATAATTTAAAATGGGAAAAATATTAAGAAATACTATGAAGAAAAGGTGAGGGAAAAGTAGAGAGGAATTTATGGAGTATTTGAAGTTTTTTAGGATTGGAATTCTTGATGGAGTAATAGCAGGACTTCTGGGAATCGGAGGAGGAGTTTTAATTATCCCAATTCTATTATATATAACTAACACAGAAGTTAAGATCGCTACGGCTATTTCTGCAGTTCAAGTCTTCTTTGCCAGCTCTTTTGGAACATTATTTAATTATCTGTAAAAGACTATAAACTTCAGATATGCGGTGATTTTTGGTCTATCTAGCGGAGTTACTTATTTCTTTGGTTCATATTTTACTCAATATATTCCTTTAGTTCAGGCCAGGTATTATCCATAAAATTAATCGGCATTTTCTAACCTCCTTTTGACAGAACATCTTTTTATTAACTTTACATCAAGCTTCATAACTTTTATATCATTATGCTTTTTGTTTTGAATTTGGCTTAATAATAGTTTAGCGCTTTTATAACCCAGTAAATATTTTGGCTGATGAATTGTTGTTAAGGGAGGATTTAAGTATTTTGCTAAGGGTATATCGTCATTTCCAACCACAGATATGTCATTAGGGATTTTAAAATTGAATTTATTTGCTGCTTTGTATACCCCGACTGCTGCCAGATCACAAATGGTAATAACTCCGGTAAAGTATAATTTTTGAGTAATTAGTTTTTTTATAGTACTATACCCACCAACAATATCAGGCAATGCTTCTCGAATAAACTCTGGGTTTATAGGAATGTTATATTCATTTAATGCTTTTAAATAACCCAAAATAAATTTTGATTTAAATCCTGGAGGCCTAAAAGCGTCTATAACAACTATGTTTTTATGTCCATTCTCTATTAAATACTTGGTTGCCATATATGAGCATTGAGAATGATCAACTAAAATTGAGTTTGTCTTTAGTTTTTTCTGGGGTATATCAAAAATTACAAAAGGGATATTCCATGTAAAAAGATTCTTTATACCATTTGATTTTTCCGAAGATGGAGCGACAATAATACCATCTACTTTTTTTGACGCTAAAAGGGAAATGTATCGTAACTCTTTTTTTTCATTATACTCTGAGTTACATAGCATTATGTTGAAGCCTTTTTTATCTAGAACTTTTTCAATTCCTCTTAGGACTTCAAAATAAAATGGATTACCAATATCAGGAACAATTACACCTATAGTTTTTGTTTCTTTAATTTTAAGGCTTCTGGCCACGTAGTTTGGAAAAAACCCCACACTCTCAATGACATCTAATACTTTTTTCCTTGTACTTTTTGTTACCAAAGGGCTATCGTTTAAAACCCTTGAAACTGTTGATTTTGAAAAACCTGCTAATTTTGCTACTTCTTTTATGTTCATAATTTTGTAATTTCATTTATTGTTTAATATTAACAAAATTTTTAAAATTTATGCATTGTAAATACCAAGTTAAAATTTCCTGTTATAAAAATTTTCTTGACATATAATTAGGTGCACTTATAATATTAAATATATCATATAAAATATTATATTGAAATTTTTTTTAATATATTTGGGAACGGTCTCATTGAATTTCTTACATCAAACAGGGAGGTAGAATGGCTACAATTAAAAGATATATTATAGAAAATTGTCCAAGTCACGATACATGCTGGGATATTGCTGTAAGCCCGGATGGTTACATTTATATAGGAGCTTGTATGGAACATACACCCGGGGGAATTGCAGAACTGGTGCAGTTTAATCCAAAAACAAAAAAGTTAAGAAGTATTGCAAACATGGCAGAAGTTACAGGTGAAAAGTATGGTGACACTCATGCGCCACAGGGGAAAATACATTTATCACTTTGTCCAACAAGAGAAGGTGTTATGTATGGCTCAACACACTGCACAACCCCCCCACTTAAGGATAGAATGTGGGATCCCTGGGCTATGTTTACGGATGACAGGAGATGTTTTAGGGGAGCACATTTTTACAGATATAATCCTAAATTTGATAATATAGAGGATTTTGGAATAATTACTCCAAATGAAGGTGTATCTGTTATGATTTTGGATGAAGATAGCCAGAGATTTTTTGCTGCAACTTTTCCTAAGTCACATTTATATTCATGGAATATAAAGGGTAGAGATATAATGGATTTTGGTAGAGTTTCAGAGCACTATATTTTGTCACTTATAAAGTATGTTGATGGAAAGATTTATTTTACTGATTACTATGGAAGGCTTATATGTATAGATCCCAAAGAAATGAAATTAGACTTTCTGGATACTAAACTTTTACACCCAGAGTATAACGATGGTATGAGAAACTGGATGGCTCATGGTGTAGTTGGACATGATGAGTGGATATATGCAGGAATGTATTCCTACAGCAACCTTATTCGGTTTAAACCAACTAAAAAAGGAGTGGAAGTAGAAGACCTTGGATTGGGGATAGAAGAATCAAATAAGGATAAAATTCTTAATTATGCATTTACAAAAGGGGCACCTGCAGGGTTAATCTTAAAAGATGAAGTAATCTATTTTATTCAATTAGTTTATTTTGGTCCTAAAGAATTTGTTGGAAGTTATGTTTCTTCGTATGATACAAGAACTGGTAAGAAGGAGTATATTGAGGTTCTAAAAGATGTGGACTTTAAACCATTAGTCTGGAAAGGTGTTTTAGGGATAGATGGTAATTTATACTGGGCAGATTTTGATGCAGTTCCGCCGAGCTTGTGGTCAATGTCTTTATAAAATTAAACTTATGGAGGTTATAAGTTGGAAAAGGATAATAAAACAAAGAAGGAAAGTAAGTTTTTTGAAGAACCTATAGAGTTTGGAAAACCAATTGTTACAAAAGGAAGGATTTTTGCTTTTCCTTTAAAGTCTTGTATAAGAGAATCAAATATTAGAAGAGGAAACTGTGTCTCCATTGTTTGGGATAAAAAAAGTTTTATATTTTATGGTTTAGTAATAGGTGAAGAGAGTCATATATTTTTATTTGATAGTAATTCAACTATTGAAGATGTGGGAAAAGTTGAGGTTGAAAATGCAAAAAATGGAATTTTAGTATTTGATGGGTTGGATAATATAGTGTGTATAATTACTGATGGAAGCGATACAACCAGGATATTTACACATAATTTAGATACAGCAAGAAGGATGTATTCACATATGTGGGGACATTTTACTTTTTCACCTATTGAATATAAGGATATTTTATTAGAAAAAGAAATTATATTTGCGGTAGGTAAAAATAATTTTGATGGATTAATATATTTTCTCACAAACAAGGGAAATATATATACATATTCTATTGAGGAAAACAAACTTACATATATATCAAAAGTTGATGATAAAAATTTATCTAAAGTTATTTGCTTTAATCCAGAAAATGGCAATGTTTATGGTGTAACAAAGGATGGTAATTTTTGGAGACTCTCAAATAAAAAAATTAATTATCTGGATATTTGGATACCATGTATGAAAAATAGAAATTACGTGGCTTGTGCTGGTAATTTAATATGGTTTGAAAACAGGATATTTGGCTGTACTTTACAGGATGCTTATTTATTTGAATATGATATTGAAGATGGGAAAGTAAAAAATCTTGGCAGACCAGATGAGAATTCTGAAATCAGAGATATTGATATCTTAGAAGACGGCAGAATATTTGGAATAACCGCAAGTAAAGATAGAGGGATGGGACGAATATTCTGTTATTCTAAGGAGCGTGGGTTTGAAGATATGGGAATTATTCAGGCCTGGCAACCAGTACATGACTTTGCTTACCAACCTTTAGGCATTAAATCAGGATCAAGTGGTGATTTTCTAATTGGTAATGGCGAAAATAGAGCAAACATATTTTTGTACTGCTCAGCACCATTTTGAAGAATAAAAGATTAAAGGAGGTATCATGAAGGTAATATTATATTACGATGAAGGTTGTTTTGACTGTGTGATAGCTAAGACCTATCTGGAGGCAATGAAAATTGATTTTGAAGCAAAAAACCTAAAAGATGATAATAATAAATTGGAACTTATTGAGAAAGTTCATAAGTATATCGCGCCAGTAATTATCATTGATGACGATGTTTACCTGGGATTCGGCTCTATTGATGGCAAGTTTATTTCAAATGCTCCAGAAATACTTGAAAGATTGGGTATATTGCCTGCTGTAAAAGATGAGCAGGAGAATATTATAAATGTTCTTCCAAAAATCATAAAGACTTTAGGTATTGTAGAGTAAAAAGTATATTTACAGGAAGAACTAATCTATTTGAGAGGAGGTGAACATATAGAGAAAAGAAGGGTTAAAAACCTAAGATATGGTTTTATTAAAAATTAAAAAAGGAGATTGAAATGAAGAGAATAATTAGTTGCATTTTAGCTGTTATTTTTGCAGTTTCTATGGTCTTTTTAGGTATTGGTTGCAAGGAAGAAGCTGCACCTGTTGAGAAAGAAGCTGCACCTGTTGAGGAAGAAGCTGCACCTGTTGAGGAAGAAGCTGAAGAGCCAGTTGTTGAAGAAAAGAAGTATGAAGGTGTTGAGTTAAAAATTATGGTTCATGCAGGTTCTAGTGGCGAAAGGCCAATATACGAATTTGCTGAAGAATTTTATGACAAAACTGGTGCAAAAATATCAATAGAGACAGTTGCCTGGGAAAATATAATGCCAAAACTTATGGCTTCGATAGAAGCAGGCGAAAGAGGATACGATATATATTACACTAATCCAGAATTTTCCTATACCCATTGGCCGAGCCTATTGCCGTTAAATCCCTATATAGAAAAATATAATTATGATACTAGTGACTGGTTCGAGGCTGCCGTAAAATATGGAGAAGGTGTAGGGGATGTTCCAGATACCAGATATACCATACCTGCATCAATGGTTGTTGCACCAGTTTTCTATAATACTGAGAAGATTCCTGAGTATCCAACTACATGGGAAGGTTATGAAGAAGTCTTAGCTGAAAATACAAATCCTCCTGAAGAATATGGCCTTGCTGTAGCTGGGGTGCCTGTTCAGACGGTAAGGCAGTTTTATGCCAGGTTTTGGTCGCTTGGTGATCCATTGCTCACTCCAGACTGGAAACCTCTTATAAATAATGAAAATGGCGTAAGAGCTTTGGAGATGCTAAAGGAGACCATTGATAATTTTACACCTCCAGGGGTCCTGGGATGGGATAATCCTGACGCAGGTGCGGCATTTGCTAATGGTTTATGTGCTACATATGAAGGATGGACAGGTAATGTATTAACTTTTCTTGAAGACCCTGCTGAAAATAAAATAGGTGATAATTGGGCTGTCGCCATGTATCCTGAAGGCGGTACTGGTAATATGACCGATAACTCTTTTGCTATTTTTAAAACCACTAAAAATCCAGATGCTGCTTTTGAATTTATTGCTGAATTTACAAATAAAGAAAATTCAAAGAGATGGGCTGTCGAATATGCTCTTGAGACACCAATAAGATCTATTTACGATGATCCGGAGGTTCAAGCAGCCCAACCTTGGTTTGAAGGTTATAAAGAAGCTTTGGATGTTGCAAAGCCGGCTTTTTGGAGAGTTCCACAATGGATCGAGCTATTTATTCCAACAGGTGAGATGGTATCAAAATATTTGAGCGGAGAGATAACTGATCCCCAAGTAGCTCTTGACCAACTTGCTGCAACGTGGGAAGAGGCAATAGAAAAAGCCCCACCTGAATTTGAATACATGGAATAACTTTTAAAGTACCGATAGGGGGATGTATCCCCCTATCGGAATATGTTTTTGAAGTGCTAGCCAAGGTTCACTTAAAGGATATTAAAAATGCTACCTGGATATAGAAAATGGTCAATAATTTTTCTATTACCATCAGGCTTGTTTTTAATTTTTGCGTATGTTTACCCGATGGTTTACTCATTTATTATGAGCTTTTTCTCTTATAGCATGCTGATTCCGGGAGCAAAACCAGTTTTTACAGGAATAAATAATTATTTAAGCATTTTTAATAATTTAGCTTTTTTAAATAGCTTAAGGATCACGTTTATTTTTTCCATAGTAGCGATTTTCTTTCAGTTCATAATTGGTTTATTTTTAGCTTTGGTCATGTCAGCAAATTTAAGGATAACAGGTGTGTTTAGGGTTTTCATGTTTATTCCCTTAATGATAGCACCTGTAGTGGTTGGGATATTATGGAGAAATCTTTATCACGCATCTTATGGAGTAATAAACTTTTTTATAAGTTTTTTAGGTATACCGCCACAAATATGGTTGGGCAGTGCAAAACAAGCTTTGCCTGCAGTAATAGTTGTAGAAATTTGGCAACAGTTACCAGTATTTGCTTTTATTTTGGCTGCAGGAATTGCGTCAATACCAACTGAATTGAATAAGGCTGCGCTGGTAGATGGTTGCGGTAGGATGAGAATTTTTTGGCATATTACTCTACCATTATTAAAACCAGCAATTATAGTGGCCTTTTTACTAAGGATTATTGATACATTGAGAATGTTTGATATTGTTTATACGATGACACAGGGTGGACCAGGCACAGCAACGAAATTTCTTTCTCTTCAAATTTATGAAAAAGGTTTGAGATTTTTTGATATTGGAAATGCTGCTGCTCAGTCCTGGTTTTTTCTTATAATAGTTCTATTAATTGAAATTTATTTTATAAGATTAATTTTAAGGAGGGGAACTGCTAGATAATGTTTGGTCTAACAAAAAGCACAGTTGAAAAAGTTTTGTTGTACATAATATGCACTATTGTCATTATAGTTGTTATCTTCCCATTGTATTGGTTAATAATAACTTCCTTAAAATATGATATAGATTCATATGTATATCCACCCCAATTTTTTCCGGTAAACATTACGTTTAAAAACTATATTGACATATTATTTTTGGCACAGGAAGGTAATTTGGTAAAGTATTTTCTTAATAGCCTGATTATTACAATATCCACCATTTTTCTTTCATTATTATTTGGGTCAATGGCAGCATATTCATTGAGCAAACACTACTTGTCAATAATGTTTAGAAGGATGATGCTTGCTTTAGTATTAGTAATTAGAATTTTTCCCCCAATTACGACTGCTATCCCATATTATATAATATTGAGTAAATTTAGACTGGTAGATACCCATATTGGGTTAATAATTAGTTATGTTTCATTTTCCCTGCCTTTTACAATTTGGCTTATGATAGGGTTTTTCCAAAGTCTTCCTGCTGAAATTGAAAAGGCGGCGACTATAGACGGTTGTAATTTTTGGCAGAGATTTATAAAAATTGTGATTCCGTTAAGTCTTCCTGGATTAGCTGTAACAGCTATATTCGGGTTCTTATACTCGTGGAATGAGTTTATGTTAGCATCAATACTCACATCCGAAAACGCAAAAACATTACCTGTTGTGATAGCTGGCTTTATTTCAGATAAATACTTATTTTGGGGCAAGATGACGGCATTGGGAGTATTAATGACTATACCCGTTATAATTTTTTCTTCTTTTGCTCAGAGGAATATTGTTAAAGGCCTGACGTTTGGGGCAGTTAAAGAGTGAGTTTTTAAGTCCAAATAATTAGTTTTTAAGGAGTTTTGATGGCTAATTTAGTTTTGAAAAATATAACAAAGAAGTTTGGAAAAATTGTAGCAGTAAATAATTTTAGTTTTAACGTCAATGATGCTGAATTTGTTACACTTGTTGGTCCTTCTGGCTGCGGGAAGAGTACCACGTTAAATATCATCGCAGGGTTAGAGGAACCAACAGAGGGAGAAATTTATATCGATAACATTTTTTCAAATAATATATCACCTAGCAAAAGAGATATTGCTATGGTTTTTCAGAGTTATGCACTTTACCCTCATATGAGAGTTAGAGAAAACATAGGTTTTGGTTTAAAAATTAGAAGATTTGACAAAAAGGAGATCCAGAAGAGAGTAACAGAAACTGCTGATTTTTTAGGTATAGGTAATCTTTTGGATCGTAAACCCGCAGAGTTATCTGGTGGTCAACGGCAGAGAGTGGCATTAGGAAGAGCGATAGTTCGTAAGCCTAAATTATTTTTACTTGATGAACCTCTTTCAAATTTAGATGCAAAATTGCGAACACAAATGCGGGCAGATTTAAAAATTTTGTTTTCTGATCTAAAAGGTAGTGTTGTTTATGTAACACATGATCAACTTGAGGCTATGACAATGAGCGATAGATTAGTTGTTATGAATGATGGTATAATCCAACAGATAGGATCGTCAGATGGGGTTTATGATCACCCGAGTAATTTATTTGTTGCTGGATTTATTGGGTCTCCAATGATGAATTTTGTAAATGTTAAAATTGAAAGGGGAGTTATTTATTCAGATGGAATAGAGATGGCACTTACAAAACAGCAACTTGATAAAATTGCAACTTATGGGTATAAGAAAGAATATATTTTAGGAGCAAGGCCTGAAAACATTACTATTTCAAAGAGTGAATCTAAAATTTGTTTTGAAGTAGAGGTAGTAGAAGACGCTGGTGCAGAGTATATTATTCACTTAAAAAATGGGAAGAACAGAATAAGTTTAATCAGTGAAAAGGACATTAGTCCCAAGAGGGGAGAGAGCCTAAATTTACAATTTGATGTTAATAAAACTCACTTGTTTGATATTGATACAGAAGTTGCTATCTACTAAGATAGATGCTTTGAAATTACTTTTAAATTTTTTCTTATTAATTTAGTAATCTATAATATTTTGGAGCGGTAAATTTATAACATAAAAAATAATTACATATTAAAAAACGCAGTTATAATAACTCCTTTTA
>SOKC01000064.1 GCA_004376325.1 Actinomycetota bacterium | reverse complement strand
ATCATCCTTCTTGGAATACTGCCATGCATAACAGCCATAGCATTTTAGGTTGCATTTCATAGTAGGACTTACCACTAAAAGATTAGGAGGATTAAAACCGTATTTCCTGGCGAAAGCAAGTCTTTTAGGCTGCCCTTGTATCATTGCATTGTTTATCAGATTCATAACTACTTTTTCCCTAACCTGAGGAGATACTCTTGAAGCTGCATTCTTTAGATTTACAAGCAAATTTTCCAGAAAATCTCTTTCATCTTTCTTCTTTAGCCTGTACACACGGCCTTTAACAAGCGAGAGCCACCTCTCGTCAGAAATTTTAGGAAGTATTTTGAGTGCACTCCTTATAGCTGTTTTGGTGGTGTATAACTTTACCTTTTCCTTCAGTGTCATTCCACACTCCTCTTGATAGAATACTAAATAATTTTATAAGTCTATTATATATGAATTAGCACCTAAGAGTGTTTAGATTAAATTATAAGAACATTCTTTTAAAAAATAAAGGGAAAATAAACTCTATCTAATAAACTTTTTCTTTATCTCCTATAACCTTTTTTAAATCTCTTATAAAATGGCCAGGCTTTATTTCCTTTATGTCTCCGCCAATTTTTTTTCTAATGGTAATAGTCCCCGTTTTTTCTTCATTTCTTCCGATTATAATCATATAAGGTATTTTTTTCATTTCCGCCTGTCTTATCTTTTTGTTTAATGATTCCACTCTATGATCAATTTCTACTCTGAAGCCTTCATTTTTTAGACTATTATATATTCTCTCTCCATACTCATAGAATTTTTCAGAAATCGGTAAGATTATAATCTGCTGCGGCGCCAGCCAGGGGGGTAAATTTCCGCTATAATGCTCCAGGAGTATTCCCATAAATCTTTCAATGCTACCCAATACCGTTCGGTGTATCATTACCGGCCTATGTTTTGCATTATCCTCCCCCGCATATTCAATATCAAATTTCTCCGGCATTGCAAAATCCAGCTGTATTGTGGCGCACTGCCATGTTCTACCCAGGCAATCCTGAATATGAAAATCAAGCTTGGGGCCATAAAAGACTCCTTCTCCTTCATTTATTACATAGTCTAGCCCTTTGCTACCGGCAGCCTCTTTTAATATGTTTTCTGCTTTCTCCCACATCTCATCGGTGCCTATCCGCCTGTCGGGTTTTGTCGAAAGCTCCAGATGATACTTTTCAAAACCAAAAACCTTATACATCCGGTCAATTAAACTTATTATTCTGGAGACTTCATCTTTTGATTGACCTTCTGTGCAAAATATGTGGGCGTCATCCTGAGTGAAATTCCTTACTCTAAACAATCCATGTAAAACCCCGGACTTCTCATGTCTATGCACCAGCCCCAGCTCGGTAATCCTTATCGGCAATTCTTTATATGAGTGCTGGTTTGATTTATATACTATAATTGTACCCGGACAGTTCATAGGCTTGATAGCATAATCCTCCTCATCAATTTTTACAAAATACATATTTTCTCTGTAATTATCCCAATGGCCGGATGTCTTCCATAATTCATTACTGAGCAAAATCGGCGTATTTATCTCTCTATAGCCCTCCTTTATATGTTCCTCTCTCCAGTAATCCAATATGATATTCCTCAATATCATTCCATTCGGATGGAAAAAGGGAAATCCAGGCGCCTCATCGTGAAAACTAAATAAGTCCAGATCCTTGCCTATTTTCCTGTGATCACTTCTCTTTGCTTTTTCTAATCTTTCCAGGTAATTTTTCAATTCTTCCTTTCTAAAGAATGAAGTTCCGTATATCCTGACCAGCATCTTATTTTTCTCACTGCCTCTCCAGTAAGCTCCCGCAATGCTTAACAGTTTAAATGCTCCAACTTTTCCCGTGGATGGGATATGGGGTCCCGAGCATAAATCAACAAAATCGCCGGAATAATAAACACTTACTTTTTTATCTTCAATATCGTCTATAAGTTCAATTTTATAGGGATTGTCCTTAAATAATATTTTCGCTTCCTGTTTTCTAATCTCACTTCTTTCAAATTTGCAGTTTGATTTTATTATTTTTTTCATTTCTTTTTCAATTAAAGAAAGGTCTCCTATTGCAACACTTTTTTTAGTTTCGAAATCATAATAAAATCCTTCCTTTATGGCGGGACCAATAGCAAACTTTGCATCCGGAAATACTTTTTTTATGGCTGCAGCCATTATATGAGAAGAGCTATGGTTTAAGATATCATTTGCTTTCTCCCCGCTTTCAGGGGTAATAATATCGAAGGTCGAATCTTCATTAATTTTATAGTCAAGATCTACAAGGTTACCCCCTAATCCTTCATCTTTCCCGCCAGTCAATTCAGCTGCTATCGCTTGCCGGGAAATTTTTTCATTAAGCTTGCCCATCGCTTCCAGGATACTTGAGTTTTCTTTTACTTTAATTTTCCCAATCTTTTTAAATTCTATTTCAATCATTTTTTGTTTATTTCTTATTTAAAAATTCTTTATTTATTATATATCTTTGTATGCGCAGGACAATAAAATCTTTTTATAAAAAAAATGGAGCGGAAGACGGGACTCGGACCCGCGACCCCCACCTTGGCAAGGTGATGCTCTACCAGCTGAGCTACTTCCGCTCAATGCAATTCAGTCTAATTATTATATTACCATTTTTTTTGCAAAACAAATATTAACCAGTTAAAAAATAAAAGTAATCAAAGTACAATAGTGCACTATTGCAAAACATCAGTGACATATTTTCTAATATTTTAAAAGAATTTCTTTTTTTATCAATTGTTATTTTATATAATATCTATGACTTTTCCTTTTAGAAAATTTTTATTTATATTTTATTTAGTAAAATTCATATAAAAAATTCTTGAGATATCAATATGAATAAATTTCCATTGAATGATGAAAAGGCACAGGTTTTGGGGTATTTTTCTTTTATGGGACCAGGTGAAAAAACTGTATTTATAGCAGCTGGTGTTTTAGACAATATAATCAATGGTTACCTGGTTTTAACTGACAAAAAATTATTCTTCTTTTTTTATTCTAATATAACCATAGATAAAAAATTTATAGCCACCTACCCATTTATCGTTTCTGTTGACGTGAAAGAAGGCTTGATCTATTCTACGCTAACTATAAACAATAAAAAAGAAAGTATTAAAATAGAAAAAATAAAGAAAAAGGACGCTAGAGAATTCTATAGCATTTTAAGCAAAATCATTAAAAATAATAGAAAATAAAAGAACAGTTTTTTAATTGCTCAACGGCCTTATGTCTTTAAATAAACCAGCTAATTCATAGCTATTACCTATTATTTTAATCCAGACTCCTTTTCTACCAAATTCCTTTGCTTCTTTTTTTGTATCAAAATATATATCTATTCTATTACCCTTAATTTTCCCCCCTGTATCCTCTGCTTTAAAAATTCCCATATTTTTTATTTCAATCTTTGTTCCCAGAGGTATTACCCTGGTGTCTACAGCAATCATTCCTTCTTTTATTTCTTTACCTGTGGCAGTGATATTATTAGTACCCTGCGCAGGATCATTGGCGCTATATCCTGAGGCAATAAAATAATACCATTCCACTTCCTTTTCAACTTCCATAATTTCTTTAATTATTATCTTTTCCTTTTTCAAAGATTCCTCAACCCAAAGACCAGGTAATATAGAATTCACTTTATCATTTTTATAAAATAGAGATAATGCAGTTATAAATAGTAAAAATGCCACCAGAGTCCAGAATAAAATATTTATAGCTATATTGTACTTTTTCATATTTTTTAACCTCTTTTATACTGTATTTCTCAAAAATAATAATAATTTAATTAAAACATCTTTTGATAACACCATACAAAGCCCCATATTATATATAAAAACTTTAAAAAATCAACCTAAAAATTATTAGAACCCGCCTGTTTGAGAATATTTTTCATTAAAATATACACAAAAAAACAACAAAATTAGTAGAAATCTCGAGATTTTATAATAAATTAACTGGAATAATTTATTTTTCTGTCAGATTAAAATAGTTGGAAAATAAGGAATAAGATAAAGATAAATTTTATAAATTTCTATTGACCAAACATATGTTCGGTAGTAATATAAAAATGATCAATCTCAAACATATATATCTGTCAACCACCCCTCCCTAACGGAAGGGGCTTGAACCGTGAGGTTTGAGATCAATTGGTTGATTAGAGGGCAAAAAGGTGATAGGAAAATGCAGAAGTTAGGTGAGAGAAATACATACACACCTACGAATGCTTCCCAAGTTCGTAGCTCTGTGGTCGTGTCTTTAAACAGAGAGGAAACTCTCGGTGAGCATGACTTAAAAACCTGCCCTAACAACCTCGATGGGAACCAACTCTCTGGCAAGAGAGAACAGGACTTGCGAGTTCCTGTTTTAAACATGCGTGGGAAATCTTTGATGCCGGCAAGACCAGCAAAAGCAAGACATCTTCTTAAAGAAGGAAAAGCCATGGTTGTAGGAAGAAGTCCATTTACTATTCAGCTAACTACTGCAACCGGAGAAGCTAAGCAGGATATTGCCCTAGGCGTAGATTGTGGTTACAGTCATGTTGGCCTATCTGCTGTTAGTAGAAAACAAGAGCTGTTTTCCGCAGAAGTTATCTTGAGAGGTGATATCGTTAAACTTAATTCTGAGAGAAGACAGTACCGCAGGGCAAGAAGAAGTAGATTATGGCATAGACAGCCAAGATTTGATAATAGAAAAAAGGATAAAGGTTGGCTTGCTCCCTCTATTCAGCACAAACTCGATAGCTACTTTAAGCTTATTGGAAAGATTAAAGAAATACTTCCCATTGCAAAAATTAATGTAGAGGTAGCCGCCTTTGATATTGCTAAGATTAAGAATCCTGACATTGAAGGAGAAGGTTATCAAAACGGGGTACAGAAAAATTTCTGGAATACCAGAGAGTATGTGCTTTTTAGAGATAATCATACCTGCCAGGCCTGTAAGGGGAAATCAAAAGACCCTGTACTTGAGGTCCATCATCTGGAATCAAGGAAGACCGGTGGAGATAGACCTGATAATCTTATTGCTCTTTGCAATACCTGTCATAGTAAAGTATCTAAGGGTAAATTTTATCTTAATGTTAAGATACCAAAAGGTTTTAAAGCTGAAACTTTTATGAATACAGTTCGATGGAAGTTAGTTAACAGGCTTAAAGAGTTAGGGAATAGTGTATCTCATACTTATGGTTATATTACTAAAAGTAAAAGAATAGAGATTGGTCTTGAAAAAAATCACGTTAATGATGCATTCGTCATTGCTGGTGGAACAACACAAGAAAGATGTTCATCTTTTACAGTAAGCCAAACACGTAGGAACAATCGAAGATTGCAAACAAATAGGAAAGGATACAGACCTTCAATTAGAAGAAAAAGATACGAACTACAACCAAATGATTTAGTCAGATATGATAATACAGAAAAAAGAGTAAAAGGAGTTTTCAATTACGGTACGTGGGTAAGGTTAGACGACGGAGTCAATACAAACGTTAAGAATGTAGAGGTTTTAAAATATGGAAAAGGAATACAATTTGTGTAAGGCCGATTCATCCCATAGCTCTTGCAAGGGGTCTTCTCGGACAAATTTAGATAAAATGGCTTTTTTTCTCATCTGCATGTACACAGCGAGTACAGTTTGATGGAATCGACTATAAAGATAAAAGGCCTGATCAGCGCGGCTGCAAGAAACGGTATGAAGGCAGTTGCCCTTACCGATAAATATGTAATGAGCGGAGCTGTTGAATTTTATAAAGAAGCAACCAGTAAAAATATAAAACCCATAATCGGCTGTGAAATTTGAGAAAAATAATACATATAGACATGGACGCTTTCTTTGCACAAATAGAGCAAAGGGATACTTGCCAATATAAAAATAAACCTCTAATAGTAGGTGGACCGCTAAATAGAGGAGTAATTTCATCTGCCTCTTATGAAGCAAGGAAATACGGCTTGCATTCAGGAATGCCCCTGACCAGAGCGAAGAGACTGTGCCCTGAAGGAATTTTCATTCCAGTGAACATGGAAAAATACCTTAAGGAATCAATACGGATAAGAGAGATATTCTTTCAGTTTACTCCCCTTGTAGAGTTTATAGGCTGTGATGAAGCTTTTCTGGATATAACTGGCTGTGAGAAACTTTTTGGAAACGAATTGGAAATTGCTAAAAAAATAAAGGGCAGGATATACGAACAGATCAACTTAACCTCTTCTGCCGGTATAGGACCCAATAAGTTTTTAGCAAAACTTGCCTCAAGCATAGGAAAGCCTGATGGTCTTACAGTACTTGAAAATACTAAAGAAGTTTTAGAAAAAGTTAAGCTTCTTCCAATATCCTATATATGGGGTGTGGGGAGAGTTACAGGTGAGGAACTTAAATCAATGGGAATCGAGACCATAGGCGATCTTGCCAGCGCTCCCCCGGAAATAATTGAAAATAAGTTTGGAGAGCCTGGCAGGGTTATACATAAAATGGCAAACGGAATTGATAACAGGAAAGTAACACCAAACCAGGAGCCCAAATCAATAGGAAGAGAAATAACCTACAGCAAGGATGTAGATGATTTTGGAATACTGAGATCAACACTTCTCCTCCTTTCGCAAAAAATATCCAGAAACCTCCGTCTAAAGAAATATAAAGGCAAAGCAGTCACTCTTAAAGTAAGATTTTCCGATTTTAAAACTGTTACCAGGAGAACAACCTTAAAAAAGTATACTTCCGGTATATTTGATATACACAGATCTTCCGTCCTCCTGCTCAAAAATTTTGACCTGAAGAGAAAAAAGATTAGATTGATTGGAGTTTCAGTAAGTGCCTTGAAATCAACTTTCATGCTGGAAAACCTACTATCTCCCAATGAGTCGGAAGATGAAAATCTGGCTGAAGCCATCGACAGAATATCAAATAAATTCGGTGAAGATAAGCTTACTATAGCAAGATTAGCAGACAAATATGAAATACTGGATTAATTCATTTAAAAACTTTATGCCTGATTATAAGTTCTTTCTATTATTTATGGATTTTTATTTTAAAATATATTATGGTTATTGTAGATAAAAAGAAATTGAATTCAGGTGTTATAAATGAAAAAAAATATTAAAATAATTTCTAAAAATCTTGAATTCCCGGTTAAGTTAAATGATTCAAATGCCTCCCAAGAAATATTAAAAAATTTGCCAATAGTCTCCATAGCCAATAGATGGGGTGAGGAAATATATTTTCAAATACCGGTATATGCGGAACTGGAAAACGGTATAGAAATCCTGGATACAGGTTCTGTAGCTTACTGGCCTCCCGGAAATGCTTTCTGTATATTCTTCGGAAAAACTCCTGCCAGTACTGGAGACAAACCACAGGCAGCAAGTCCAGTAACAGTAATTGGAAAAATAATAGGGGATAAAAGTCTTCCTGATCTTAAAAAAATTTCAGATGGAGATATAATAGAACTCAGAATTGTAGAATGATATTTTATTGGTCCATAAAACATTCTTTAATTTTATTATTATCTTAAGATAATCAAATTCTGCGCAGTAATGGGTATCAGGGGAAATTGGATATAACTTATGCCACCAGATTTGGCTGTACTGAAAAATGTTCAAACAAACTCGCAGAAAAACTTATAAATGATGTAAAAGTTATAAATTTAAGAAATAATACAGTTTTTTTTTAAACAACCCCCTGTGCCATCATTGCATTAGCTACTTTTAGAAAACCAGCTATATTAGCTCCCATAACCAGATTATCCTCTTCTCCATACTCTTTAGCTGTCATGCTGATATTTTTTAAAATATTGGACATAATTTCTTTTAGTTTTTTATCTACTTCTTCAGCAGTCCACTGTAACCTTACGCTGTTCTGACACATTTCCAGTGCTGATACTGCTACTCCTCCCGCATTTGCAGCTTTCCCGGGAGCATATAATATTCTGTTTTCCAAAAATATTTTTACCGCTTCTGGTGTACATGGCATATTGGCTCCTTCACCAACTGTGTAACAACCATTATTTATCAGAATTTCAGCATCTTCCGAGTTTATTTCATTTTGTGTAGCACACGGAAGCGCAATATCGCATTTAATCTTCCAGATTTCTTTAGAATTTTCGTTATATTTGGCATTGGGATATTTATTCTTGTATTCTATAATTCTTTTATTATTTATTTCCTTGATTATTTTTATTTCATTTAAATCTAAACCCTCAGGATCATAAATATAACCATTTGAATCACTCATAGCAACCACTATACCGCCCAATTCTTTTATTTTTTGGTGCGCATATATGGCAACATTTCCCGAACCTGAAATAACTATTTTTGCTCCTTTTATTAACTTACCCTTTTTTTTCAACATATTGTTAATGAAGTACGCAAGACCATATCCAGTAGCTTCAGTTCTGAGCAGGCTCCCTCCATATTCTATGCTCTTACCTGTAAGGACACCTTCAAATGCATTTTTTAATCTCTTATATTGGCCAAACATATAACCTATTTCTCTTGCTCCTGTACCTATATCCCCTGCAGGTACATCTGTATTAGGACCGATATGTCTAAAAAGCTCGGTCATAAAACTCTGGCAAAATTTCATGACTTCTGCATCTGATTTACCTTTTGGATCAAAATCGCTTCCACCCTTTCCGCCCCCAATACTGAATCCAGTAAGAGAATTCTTGAATATTTGTTCAAACCCAAGAAATTTTATTATTCCAAGATTTACTGACGGATGAAATCTTAAACCACCCTTATACGGACCTATTGCACTATTAAATTGAACCCTGTATCCACGGTTGACTTTTATCTTACCATTATCATCCATCCAGGGGACTCTAAAGATTATCTGCCTTTCAGGTTCTACAAGCCTTTCTAAAATCCCTGCTTTTTCATATTCTGGATGTATTTCAAATACTGCTTCTATTGATGAAAACACTTCCCTTACTGCTTGATGAAATTCCAGTTCCCCGGGATTTTTTTCTAAAACATTTGAAAGCACGTCCTGGGTGTAACCCATATTATATCTCCTTCCAATTTATATATAATAACAAT
>SOKC01000026.1 GCA_004376325.1 Actinomycetota bacterium | reverse complement strand
GCTACCATGTAAGAAGATTTGAAGTATTTGCACAAACAAAGATATCTTCCACCTTCGCTATTTTAGATCCTACAATCTATCCCTATGACTATATTTTTAATAAAAATTCATAAAGCAATTTTGAATTATCCTTTAGATTCCTTAAAACTAATTTTTGCCATTTATTAGGTAAGGAATTAAAAATCTCAGTTATCTTTTTTTGTTGAGTTCTATTTTGTAATAAAAATTCTCCGATTCCCTTTGCTGATAGTAAATCTCTTTTTTGTTTTTCCTTATTTAATCGTCTTTCATAAATAATAAATTTATGAAGCACATATGCTGCTGGTTCAGGAACTATAACATTCATATTTTTATATTTTATTTTTATCGTATACCATTGAAGAAGATTGAGAAACCTGAGACCTTGTGCATTAATATGTAATTTGGGTATTTCGTAAGGTTTATTTCTCTTACCTCTACCGAGTTCCGCAATTAAAAACTCTAATTCAAGCTCTGGATGAACATATTTTGTATAACCGGTTAAATAGTCATGGGAAGGAATAAAATCTAAAGTATCCAGTATTTCCGGTATATTTACATCTTTATGTATCTTCGGTGGATTTGGAATAAGGAAATCAATATCCAAAGTCCTCAACAAGGTTATCTCTTGAGCATTCGAAAAATATATCCTATAAAAATAGTGACACCAGCTACCAATGAGAATGATATCCTCCAGAACACCTGCATCGTTAAACATATTGAGTGTAGTGAGAAATAAGTTACTTTTTCTTTTCATGGGATTTTTTTTCTATTTCAATAATATTTTCTTTAGTTTGGATATACAATTTCCTAAGTTTCCTTCTTTCCTCTATTTTATTCTTAATCTGAGAAATTTCTTCTTTATTTAATTTACCTAAATATTTAAAAATACTTTTTTTACCATCTCTATAGTTAAGATAGTGGTATATGTGCCCTTTTATTTCCTTATTTATCAGACTACCTTTTGGGAATTCACTTAATTTATGCTCATAATTTTTTTTTAGTTCCCTTAATCTACTTAATTCTTCTTTTAAAATTCCATTTAAAATTTCCATGCCATGCTCCTGAGTTACCAGACAATTTAATATTTTGTCATACTTGTCTGATAACATTATATTGAATTAGTTACCAGACATATATAAAATAATTATGCTATGTCTGGTAACTTATGTCAAGGTCTTTTCAAAGGTGTCATTCGTTAGATTAAAACTATCTTTAAGAAGTATTTTTTAATGATTCTATTTTCTTTAAATGACTAAAAAAATTATATCTTTCTTTCATAAAATATTTTTTTTATCATGTACAATAAATTAAGAATTTGGTTCGAAATTTCAATACTTGGGGCTACCAGCTCTAGAGTCAATATAAACTATACCACTATTACTTGGAATGTAAGTTTCGTTTTATGTTCACTAATAATCTAAATATTTGTCCAGTATGAGTTTTGAAATAATTTCATAGCAAAATTTCAAGGTTTTTAAATCTACCATTTATTTATATGAATCTTTTGTTTATCGTATCTATCAGGAGTTTCCTTTTTTTCTGCCGGATGTCCAATAGAGATCATTGATAATGGTATAACCTTAATAGGAAGTTTAAGTAATTTTTTTAATCCATCTACGACATCTTTTCTTGGATATGCACTTATCCATACTGCACCAAGTCCTAGATATTGAGCTTCAATCAGAATATTTTCTGTTGCAGCGGCACAGTCCTGATCCCAGTAACTTGACCAATCATCGGCATGTTTTTCTTTTTCTAAATTACCACAGACTACAATAGCTAGAGGTGCTTCTTTTAGCATTTGAGAGTAAGGATGTATTTCTGTGATGGCACTCATTATATTTTTATCTTTTATAATAATAAATTCCCATAGTCGCTGATTATAACCTGATGGTGCAGACATAGCAGCCCTAAGTAAATTTTCAATATCACTGTTGGATACTGGTGAGCTTGTATATTTTCTTATGCTTCGCCTTTCAAATATTTCTTTCATTATTTTCTACTCCTTAGAAATCTTCTATATAATTTTGTTAAATCTCTAATCTAAAATAACATTATTTTTATTTTATATAAAATAGGATGCTTTTAAAAGCTAATAGGTATTTTAGACTTTAAGTCAATCAGTTCCTTTACAATCTGGTTCGAAATTAAAATACTTGGGGCTATCAGTTCTAAATAATTTTCCTACTATTGAAAAATCTAAATTATAGGCATACATTTATAATGTATAAAATTTATATAAGAAAAGGTATAATATAGACTCTTGAGAAAAGAAGAGCCAAAAGTGAAACTGAAGCTACAGCTGATCCACATATCGAGATAGGCAATAAATTACTGAAAATTTGAATGTTAGCAATGTTGAACTGGTTACTACAAATAATGTTATGTCCAATAAGCATTTTTTACATGAAAAAAGGAAAAATAGTGGCTTTCATATTGCCATTATCGGTATCGATGGTAGTGGTAAGAGTAGTTGCTACAGTAATGTTCTAGAAAGGGTTTCACAAAGAAAAGTTGCCGCCATAGGAGATGAGGTTTTTATTTCTCAAAAAGGCAAACTAATAAAGCCAGGAGTGAGATATCTCAACCTTAAACTTTTTTTAAGTAAAAGAGTAAAGAACATTAAAAACCGTACCCTTTATAAGATCCTGAAACTTACTGAACTTATATTACGTGTAAAGGTCCAAGATAAAGTTGTCAAGAAATACCAGCCTGAGCTTATCCTCACGGATGGATCACCACTTATCAATACCCTGGCTTGGGGTAATTTTTATCTTCCTGATATCTACAGTAAAAAGCTTTGTATTGAAGTTTTAGGTTATATGATCGGTAAAAACATTCCCTGGTCACGAAAATACTTTTTAATTAAAAAGATTCCAGAGATATTTCTGATAAATTTTTTACGAGTTAAATTTCAGAATCCTGACATCGTTTTTTTTCTCAAGGTAAGCCCTGAAGTCTCGTTACAAAGAATAACCATGCGAAGTAAAGAAAAGCAGGCCCATGAGAATAAAGAATTCCTCCAGGGCCTTCAACATGCGTATAAAATTGTCTGTGATATTCTAAAAAAGAATACTGAAATCAATAATATAGATACAGATAATAAAACTTTAGAAGAAGTTAGTAATATTATTAGTAATCGAATTTATGAAAACCATTAATATCATTACGACAACCATATCGGGTTCTATAAAAGACTGGCAAAAGATGAAATTGCTGGAAAAAGAATTCCAGAAGCACTATTTTGGTAAAGTCAGTGTTTTTGAGTTTGATAGCCACGAGGAAGCAAAAGAGAAAACACGTGAACTTATAGAAAAAGGGGAAACTATAATAGTATCTGCTGGAGGTGCTGGTACTTTCAATAGCGTTCTAGAAGGAGCCCGACTAAAATTCGGTTTCCCAGAAGAATTGAGATTGGCTTTTTTAAGAAAAGGTTCTGCCGATTTGATAGGTAAGGTTCTTAAAATCCCAGATGACCTTAAAGAGGCTGCAAAAATTATTAACAATAGCATTAAAAATGATAAAACTATCACTAGTGATGTTATCGAGCTTGAAATTGACTTCCAAAAGTATCACTTCATTGGTTTTGGGGGTGTTGGAATTTTTGGAATCGTTCCTTTCTTCACTGAAAACCGATTGAAAAAATATTATAAGGGACTACTGGGATACTTCTTTGGTGACAGAGGACCATTTTTGGTGGGAGCTGGCCTTGCTGTTTTTAAATACTACATAGACAAGATTCTTAGAAAGAGAAAGTTCATTGTCGAGGTTGATGATAATAAATTACCGGCTAAACAATATTCAAGCATTATTATTGTAAATGGCGACCTGGGTAAGGATTTTCCTATAGCAAAAGGGATGCCTCTTGGAAATGGCAATTTTAAGGTTATTCTTCTTAAAGATCTGGGAATTCTAAAAACCTATCAACAAATCATTCATATTTGGAAAGGTGATCTTGAAAAATTTAAAGAAAAGCTTGGTGTTCAGATATTAAATGCAAAAAAAATAACAATTGCACCGCAGAAACCATTTGAATATATGGTAAATATTGATGGATTGCTTGCTAGAACTCAAAAAACAATTCATTATAAGATTTCAGATAACATTAAACTAATCACGGGCTAAAAAATGAATCCTCAAACTCTAAAATATTATATTGAACATCTCATTAATTTCTATAAAGAAAGAGAGGTTATCGTTTACAAAAAAAAATACCACACTGAGCGCTGGAGCTATCTTGATCTTTATAATTTTACCCACAAAGTGGCTGCCTTTTTTACAGTAAAAGGTATTAGTAAGGGAGATAAAATTCTGATATACGCCCCCAATCGTCCCGAGTGGGACGGTATCTTCTTAGGCTGTGCTTTGTCAGGAGTGATTGCTGTCCCGATTGATTTTAATTCAAGACCTCAATTTGCCTCTAATATCTATAAAGAAGTGGAAGCCAAATTGATTTTTGTATCAATCTATAAACAAGTAGAAGGTACAAATCAAGTTTATATTGAAGATCTAAGATATATTCTTGAAAGTATTGACCAAAAAGAAATTAATGTACATATCGATGAAAATACTATATTGGAGATTGTTTATACTTCAGGCACAACCAGCGATCCTAAGGGCGTTATAATCACTAATAAAAATCTTATTCGGAACATCAGATCAATAGGAAAAGTAATGCCGCTGGAGAAAAACTCTATTTTTCTTTCCATTCTTCCTTTAAGCCATTTGTTTGAGCAGGTTATAGGATTCTTGAATTGCTTGCGATACGGAGCAAAAATTGTTTACCTTGGATCAAGGAAATCCTCACAAATCATTGAGGCATTAAAGCAAGAAAAGATTACAAATATTCTTACCGTTCCCATATTTCTCGCATTGCTCAAAGAGAAAATTGAGGCAAGAATAACTGATCAAAGAAGATTTACTACATTGTTAAAAATATTTAAAACAAAACCCCTCTTTCTAAAAAAAATCATTTTTGGCAGAATTCACAAAAAACTGGGTGGGCATCTTAAGTTTTTTATTGTAGGGGGAGCTTTTCTTGATAGTAAAATCGAGGATTTTTGGAATTCAATCGGAATTACTGTGTTTCAAGGTTATGGACTTACCGAGACTTCACCAGTGGTGAGTTGTAATACTCCAAGAGAGAGAAAAGAACATTCTGCCGGTAAGGTTATTCCCGACGTCAAAGTAAAAATTGGCCAAGATGGTGAGATTTTAGTAAAGGGTCCCAATGTTACGCCTGGTTATTACCAGAATCCTGACGAGACCAAAAAGCACATTCAAGAAGGCTGGTTGTCTACAGGAGATATTGGTGTCATTGATAAAGATGGTTATTTATTCCTAAAGGGACGAAAGAAAGATATGATTCTGTCATCTTCAGGAATCAATATCTACCCTGAAGATATAGAATATGTCTTGAATAGAATTGAAGAAGTAAAAGATTCTTGTGTTTTTGGTGAGGAAAAAGAAGGAAAAACAATGATTATAGCAGCAATTCTTCTTAAAGGAGAAACTAATTCTCAAGAAGTGATGAGAAAAGCTAATAAGCAACTGAATTTGAGCCAGCAAATTAACAAGATTATTGCATGGCCAGAGGAAGACTTCCCTCGTACCTCTACCTTGAAAATAAAAAAGAGCGAAGTAGCAAGACGCCTAAAATCGAAAGAACCCATTTTTAAAAAAACCATACCCAAGAACAGGTTATTGACTTTACTATCTAAGTTTACTTCGGGTTCTATCACTAAAAAATCTAACCTTATGACTGATTTGAAAATTGATTCTGTTTACAGAGTAGAATTATTGGCCCAGATTGAGGAAGAATATGATGTGGAAATATCCGAAGACAGTATCAATCAGAATACAACCGTAAAGGATCTTGAGAACCTAATAGAAAAAGCAACTAAGGTTTCTACCAGGCAAGACTTTAAAACATGGCCTCTTAATATAGGGGTTCTGAGATCTTTTTTCCAGCAAATATTGTTTACTGCCTTAAGGTTATTCTGTAAATTAGAAGTAATAGGTAAGGAAAATTTAGTAAATATTAAGAAACCCGTTATTTTTGTTGCTAATCATAATAGCCACCTTGATACTCCCATAATCTTGAAAGCCTTGCCTTTTTATCTGAGAAAAAAAATGGCTGTTGCTGCCGCTGCAGATTATTTTTTTGAAAGAAAATTCTGGCTCCCCATTTTTGTAAGAATATTTCTTAATGCTTATCCTTTTTCAAGAACTTCAGCAATAAGAAGAAGCCTAAAATATTCAGGATGGTTGATGGATCAGGGTTATTCGATTCTTAACTATCCTGAAGGAACGAGAAGTATTGATGGCAAAATGGGTAATTTTAAAATCGGCATTGGGATTATGGTAAAAGAAATGGATGCTTGGGTTGTACCATTAAGACTGACAGGAACTCATAAAATCTTGCCCAAAGGAAGATCTTTGCCCAAAAGGGGAAAAGTTCAATTAATTTTCAGTGAACCATTAATTTTTAGCTATAAAGATTCTTACGTTGATATAGCAAGAAGATTAGAAAAAACCATTAAAACACTTCAATGATTTCTATTGGAACTGACATTGTATATATAAAGAGATTAGAGGAAAAAAAGTTTTTTGAAAAAATTTTCCACCAATCTGAGCTGCGTCACAATAATTCCCAAAAACTGGCAGGAATTATTGCAGTTAAAGAAGCCTGCTTTAAAGCTTTAGGAGTTAGTTCTAGATGGCTAGAAATAGAGGTCAAATATAAAAAGAGTGGTCAGCCTTACCTTGTTTTCTCTAATGAATTGAAATCAAAGATTGAAGATTATAGTTGTAGTATATCCCATGATGGAGAATATGCTGTGGCTGTCGTAATATTTCAGTTGAAGGAATAAAAAATCAGTATCCACAGAAAACAAAGGGAAGATCATAAGCAGCAAATATAGAAGAATATTAATATAATTATTACCAATTTAGCATTATAATTATAAATAGATTTTTATAATTAAGGAGGTTGGCGATGGCAAGAAGAGTTTATTTTAGAGAGATTTATTTATACATTGTTTGCCTTACTGCACTTGTAATTTTTATAGTGGGACTTGTTATGGTTTATAATGGTGCTATCAATTATGTAAGACCGACAACATATATGACAAGGTCCAGCATACTGACTATGTATCCATCAGAGCAATACGAAAACCTATCCAAAGAGGAACTAGACCAATTGGCTGAAGAAGAGTTGAATGCCTCTCTTCAGAGTGCAAAAGATATGGCCTTTAAAGATTTGCTAAGGGGAATACTTCTTGTGGTTATAGCAATTCCACTGTTTGCCTTTCACTGGAGAAAAGCTCAAGGAATGTGGCGCATGAGTTTGGAGACAAAAGATACTGATTGATATTTTATCACGGGTATTCCTATTGCAGATGATCCTGTTAGGATTAAAACCCTTGACAAAAGTTTATTAAAAGGTTTATACTTAGCAATCTTTTCGTTTGATAGTATTTTAATTAAGAGTTAGGATTGTTACTCGCAATTACCTCTCTAAAAGAAATATTGTAGAACTTAGAGAAATGAAAATAATTAAAAAGGAGGTAAGTATGCAAAGTAACAAACTTTATGTAGGAAATTTAAGCTACTCTGTTACTGATGAGCAATTGAAAGAGTTATTTTCCAAGTATGGTCAAGTTAAATCGGCCAATGTAATTGGAAATAAAGGCTTTGGATTTGTTGAACTGGCAGATGCATCAGAAGCAGAAAAGGCAAAAGAAGCTTTAGATGGCACAGACTTTGAAGGTCGTAATTTAAAAGTTGATGAAGCTCGTCCTCAAAGAGAAAGAGTAAACAGTAACTATAGAAGATATTAAATTAATTTGATTACTACGTAATTAATTAGATAATATCTAAAAAAGACCCCACTTCGGTGGGGTCTTTAAATAGTAAAAATTCAGCTGAGACAATTTTACGAATGCGTATCGACTTAGGAGTTATTTCAACCAGTTCGCTATCGTCAATATATTCCAAAGCATCATCCAGGTCCATTATTCTGGGGGTATTAAAATTCTCCTTATTTTACCAGTAATTAGCTAACCACTAATATACTCAGACACCATGTCCCCTATTTCTGAAGTACTATAGCCCATCTTGCCGGCACTCAAACTCTCTATCTTAGTGCACACGTAAGAAACAGCACCTTCAATAGACTTTGCTGCTTCTTTTTCTCCCAGGTGCTTTAACATCATCCTTCCCGCTTCTATTGCCGCCAGCGGATTTATAACATTCTTTCCGGTATATTTGGGAGCAGAGCCTCCTATGGGTTCAAACATAGAGGTTCCACCGGGATTGATATTTCCCCCTGCTGCAATTCCCATACCACCCTGGATCATCGCTCCGAGATCGGTAATTATATCTCCAAACATATTTGGTATGACCATAACATCAAACCATTCAGGATTTTTTACCATCCACATACATGCAGCATCAATATGATTATAATCAGTTTCAATATCAGAAAATTTCTTAGCCATTTCCATAAATGCCCTGTTCCAGAGATCTCCTGCATAAGTAAGAACATTTGTCTTATGAACCAGTGTAAGTTTTCCCGGTTTTCCTTCTTCTTTTCTTGCCCTTGCCAGATTAAAAGCATATTCCAGGCATCTGTCAACCATCTGCCTGTCATAAACCATCACCTGGGTTGCAACCTCATACGGAGTTCCCTTTCTGGTTACACCACCGTGACCTGTATACAGTCCTCCCGTGTTCTCCCTTACAACCACAAAATCTATATCTTCAGGGCCCTTGTCCTTCAGAGGGCAGCCAACACCGGGGTAAAGTTTTACCGGTCTTAAGTTTATATACTGATCCAGTGAAAATCTCAATTTTAATAAAATGCCAACCTCTAAAACTCCTGGCGGCACATCAGGATGTCCGATGGCACCAAGATATATTGCTTTAAATTTTTTAAGCTCGCTAATAGCAGAATCCGGAAGTGTCTCGCCAGTCTTTAAATACCTGTCGCCGCCAAAATTAAAATCGGTAAATTCAAAACTTATATTATGTTTATCTCCTACCGTCTTAAGGACTTTTTTACCCTCATTTATTACTTCAGGCCCGGTGCCATCTCCGGGTATAACAGCAATGGGGTAATGCTTTGATCCAGTCATC
>SOKC01000098.1 GCA_004376325.1 Actinomycetota bacterium | reverse complement strand
GAGATTGTTTTTTCTTTATCTTTAGAGGGGCTTATTGATGAAGAAGATATTAATTTTTATCCCGGTTATGGAGAGAGGCGGCTTAAGTGGTGGGGGAATCTTCCATTTGGGCGACCAGATCAGAGACATAATTATATAATTGGAATTGATCCTTCTTATGGATTAGGTTCAGCTAACTCTGCTGCGGTAATAATGGATGTGAATACTCATGAACAAGTTGGTTCTTGGGTTGATTCAACCACTAAACCAGAAGATTTTGCAGACATGATGGTAGCATTGGCTTATTGGGTTGGTGGAGTAAATCCTGTTTTCTTAATTTGGGAGGTAAATGCTGGTTGTGGAACAAATTTTACTGAAAGAGTAACACATCAATCATATTATAATGCGTACACACAACGTAGAGAGGATTCAAAGACAAGGAAAAAAACACAGAAGTGGGGTTGGTCGTCTAATGAGAAAGCAAAAGAAATGCTTCTTGGTGAGTTTGGAGTAGCTCTTAGTGGTGGATTAGCGGATGATGATACTTATCTGTCTTTTATTATTAGAGACGAAATGCTTTTAGATGAACTATTTGATTATGTGTTTAAAGAAAAAGGTAAAGGGATTATTCAATCATCTAAGGCCGATTTATCTACAGGTGCTGCGGAAAGACATGGAGACAGAGGAATCGCCGCTGGACTTTGTGTGTTAGCTTGTAAAGAACAAATGAAAGGTGATTTCAAATATTCTCCCAACATACCAAAAAATAGTTTTGCATACTATGAGAGACTTGAAAATAGAAAACAAATAGAATTAAAAAGAACTACACGAAGATTTTTATATTAAAGTGAAATATGCCTAAAAAACATGATATATATAAGAAAGACGTGAAAGCATCATTTGCTTCTCGACTTCAACAAATGGCAAAGCTGTGGATGAAGAAGAACGAAACTGTTCTAAAACATCAACAGAAATTACTTAAATTATGGGCAAGTGGTTTTTATGAGGATGGTTATAGTCGAGATCATCTTATAAATCTTATTGATCGTGGAATTTATAGTATTGTTCCTTATCTTGTAGAGGGTAATCCCAAGATAATGGTAGAAACTTTGATAGGAAATTATAGACCTTGGGCGTATATTACACAACTCTCACTTAATTTTTTAATAAATAAAATGTCACTTGCAGATAGAGTATTTATACCTGCGGCCATTAATTCAATGTTTGGAGCAGGTATAACCCGTACTTTTACTGAATATGATAGGACAATAAACTTAGAAAATGAAGTAATTAAAACAGGTACTCCTTCGATAAAAATTATACATGATAGTAGTTATATTGGAGACCCTATAGCTCGTAATAGAGATGATTTTATATTTGAAGGGGATATTTATAAACTTCCTACAGAATATGCTAAAGATTTATTTGCTGGAAAAGATAAATTTGGAAATGAGATAGCAGATTATATTTTACCTGATTGCAAACTTATTTCTGATTTTTCTCCTGAGAATATATCAAATCCTAATAAAATTTCACAACCTAATTATAATTCATCTAAGTTTGCACTACGAGATTATACTACTTTTATTGATTTATATATGTATGATACTAATCATACTATTACTATAATGCCAGAAGGTAAAAAAGCTAAAATTCTTAGAGAGGTTGAAGAAGAGGGACCGAAAGAATCTCCCTATGATTATTTAGGATATAAGTTTTTTCCTGAGTCTCCTGTACCAATTCCTCCTGCATGGTTTTGGCATGATCTTGATGTTTCATTAAATATTGTGGCTAAAACCGCAAGGGAACAGGCCGAATCACAGAGAGACCTTGTTGTTGCTCCGCCAGCCGCAAGAAAAGGATTAGAAAATATTACAAATGCAAAGAATATGGATGTTCTTATTGCTAATGATTCAGAAAATATTACACAATTGAGTTTTGGAGGAATGAATAAGGAAAATTTTAATTGGATGAATTTTGTAGATGTTCAATTTAATAAGGCTGGGGGGACTGCTGAGATAATGAGCGGCAGGGGAGCAGACGCTCCAACACTTGGTCAGGAAAAAATGCAGTTTGCCAACGCAAGTAGAATAGTTAATAATATGTACACAAGATGGCATGAATTTATGACATCTATTATTCGTAAGCTCGCGTGGCGTGTGTGGACTGATCCGACAGTTTATATTCCAGTAGTGCATGAAATTCCCGGAGTTGAAAATCTTCCTAAAGTATTTTCACAAGCGGATAAGGTTGGTGATTTTTATGATTTTGTATTTAACCTTATACCTTATTCTTCTCAAAGAACTTCACCAGAAGCAAAATATCAGACAATTATGTCCTTTATGGCACAATGGGTTCTTCCAACTTATCAGTTTGCTGCACAACAAGGAGCAGAGCTTGATGTGCCTGCTGTTACTCAAATAATGTCAGATTTATTAGGTATTGATAATTTTAATCAATTTTATAAAACTGCTTTACCCCATGAGTTAGAAGGAATTGGTTATACTATGCAACCAGTTGGTGGAGAAAGAAAAAAGGGGGAAGAAAGATTAAATATATTTGGGCAGCAAAATGACTCATTTGGAGCA
>SOKC01000036.1 GCA_004376325.1 Actinomycetota bacterium | reverse complement strand
TTTAAAAAAATATCAATTTAAATATAATTATAAGATATAATGAATTTCGAAAACTTCGGCAATCTGGGGAAAATTTTAATTTTTATTGGCATCGGTGTAGCTATACTAGGGGGACTGATATTATTATTTTCTAAAGTCCCTTTTATGGGCAAATTACCGGGGGATATTAATATTCAAAAAGATAATTTTACCTTCTATTTTCCCATTGTCTCAAGTATAATTTTAAGTATTGTTCTTACCATAATTTTAAATATAGTTATCAGATTCTTTATTAGAAAATAAGACTTCAGGAGGACTATCACATGGTAAAAGATGAGATTATCAGAGAAAGTATAGCAGATGGTAGTTTCTATCCCGGTGACCCGGATATACTCCGCGGACAAATAAATAAATTTCTTGATAGTACAGAATCTTCAGATATGGAAAACATTAAAGCAATTGTATGCCCCCATGCTGGCTATATTTATTCCGGTCAGGTTGCAGCATACTCTTACAGACAAATAGCTGGAAAAAAATTTGACAGTATTTTTATAATAGCGCCATCTCATTCAGAATATTTTAACTTTATTTCTCTTTATAATGGAAACGCCTATAGAACCCCCCTGGGACTGGTATATATTGATAAAGAAAGAGCTAAAATTCTTGCAGATAAAAGCTCCGTTATAGAATTGTCAACATACGGTCATAATGATGAACACAGCCTTGAAGTTCAACTTCCATTCTTACAGGTTTTATTTGAAGATATAAAAATAGTCCCCATAGTAATAGGACAGCAAAACAGCCAGAACATAAAAGAGCTGGGAAACGCTGTAGGAAACCTTTTCAAAAATGAAAACATATTAATTGTTGCAAGCACAGATCTATCACATTATCACCCTTATGACATTGCTGTCACTTTAGATAAAAAAGTAGAAGAGTTAGTTGGAGGTTTTGATCCTGAAAAACTGATGTTAGAATTTCTCAGGAATAATGCCGAGATGTGCGGGGGCGGTCCGGTAATTTCTGCTATGATTGCTTCAAAAATTATGGGTGCAAACAGTTCTAAAATTTTAAATTACAAGAATTCCGGAGATGTTACAGGTGACAGGAGCGCGGTGGTAGGGTACCTGTCGGCGGCATTTTATAAAAAATAATAATCATTGGTTTCAAAAATATTATTTAAAAAGGTGACAAAATATGGAAAATATTGAACTTACTCTTGAGCATAAAAAAACACTTATTAAAATAGCCAGGGAATCAATTGACAGCACAGTCAATGGTAGAGCAGCTCCAGAATATAAAATAGATGATGTTATACTTAATACTATGTGCGGCGCCTTTGTGACCTTACATTCTGATGGCAATTTAAGAGGGTGTATAGGCAATATAACCGCTGAAACACCTCTCTGGGAAACCATAAGGAATATGGCCATAGAGTCAGCTCTAAGAGACCCGAGATTCCCTTCAGTTTCTCCCCGGGAGCTTGAAAGTGTTAATATTGAAATTTCTGTACTATCTCCTTTAAAAAGAATAAATAATTTAGAAGAAATAGAAGTGGGAAAACATGGATTATTTATAAAGGAAGGTTTTTACCAGGGTCTGCTTCTACCACAGGTAGCGACAGACTATGGGTGGAACAGGATTCAATTTTTGGAACAGACCTGTTACAAGGCTGGCCTGGATAAGGACTGCTACAAACAGAAAACTACAGAAATTTCTATCTTTTCTGCCATAGTATTCGGGGAAAAAGATTTAGAAAAACACCGGTCAGATAAATAAATCAGCAATATCGCTGTTTAATTTACTTACAATTACACCGATTAAGCCAGGCCCGGTATGGGCACCAATAACCGGGGTGCATTCTGTAATCATTGTATCCACACAGTTCAAAGAAGACTGAATCTTTTTCATAATTCTTTTAGATTCTTTAAAAGAAAGGGTATGGATTATTGAAACTATTACCCACCTCTCTTTTTTAAAATCTTTTATAACTCTTCTGGCTATCTCCGCCAGTGAACCACGCCTGGTAACAGCAATTCCTATCATTTCCACTATCCCATTTTTTATTCCCAGCATAGGTTTTATTTTTAAAATTCCTGATATCAAACTGGCAATTGCAGGAACTCTTCCGCTTCTTTGTAAATATTTTAAAGTGTCAATAGTGCCATACATTTTTATATTATCCCTTAAAAAATTAAGTAAAAATAATATTTTGTCACAGGAATATTTTTTTAAAATAGACCTGGCTGCCGTCAAAACCATAAAACCTGTACCCGTAGCGCCAGACAATGAGTCAAATATTTTTATTCTTTTTTCGGCTTTAATTAAACCTCTTGCAATCCTCGCAGATTTTATAACAGCAGATAATTTTGAACTTATATGAATGGAAAATATTTTTTTATACTCTTTAAGCAGTTTTTCATAAACCTGTGCAAAATCATGAGGTGAAGGAGAAGAAGAAGTAAATATCGCTTTCTTTTCTTTCTGAAGAGTATAAATTCGATTTGAGTCAATATCTACACCATCTTTAAATTCTTTACCATTGTAATGAATATAAATGGGAACAACATTTATATTGTATTTTTTTGCAAATTCTTTTGATATATCCGATGCGCTGTCAGTGACCAGCGCATACTCTTTTAAATTTTCTAAATTCTCTCTCATTGTATCACTTTCTCAGCAATCTTGTACCAACCCCTAATTTATAGTTTAATTATATCCTATTTTAAACCAGCAGTAATAATAGGTATTGTTAATAGATTTTATAACAGTCACCATTGGCTGGCAATAAAGATTTGAATCTTTTCAATAAAAAGAAAAATAAAAATTTTAAATGAGGATGTAATATGGAGTTGACATTTCCAAATTAATATGTAAAATGGAATTATGTATTCCAGAATTATAAAATATCCCGATAATAAAAGCTTCTTTTTATTTGGCCCCCGGGGTACCGGTAAAACAACGTGGGTAAAACAAGTTTTTCCAAATGCGGTATATCTTGACCTTCTGGAATCCCGTTTATTTAACGATCTGCTGGCCGATCCACAAAGACTGGAAAATTTCATACCAGATAATTTCAAAGACTGGATAATAATAGACGAAGTTCAAAAAATACCCGAGCTTCTAAATGAGGTACACAGGCTTATCGAAAAAAATAAGTATAAGTTTATTTTAACCGGTTCCAGTGCGAGAAAGTTAAGACGGAAAGGCCCAAATCTTCTTGCAGGCAGAGCATTAAATTATTCAATGCATCCATTGACGGCAATAGAACTTGGGAAAGATTTTAATTTAAATCATTCTCTTATGTTTGGCAACCTTCCATCGGTTTATGTTGAATCAAATCCGGGAGATTATCTTGAAAGTTACATCAAGACCTATCTCCAGGAAGAAATACAGCAAGAAGGATTAACTAGAAACCTGGGGGTATTTTCAAGGTTTCTTGAGACCGCGAGTTTTTCTCAAGGCTCGGTTTTAAACATTTCGCAAGTTTCCAGAGAATGTGCTGTTGAAAGAAAAACAGTTGAGAATTATTTTACAATTTTAGAAGATCTTCTTTTGGCTTACAGGGTTCCTGTTTTTACAAAACGTGCAAAAAGAAGGTTAGTTTTGCATCCAAAATTTTATTTTTTTGATGTTGGAGTCTATAGAACTTTAAGGCCTATGGGTCCTCTGGATACGCCTGAAGAAGCCGGTGGAATTTCATTTGAAAGTCTTTTCTTTCAGGAACTGGTGGCAATGAATGACTATCTGGGTCTTGGATATAAAATTTATTACTGGAAAACAAGTAATAATATAGAAGTGGATTTTGTTTTATATGGAGACAGAGGCTTAAAAATATTCGAAGTTAAAAGAAAAGGCAAAATCCCAGGATCTGATCTTCGCGGGTTAAAGGCCTTCCTTAACGATTATCCTTCTGCAAAGGCATACTTAATATATGGCGGGAAGAGGCAAATGTCAGATGGCAGCATCAACATCCTTCCACTTGAATATGCTATTAAAAATTTAGAAGTTATTTTATAAAAATGACAACAATTTCTTAAATCAAATAGTCTTTACTTAGCAACTGAATAATATGATTATTTTATACTGCCAGCAAAAATAGAATTTAAAAGCTTTACTCTCTCTTCAGGAGAAGTAGGTCTTGGCTGGCTAAAGTCATTAAGCATAGTAGTAATTAAAACAGTATTTATATGCTTACCCTTATAGAAGATGTGTTTTGCGATTATTCCAGGATTATTACCAAGAATAGCCAACTGCTGCCCAAAAAATAAATTACCCAGCCCATAGTTTATAAAACCCTCTCCCCTGAATTCTACACCCATGGGATAATGAGACTGGCTACCGCTTACTATATCAGCTCCAGCATCAATAATTCTTCTAAAATCATCAATCTGAACCTCAGTAGGAGTATAGCTATAAGTTTCCTCATACTGAAAAGTAAATATTACTATATAACCTTCTTTCTTTAACTCTTCTATTATTGCTTTAAACTTTCTCATATCTTCCTCTTTTTCTACTTCACCCCACATATTTATACGCGCCGAACCTGGGGTATCTTCTGTAGCCCAGTTATAGGCAGGACCAAACGTGTTAGCGCCAAGAAATGCTATTTTATTACTTCCTATCTCAAAAGTAGCCGGCTTGTATGAATCCTCGAGATTTCTTCCCCCGCCAAAATAGGGCCAGCCTTCTTCATCATACATATCCAGGGTATAGTACATCCATTCATGACCATAGTCATTCATATGATTTCCGGTAAGTTCAATTACATCAGTTCCAACATACCTGAGTAGTTCTATATACTCAGGACTGCTGCAGAAAACTAAACCCTTGGGTCTTGTTCCTGCACAGCCCTCCACAAAAGGTATCTCATTACTTATATGAGTAATATCTGCGCCTCTTAGTACCTCCGCAATCTTTTCACCTGGAGATAAAACTCCATCACTTTCTATTTTTCTTGCCACCTGCCTGACTATTGCTGTTACCCCGGTCATAATGACCGACGCAAGCTTTTCCATATCCCTGTTGGTGATTGAAACTTCAGAAAAGCTTTCAGCTATTTTACTTTCAAAGTCAGGGTTATTGCTTTCCACGCTAACAGTTAAGGCCAGTGGATAACTGGCAGTATCCAGATCTTTATCAAAGATAGACATATTATCTAAATTTAGTACCTTATATTTTTTTTCAATATCATTAAAAGGGACAATTGAAAGACTATTATTATTTTCAATATTTAATGAAAGCTCTTCTCTGCTCTCTATTTTTATATTTTCATTTCCGCTCTTTCCAAAAATCTTTTCAAGCACTTTAAAAACTTCTTCAGTTACAATAAGTTCCGGTTCAGAGCCATCAACTGATATATAATTTAAAACCTCCTTATTCCCGCCCCAGAATTCTTTTATATTTTCATAGGATATATGGTCAAAACTTCTGAAAAATGAAACCACCGGCACTAAAACCCATCTTATTTCTGATTCCTTACCACTAATATCAATTTCAACCCATACATCAGAATTGTCCTTCTCATCTGCAATTATTATTTCATCAAAAACTTTGCTTAACTCATATCTGACTTCTGTGCTTATATATTCTGGAATAAGATTACTGATCCAGAGACTTATTGTAGTAATTTCTTCTACTTCATCTTCAGATTTTTCCCCTCCCTGCTCCTGAAGCTGGCTACCGGCCTCATTCATATCCCCGGCTTCTCCTGTCTCAGAAATATCTTTCTCACCATACCAGGTAATCTGGCATGAAACAGATGCTACTGATATAGCCAGGAGAATTAAGATTAATGTAAAAACATGGATAAATAAATTTTTGCTTTTCATCTCTCTATAACTATAAGATTAGTTCATAATTTAATATTATTCTATATTTTCATAGATAAAATTTAAAGTGATAAAATTATCATTAATTTCGGCTAAAAAGTGTTATAATAGCTTGCAAAAAATACTTGCAATTCAAAATTTATAATTACAAAAGTAGCAAATTTTAATTTTAAAGGGGGAAAAGTATGCTGTCAAGAAGAAGCACTGAAATAAAAGGCTCAAAAAATATTACTATTATTGCTGAGGGAGTTAAAGTAGAAGGGAAAATTAACTGCCCTGGTTCAGCAAGAATTGACGGTGCAGTCAATGGCGAAATTACAATAGAAAAAGAAGTTATAATTGGAAAAGAAGGAAAAGTAGAAGCTAATATTAGAACCAAAAATGCAGTAATAGCCGGTACATATAAAGGAGATATGATAGCATCTGGAGAAGTTGAAATTACCACCACAGGAAAATTTATTGGAAACTTAACTCAGAAAGATGCTCTCCTAACAATAGCTAAAGGTGGGCTGTTCAAAGGAGAAAGTCTGATAAGTTCAAATGCTGATATTTTTAAATTAAAAGATAAAAAAAAAGATATTGATGATGCCCAGAAAGTCAATAAGATTTAATTATTTATAAACTCAATATTTCCCCAAACACCCAGCCTATCATCTTTTACAATTAAAATACCTTTTATATCTTTTATATTTTTATAACTGCTTATAGTTTTAGAAATATCTTTAGGGCCTCTAATATTATTTGCAATTGAAGTGGCTGCACCATCTGCGCTAATAGTAGATTTTGCCATAACCACAACTAAATCACTACTCCCCATGCTAAGTGAATGGCCAAAACTTCCCGATGAAGAACAAAGCCCGCAAGGAGTGCCAGCCGCTTTTATTTTTAAATATATCTTATCTTCAAAATGCTTATTCTTAAGATATACACCGACCTCTATATCTTTATTGGTCTTTATAAAAACGTCACCACCATTTTCTATTATTAAGCGGTTGCAGTATCTATCCAAACCTGAAGCAAGATAATCACATACTGCCCCGGCAACAGTAGCCATTGGGCCTACATTAAAAATAGCCGCCTTCTGACACATTTTTTTTATTACAGGAGGATACCCAGGCTTAATTTTTAAGGGGGATAAACTTTTTTGAAAGGATGGATTTTCCTTTATACAGGATTCCAGCAGATGGTAAATTTCCTTAATTAATCTCTCAAGTTTAGGAATGATATTTCTATCGCAGCTGACTAAAAGATCACTATATTTGTATATAATCCTCCAATTATATTTCTCTTTATATTTAACCCTGTTTCTATATATACTTCTATCCAGATCAGGCTTGCCAGCAAGCAACCTCTCAATATTTATATCATAACTTTGTGTCATTGCTTATGAGTTATTTTCTCCTAAAACTGCCGTAATATAAAAAAACCAAAAAAATAATCGCCAAATAAATAACAGCAGTAACTATTAACATTATCCAATTAACCGAATCAAACATGTACATTGTCAGGATAAGAACCGGTATTAAAAAAACAGTTGCCGCAATACTTAAAACAAGCGGGTTTCTAAATTTTGGATTCATCAATTTTTTATAACTACCTTTCTATAAAAAAATGCTATATCATCTACAAAATTAAATTTTTCTATAATTTTAAGTGACCGGTTCCGGTAACCTTTTAAAAAATTATATTATATAGCCAGGTAAAAATCTATTTTTAAACCAAATGAACCAAATGATTATTGGCAAAATACCAATATTAGAGTATTATAGTTTACTAAATCTAAATCAGGACCTAAATATATCATGGCAAAAACAATTGAAGAAATAAATGAAAAAATAAAAAGCCGAAAAGTTGTAGTATTAAACGCTGAAGAAATAATTGATTATGTTAAAGAAAAAGGAATAAAAAAAGCAGCCAAAGAAGTAGATGTGGTGACAACTGCAACTTTTGGTCCTATGTGTTCCTCAGGAGCATTCATAAATTTCGGTCACCCGGATCCCCCTATAAAAATGACAAAAGTGTGGTTAAATGATGTACCTGCATATACTGGAATAGCCGCCGTAGATGTATATATCGGCGCCGCGGAACTTTCAGAGACAGAAGGAATGAATTACGGTGGAGCATATGTAATTGAAGATTTAATTTTAGGAAAACCAGTAAAACTAAGAGCGACAGCATATGGTACTGATTGTTATCCCAGAAGAGAAATTGAAACTTACATAACCAGGGATACAATAAACCAGGCTTATCTTTTCAATCCCAGAAACGCTTACCAGAATTATGCAGTAGCTACCAACTCTTCTAACAGGACAATTTATACTTATATGGGAAAGTTATTACCTAATTTTGGTAATGCCACTTACTGTAGCGCAGGTCAACTCAGCCCACTTCTAAATGACCCTTATTACAGGACTATTGGGATAGGTACAAGAATCTTCTTTGGAGGCAGCCAGGGTTACGTCTCCTGGTATGGTACCCAGCATAATCCAGGTAAAGAGAGGCTGCCCAATGGTACTCCATGTGGTCCGGCCGGGAGTCTTGCTCTTATAGGCAATTTAAAAGAGATGTCACCCCAATACTTGAAAGCATGCACTTTCCACTTATATGGTGTTACTATATTTATGGGTATTGGTATTCCTATCCCGGTGATTGATGAAGAAATGGTAGAATTTGTAAAAATTAAAGATGAGGATATATATACCGAAATTTTTGACTATTCTGTTCAAAGAAGAAATAAACCTTCTTATGGAAAGGTCAATTATAAGCAGCTCAGAAGCGGAAAAATAAAAATTAATGGTAAATTTGTTCAGACCGGCTCAATTTCAAGTTATTCCAGGGCATTGGAAATATCCAATACGCTTAAAAAAGAAATTGAAAATGGTAAATTTTATTTAACTGCCAGTGTGGCCCCCCTGCCCCTGGAGGAGAAATACTCAAGTCTTGATATACTCAGTAAGGAGGAACTCTGATGATAAAAAGAAAACTGGTTTTGAGTTTTCCGGAAAATATTGTCACAAAGCCAATTACATATAAACTGGTAAAAGAATTTAATCTGGAATTCAATATACTCAGGGCTGAAATAACTCCTAATATGGAGGGTAAAATGCTAATCGAGCTCAGGGGTGATAAGGCTCAAATTGACCAGGCAATTGAATATCTTACAGATACCGGAGTTTCCGTTCAGGAAGCGGCAAAAGACATAATAATAGATAAGAACCAGTGTGTGGATTGTGGAATCTGTACCTCTTTATGTATCACTCAGGCTCTTACCCTTGACCATAAAAGTTTTAAATTAAAATTCAATAAAGACGAATGTATTTTATGTGAGTTATGTCTGGATTGCTGTCCTGTTTCTGCAATAAAAGTTCATATTTAAATTTAATATAAAATCATAATTATTCTT
>SOKC01000066.1 GCA_004376325.1 Actinomycetota bacterium | reverse complement strand
TACTTGACGGTTAAATCCGGCTTTATTTAATCTTTATTATCTTTAATCTCTTTGTGTCTTTAGGTGTCTTAACCAACACTTCATCTCCGATTTTTTTATTAAGCAGCGCTCTTCCCATCGGAGATTCATCTGAAATCTTATTTTTTTCAGGATTAGATTCTATTGAGCTGACTATCCTGAATTCCTTGTTCCTTTTTTTATCTACATCCCTGACTACTACAATTGCTCCCAGTTCAACCAGCTCTTTATTCTCTTTCTTCTCTATAATTATATAATTACTTAAAATTTCGCTTATCTGTTCGATTCTTCCCTCTATAAAAGCCTGCTCATTTTTGGCATATCCATACTCAGAATTTTCGGTCAAATCTCCTCCTGAATTTTTTGCGTCTTTCAGTCTTTCAGCAATCTCTTTCCGTTTATTGTTTATAAGGTCTTCCCTTTCTTTAATCAATTCTTCATAACCTTCTTTGGTGAGACGATATTCTTTCATAGGTTTTTTCTCCTAATTTCTATATCTTTATTGTTATGCCTTAATATTAATGTCTAATACTACAATAATTAAAAACATAATTATTTAATTGAGGTATTATATTGTATGAGATATGAGATGTCAAAAGTAAATATCTATTATTTCACCTTCCACATAATATATGTTTTACTGGCTTTATAAGTATAAAAACAATAATCAATGGGAATGATAACAGAAACGTGAGAAAAAATTAACTATGGAATAAAAATTCTAAAAAATTTTTATTATTTACCCTCCGCACCATAAAACCCCGCCATTTAAGGCAAGGATATAATGTGCATTGACCACGGCTGCTAGTGTTCCAATTTAGCCTTATATTTCTTCAGCTTTTTTGCCAGATCATCATATTTTAAGGCAAGTATTTGAATGGCCAGAAGTGCTGCATTTTTTGCACCATCTATAGACACGCAGGCAACAGGAACTCCTGAAGGCATTTGCACTATGGAAAGGAGAGAATCCAGCCCACCTAAATCGGAAGTTTTAATAGGCACACCTATTACCGGAACAGTTGTATAAGAAGCAATTACACCTGGAAGATGCGCCGCTTTCCCTACTCCGGCAATTATTACTTCTATTCCTTTATCTTTTACACTTTTGGCGAATTCTCTTGTCTTATTGGGCATTCTGTGCGCTGAAAGTACATTTATCTCATAATCCACTTCAAATTCCTTCAAAACATCTGACGCTTTTTTCATCACAATCTCGTCAGAAACACTGCCCATTACTATAGCAACTTTTTTACCTCCGGTAGCCATCAGTCACTCCTTTCCGCCTTTAATGCAATATCTTTTCTATATTGAATTCCTCTGAACTTTATTTTATCCATAGCCGAATATACTTTCTCTCTTACTTCCTTAAAACTACCGGCCTTAGAAACAACTCCCAGAACTCTCCCTCCGTTAGTTACTACACTGCCATTTTCTTTTTTTGTACCGGCATGAAAAATAATTATATCATCACTGTCTTTAAAATAATTCAATCCATCTATTATATCTCCGCTGGAAGAACTTTCCGGATATCCTTCAGATGCAGCTGTGACACAAACACACTTATCTTCATCCCAATCTAGTTTCTCTCTCGTGAGATTTCCTTCCGCACATCCTAAAAGCAATGGCACCAGATCATCTTTCAATCTTGGGAGCACCACTTGAGTTTCGGGGTCTCCAAACCTGCAGTTATATTCAAGCAGGTAAGGTTTCTCTTCCCTAATCAGTATCCCGGCATAAAGAATACCTTTGTATTTTATATTTTCCCTTACCATTGCAGCGCCAGTGGGAAAAATAATCTCATTTAAAATCTTTCTGTAAGTTTGATTTTCGACCATAGGTACCGGGCTATAGCTTCCCATACCGCCAGTATTTTTCCCTCTGTCATTATCAAAGATTCTTTTATAATCCTGCGCAGGAGCCATTGGAATGATTTTCTTGCCATCACAAAGGCATAAGACAGACACTTCATATCCACTTAAGAAATCTTCAATTATTATCCTGTCTCCTGAGCTGCCAAACCTACCCCTTATGAAGCAATCCTTTATTGCTTCTATCGCCTGGTTTTTATCGTCAGCTATAACTACACCTTTTCCTGCTGCAAGACCATCAGATTTTATAACTACCGGGAAACTACTCCTTTTCTCAATGTAATCTCTTGCTTTTCTATAATTCTCTTTTTTAAAAATAATTCCATCAGGAGTAGGAATACCATACTTCTGGAGCAATTCTTTAGTAAAAACCTTACTTCCTTCCATTGCAGCAGCCTGCCTGTTAGGACCGAAAATCTTATAGCCCTTCAAATCAAAATAATCAACTATTCCATCCACCAGCGGCGCTTCCGGACCAACCACAGTTAAATCTATTCCCTTATCCTCTACCAGCTTTATTAGACTATCGAAATTGTTTTCTGAGATGTTTATATCAATACATTCTGCGATTTCAGCTATTCCTGCATTCCCTGGAGCTGCGTATATTTTTTCTACCAGAGGGCTTTTTGAAATTTTCCACACTAAGCAATGTTCTCTGCCCCCGCTGCCTATCACCAGTATATTCAACCTGCTCCTTTTGTTTTATTTA
>SOKC01000087.1 GCA_004376325.1 Actinomycetota bacterium | reverse complement strand
GCATATCTTTCAGTCAGTTTTTCGATAAGTAAATAAGTATCTGAATTTATTCCCGAGACTTCTTCAATGACAACTTTTCCTTTATTTCCATCAATAAAAATAATCACATCTTCTTTGGCCTTGCCTTGAATCTCTAAAAGGTCCCAACCAGAAAATTTTAAAAAAGGAGCAAGATAACCTCCTGCATTGTTATCATTAACTGTTTCGGTCTCCGGTGAAAGAGTTACTATGTGGGTCTTACCGGTACCAGAATATTGAGTAACCCCGCAAATAGGTCCGGTACAAAAGATTATTTCATTTTCAGAGTCATTCCATTTTGTCTTTGAGGAAACAGTATCCCACAAATACCATATACCATAACCACGTCCTCCGGTAAAGGTTTCCTTTACTTGAAGGTCGATGGGTTTTTCTTCAACCTTATTTTCTGAAAGATTAATGTATAAACGCCTATCAGTATAACCTTTTTCCACTTTCCCCGGCTCAAATTCGAAAGATGCTAATATTTTTTTATTTTCCTTGCTTCCTTTGAACATTAATTTTTTCTCCTTCATTAACTCATATCAAAATTATAAGTTTCGAAATATACTTTTAAAAAATTGCTTTCATTTAAGCTATGTTTATTCATAAAACTGTAAAAATATTAATTGTAATAATTATTTTTGTTAAATTTTATCATATAACACTAAATGAAGCCACCTTATCTTTTTTAAAACCAAGATAGGATGGCTTCATTTTCAATTATTTATTACAAAATAAAATACAGCTTAAACTTCTTTTACTTCCTCTATCTTAGATTCAGCCAGGGGAAGAGAAATCCCTGCAGACTTTGCTGAAATTGCTGAAAATAGATAAAGTAGAATTCCCACTAATACTATTCCTAAAGGCAATACTAAAGCTACCGACATGCCAGCTCCTGCTGCTAGATAAGCTAATACGGCCACCCCAGATGCAGTGAAAGCATAAGGTATCTGAGTCTTAACATGATCTATATGGTCAGAACCTGAGAACATCGAAGACATAATAGTAGTATCTGAAATTGGCGAACAATGATCTCCCATAACTGAACCGGTTAGTACTGCTGAAATTCCTAAAGGCAAAGGCACTCCTAAAGACAAGGCTAAGGGAACAGCGATAGGCATAGTTATAGCCATAGTTCCCCAGGAAGTACCTGTAGCAAAGGAAATCAGGTTACAGATTAAAAATATAACCATAGGTAGTAAAAGTGGGGAGATAACTCCTTTAACAGCTTCTACCACATAAGGAGCAGTCCCCATTTCACCACAAACACTACCAATTGACCAGGCGGAAAGTAAGATCAAGTTAGCCAAAAGCATCATCTTGGCTCCATCTATAAAAGCATCCATCATATCAGCTAAAGTTCCAATACCTTGAACTTTGTACATTAATATGGCTACGATTACAGCAAACATAGCTCCCCATAAAAGGGCAGTCATAGCATCGGCATCGGAAATTGCGGCAGTAAATGATTCAGCGGAAGTTCCTCCACCGGTCCACCACATTCCAAATATACTAACTCCCACCAGGACTACAATAGGCACTACCATATTCATGGTCTTCTGAGGAACACCTTCTAAGACCTTTAATTCACTGCCTCCGGAAAGTGGAGTTGCTCCATCAGCAAAGACTTTACCAGTAGTTCTTGCCCGGTATTCAGCTTTCAACATAGGACCATAATCTCTTCCAGATAAGGCAATGGCTAGAACCAATATTATGGCGAAAATACTGTAAAATCGGTAAGGTATAGAATGTAAGACGATGGTATAGGGAGTCATTGCGACTGAGGCTCCTTCTATGGCGTCACCAATAAGTCCAACCTCATAACCAATCCAGGTAGAAATCAGAGCTATAGAAGCTACCGGAGCAGCGGTAGAATCGACAATATAAGAAAATTTCTCTCGAGACATCCGTAATTTATCAGATACTGCTCTAAAGGCATTACCTACCACAGCAGTATTCGAATAATCATCAAAGAAAATTACTAATCCGAATAACCAGGCAGCAATTTGTCCATCTCGAGCAGTCTTTACTTTTTTAGTAACACTCTTTACAAATGCTTGTGCTCCACCAGAAAGATAGATTAACCCGATAAGCCCACCGATTACAAAGTCAAACAGTAAGATAGTAGCATTCCAACTATCAGCCGCATTTTCAACTATATAGCCTAAAGTTTTAGTAACACCGCCAATTGGATTCCACCCTAATAGGATACTAGCTCCTACCCATACACCAATAAAGAGGGAAGCTAATACTCGTTTAGTTAAAAAACATAAAGTAATAGCCACTAATGGGGGCAATAAGGATAAGAAGCCGTAATTTTTTGCTGCTTCCTCTTCCGCTGCCAAAGCTATTCCGGATAATATAAAGAACATAAATATCAACAAAGTCAACAATAATATAACTTTATACTTGTTCCAGTAATACATTTTTAATTCAACCTCCTTGTTCTAAATAATAAGATTTACCGTAAAACACAATCACAACAATAATCTAAAAACATTTCTTAAAATCTTTGTATATCGCCTCACCCCCTGTCTTTAATTTTTTGACTCAGGACTTCTTCTAAATCCGGTCTGCCA
>SOKC01000052.1 GCA_004376325.1 Actinomycetota bacterium | reverse complement strand
GCCCTGGTGCACCAGGAGAAATGCCCCCCGGTGGCAAGAGGCAGATTCTACGATATTCTTAAAAAAGAGTTGTGTTAAAAAGATAAACGCTAGAAGACTTTTTTATTTTTATTTTAAAAATTATATAATTAGTAAATTAAAAAACGCGATTTACCAGTTAAAGCATATATTTTTAAGATTACCGGTGGACTTAAGAGATATTAATAAATAATACAGAAAGAGCAAAGTTGGATAACAGAGCAATAGGGGTATTTGATTCAGGAGTTGGCGGCCTTACTGTTCTACGGGAAATAATAAAGGCTGTTCCTGATGAAAGCACCATATATTTCGGGGATACTGAAAGAGTTCCGTACGGCCCACGCGATTTAGGTGAAGTTAAAAAATTTGTTTTTAAAATAACCAAATTTCTTTATGATAAAGATGTAAAACTTATTGTAATTGCCTGTAATACTTCTACTGCTGCAGCCTTTAATGATTTAAAGAAACATTATGATATACCAATCATAGGAGTAATAGAGCCAGGAGCCAGAACTGCTGTCTGTAATACCAGAAATAAAAAGGTGGGAGTTATTGCAACCAAAGGTACGGTTGAAAGTAATGCGTACCAGGAAGAGATTGAAAAGATAGATCCTGATATAAAGACGTTTTCCGTACCTGCCCCTTTACTGGTGGACTTTGTAGAAAAAAGTATTCTTGAAGGCCGGCGTCTTAACAGAGCGATTTATGGTTATCTAAAACCATTATTTGAGGCTGATATTGATGTACTGATATTAGGTTGCACCCATTTTCCGTTAATTGAAAAGCAGATTTTAGCCTGCAGCGGTAATGGGATCAGGGTAATAAGTTCAGCGGTGGAGACTGCAAAAGATGTAAAAAAAATGCTTAAAGAAAGAGGATTATCCGCCGGAAAAGGTAAAAAACCGCAGAGGATTTTTTACGAAACCGGCATCTCAAGCAATTTTTTTGAAGTGGGAAAGATGTTCCTGGGCGAAGAGATAAGGGAAGTTATAAGGACAAAACTGGATATCTGAAAGATAATAAAAAGAAGATGCATAAGTGTTATTAAAAAGAAAGGTTGGAGGCGATGGTTGAAAGAATAGATGGTAGAAAAAAAGATGAAATTAGAAAAATAAAAATAACCAGGAATTATATATCGCATGCTGATGGTTCAGTATTTATTGAGATGGGGAAAACCAGGATTGTATGCACAGCCACTGTTGAGGATAAAGTTCCTAAGTTTTTGGCGGGTAAAGGTTCGGGCTGGATTACTGCTGAATATGATATGATTCCCAGCGCTGCTCCGCAGAGGATAGTCAGGGCTCAAACTGCAGGTAGAATTAATGGTAGAACTCATGAGATCCAGAGGCTTATCGGCAGGTCGCTGAGGAGTGTAGTTGATTTAAATAAAATTGGCGAGAGAACCATCTGGATAGATTGCGATGTAATCGAAGCAGATGGCGGAACCAGAACTGCATCAATAACCGGTAGCTTTATTGCTCTTTTTGATTGTATGCATTCAATGGTTGAGAGAAAGATTATTGATATAATGACAGTAGAAAGATTTTTGGCAGCTGTAAGCGTGGGTATTGTTGATGGGGAGATCCTGGTAGATCTTTGTTTCAAAGAGGATTCAAAAGCGCAGGTAGATATGAATGTAGTTATGAATTCCAGGGATGAATTAATTGAAGTCCAATCTACTGCAGAAGTTGCTCCTTTTAGCAGGGAAGACTTTGATAAAATGCTGGAAAAGGCGACTATCGCTATCAAAGAAATTATAGAAATCCAAAAAAAGATACTAAGTCAGAATTTGTAACTATTATTTTTTTATTATTTAATCATTCAGGTGCTAATCTATTGCAGATAGTTATTGCTTCAAAGAATACAGGTAAGATCAGAGAGATAAAATCATTTTACCATGACTTACCGAAAGTAGAATGGCTGACTTTTAAAGATTTTAAAAAGTTTCCGGATGTGGAGGAGAAAGGAAGCAGCTTTTTAGAGAATGCGAGACTTAAGGCCAGGAGTATTTCTTTTCATACAAATAGAATTACCCTTGCTGATGACTCAGGGCTGGAGGTTGATTTTTTAGGAGGCAGGCCTGGAGTAAAATCGTCAAGATATACTGGGGTAGATGCCACAGATAAGCAAAATAGAGATAAACTGCTTAAGGAAATGGAAAATGTAACAAAGATTTCCGACAGGACAGCCAGGTTTATCTGCAGCATAGCGCTATGGGACCCGGGAAAGGGCTCTATTTTTGAAACCAGAGGTGTTTGCGAGGGTTTTATAGGTTTTGAGGAAAAGGGTACTGGTGGTTTTGGCTATGATTGTATTTTCATTCCAACAGGGTACAAAAAAACAATGGCCCAGTTGACACAAAAGGAAAAAAATAATATCAGTCACAGGGGAAAAGCTCTTAAGGCTTTATATGAGTTTATTGTAAATTTTTAGAATTATGATATTATTCTTTCTGCTAAAATGTTAGCTCTTGTAATCGGGGTGTAGCGCAGTTTGGTTTAGCGCACCTGCTTTGGGAGCAGGGGGTCGGAGGTTCAAATCCTCTCACCCCGACCAGGTTTGTATTGGTAGAATGCCAGATACAGTAGAG
>SOKC01000132.1 GCA_004376325.1 Actinomycetota bacterium | reverse complement strand
ACCTTATAATCCTCAATATTGCTATATTTAGACCTGTAGGTGACTTTGGCTTCCTCCGGAAAATATTTCATCCTTTTCTTAAGAAAATGACGCCCTTATAATATATCTTGCCAGGTTTTCCATGGACCTGCCATCCTTTGGATAGATCCTATTCCCGCAGTAAAGCCCAAAACCTTAAATGCCTCCAGGAAAGTATAAGTTCTACTAATCTCTCTGTAATAAGCCCTTTTGCTAGTAGCATTTTAAACACCCTGTATATAAAAAGTTTTTTAAGGCTGGATGTATCTATGCTAATGGGGGAGGCGTAAAATCAGAAATCAGCCCTGGATATTGATATAAATAATAAGGTTGTAGGGCTGAATGGGGAGTTGATATCCCTTTAAAGCTTGAGTCCAATTGGATATATCCCAATTTAGATTTGGAAATTTTCAAAAATTTGTTTAGAATAAAACATATTAGCCCAACTAAAATATGGGAGAGAGATCATGAAAGCAATACTTGAACGGAGAAGTATCAGGAAGTATACCGATGAGCCTGTGTCGGATGATGATTTGAACAATCTTTTAAAAGCTGCCATGGCAGCACCTTCAGCCGGCAACCAGCAGTCATGGGAATTTGTAGTAATCAGGGATAGAGATATTCTTAATACTGCGGTAGGTATTCATCCAAGTGGTGGCTATAAGATGTTGGGTCATGCTCCCCTTGCCATTGTAGTATGCGGTAATCCCGATAAGGAATTATATGAAGGTTACTGGGTCCAGGATTGTGCCGCCGCTACAGAAAATATACTGATTGCTGCCCAATCTCTTGGTCTGGGTGCTGTATGGCTTGGTGTTTATCCCAGGGAGGACAGGGTGGCTAAACTAAAGAAATTACTCGGACTTCCTGACAGGATTATTCCTCTTTCTATTGTTTCAGTGGGACACCCGGCTGAGAAGAAGGGACCATCAAACAGGTTTGATGAGGGCAATATACACTTAGATAAATGGTAGTTAAGCTATTCAATTATAACGGAGTTATCCCCCGGAAATAATTTGTTTTTGAAGTGATTCAGAGGTCTAATATTAATATTAAAAAGCAGGTAACTCCGCATCTAATCTTTATCCAGTTTCAACCTTCTCCGGAATGCTTCACTTTCCAGTTCCCTTATGACATCTGAGGCAATCCAGCGGGTTGCTTTGGAATCGATCTTGCTTATCTCCTTTGCCAATTTTAAAGCCTGCTGGTTTAAGTTTGGGTTTCTTTTTCCAATATTCCGCAGGGCCCAGCTGACTGCTTTTTTTACATAATTACGGTTATCGGAGGCACCACTTTTTATAACCGGAAAAAGGTCTATGAAGAAGTCATCGGAGGCTTTCTTATCATGCCAGGCAAGGCATGCAATCAGTGCAAAGGAAGCTCTTTTTACAAATTCTTCTTCCTTTTTTGACCACTGCTTTACCAACTTTAAAACAAAAGGGACCTTTTCAAGAAGATTCATACATAACTGATCGCAGACATCCCAGGAACCAATATCTCTGGCCCAGCTTTCAGCCTGCTCTTCTGTGACTTCTTTTGGGTCATCAATTAAGGCTGCAAGGATCATGGCATCCTGGATTCCGGTGGTCCAGAGCTTTAATGCGAGAGCATGGTCTTTTCCAAGAGCCTTTCCCATCTTGCGGAGCTCAGGCATGGAGATTCCAAGCCTCTTAGCTCCTGTAATACCAAACCTGGCCATACCTTCCACGTTTTCCGGTTTTGCTTTGGATTTTAAATCCTTTAGAACTTCATCAATACTATATTGCTTTTTCATATTTACCTTCCCGTATAATGAGATTAATAATTATATCTGATTCCTTTTTTACACATTTTGTTATAGTAATCCTGTTCCTAACTATAATACCATAGACCTCTATAGAATTTATTTGATGATTGTAATGACATGAAAAATATAATATATTCGATTGAATTTATAAGAATTTGCTTATGGATCTCCAAAGTATCAAACATGAATGATCACCATAATCTACTTTAAGAAGCATTGAAAATATAATATTCGAAGCAGGCAATACATAAGAAGGTACAAATAGACCAGTAAAAGACCATATCCAGCCTGTTTTTAGGCAGGTTTAATTACGGGAAATTATATCTTTTTAAATATCCACACAATCACAATCTATATAGTCATCACGTATGTAGCAGTCAAACTCATCTAATTGGCCGGGCTTTACAGGAGGTGGCCTTTTTCTCTTAAACTCATATATACCCAGGTAATCCAGAATCTTCTTTACAATTTTATAATCCTCAAGTAACGCAATTATCCTCATATCCCCTCCGCACCTGGGACAGATAAGAGGATTCACTTCATATATTTTCTTAGGTAAGTCTTGCCCAGGATTTATTACTATGTTTTGCGTGTTCACCCTCCAGGATAATGTAACAATCCAGTCCGCTTTCTACTTCTTTCTTCAGTCTGCCCCTTGTAACATTACTATAGAATCTGTTGTTATCCCCCTAGTTGACATGTTTCGAACTTTTTATTTTGATGAAATCATAGATTCAGAAGATAAATTAGAGATAATTAAATCTAATTTTGTATTTACATAATAAATTATTTGTAATATTTGGCTG
>SOKC01000140.1 GCA_004376325.1 Actinomycetota bacterium | reverse complement strand
TTAATGCCCCTCGGTTAATGCTTTTATAAGTATTGCCAGGTAACAGAATGCAATTGGGGGAAAGCTAATTATAGTATGTATTAACCCTCTTGACATGCGGTTATTTTCCCTTGATTCTTTTATGTTAAAAATCAGGCTTATCAAAAAAACAATGCCCGAAGCAATAAAAAATAATCCGAATAATCCCACAGCTGTATAGCTTTGCCAGCTTATACCTATCTCAACACTTATAAAAATTCCAAGTGCCCAGAATATCAAAGTCAGATAACCAGTTACCAGAACAGCCAGTCCTAAATTTTTATTTCTTTTTGCTAAATCCATTATTACCTCCCATAAATTAACTTGCAGTTTTCTTACTGAAATATAAAGTACTGCTTGAAAACAGCAGCAACACCAAAAAAATATAAAATGGAAACCAGGTTATAGTTATAAAATCAAATGCACTTACAAAATACTGAATAATAAAAATTACAGTCATTATAATTATTGATGCTATCAGAGTAACCAGACTTGCTTTGGTTATATCCTGGTACTGTTTTTCATCATACCATTCGCTGATCCTTTCCTTGAGTTTTATAATCAACCAGTAAAAAACTATCAGAATATATGGAATTATAACTATTAGGCTTGTTACAATAATCCCTGCCTTTGCAGCCCATAAGGGCAACGGATATACTGTTAAATACATTAAAGAAAAGGTTGTAACCAGAACTAAACCTGAGACTCCGCTTAAAATTCCAATATATTGTGCATTGATGAATATTGAATCATCTTTTAAAACTATTTCTTCACCACCCTTTCTGACCGACTTTCTGGTCGACGCAAGGAGAACAATCATAAGAATATAGAAAATAAAATGAAGTGCCTGGCTGAAAAATAGGATGTTAAACTCACCTGGTAAACCAAAAACATACTCTTTTGAAATATCGCTTGAAAGTGCAAAATCTCCAAATAACATCATTAAAGAAGTAGTACCAGTAAAAAATAAAAATGCGCGAAGGAAGTTATCCCTTTTAAAAAAATTTAACTGCAGTATTAAGGTAAGTATGGCTGAAAGATGAAAAAAGCCAAATATAACATATACTGCTGCGACCGGAATTGAAAACTTATCCATAAAATTTTCAACATCTCCCATTTCAATAATCATATTCCTGAGCATCAAAAAGAATGTGTTTGTAAATATAAGTCCTGCTATTGAAATTGAACATAAGACTAAAGTGGTATTATTACTTATTTTTAATAGTCGTTTCATTTTTTTTATGCTCCTTTATCTAATCTTTTTCAAGGTAAAATATTTCGCCAACAGGTTTATTAAAAAATTCAGCTATTTTTAAAGCTAATAGAACAGAGGGATTAAACTTCCCTTTCTCTATGGAGTGAATAGTAAGTCTGGTCACACCCACAGCATTTGCCAGTCTCTGCTGGGAAATCTCATTATGTTCAAACCGGCACCTTCTGAGATCATTTTTTAGTTTTAAATTTTTACTTTCCAATTTGTTTTATCTATTATAATTAACATAATGTATATTATTATTAACTTAATATATATAATAATATACATTATGTCAAGAAATTTTATGTATTTTTCTGCAGTTTATGCCATTTAACTATTAAATAAGGTAAACCGATTAGCAGGTACTGTTAATTTTTAACATTGTAAAATAAATGCATATTACTTAGAATATTTTTAGAATATCAGAAAGCAAAATAAAAAAGTTAATTCGTCTTTCTTCTTAGCTTATGTGGTTATATTGAAAAGTTTAAAACAATAAATTTTAACAGTAAATTATTATTATCTTATTATACGAGTGAAATTATGAAAAAATCACTTGGAGCCAAGACCATTATTTATCCTGCCCCGGTTCTTATTATAGGAACTTATGATAGTAACAAAAGACCGAATCTGATGACTGTTGCCTGGGGAGGAATTTGTTGCTCCACCCCTCCATGTGTAGCAGTCTCTATGCGAAAGGCAACTTATACTCATGGTAATATAAAACTAAGGAAAGCTTTTACTGTAAATATACTCTCTGAAAATATGGTAAAAGAAGCTGATTATTACGGTATTGTGTCCGGCAGAAGCGAAGATAAATTTGCAAAAACAAATATTACCCCGGTAAAAAGTGACCTTGTTGATGCCCCTTATGGGAAGGAGTTCCCTTTTGTATTGGAATGCAAGTTACTCAAGACAATTGAGATTGGACTGCATACCCAGTTCATTGGAGAAATTCTGGATGTAAAAGTGGACCAGTCTATGATTGGCACGAATGGCCTTCCGGATATTGATAAATTAAAGCCATTCTTTTTTGATCCAGCCAACTGCGAATATCTGTGTATAGGTAAAAAATTGGGAAATGCATTCTCTATTGGTAAAGAGATTTGACTCTTATCCCCAATGAGCTTTTATAAAAATGAATAGGCTTGGAATCAGAATTAATGATTATATTCATTTGAACTATTGCTTGGCAAATTTATTACACTCAAAATTAAACTTAAAGCCTCTTTATTAAAATATTTTGTAACTTAAATCCGTGGATATCGTTTATAACATAATAAGCTAATTTAAAAGCAGGTATAAACTAATATTTTACATTAGTTGTATATTCTGTCAGAATGGCATAAATTTTAATTAGAAATATTAAGGATTAAAATAGAAAAGAGAAGATCTAAAGTGAAAATTTTACTTGTCTACCCAGATTACGAAGAAACTTTCTGGAGTTTTAAAAGAGTTTTAAGAATATTGGGTAAAAAAGCTTCATTCCCTCCTCTGGGACTATTAACTGTTGGAGCTATGCTTCCTAGTGATTGGGAAAAAAGATTAGTTGATATGAACACTGACATATTAAAGGATGAATATATTAAATGGGCAGATTACATTTTTATAAGCGCAATGATTGTGCAAAAAGAATCAGCTAGAAGGATAATAAATAAAGTAAAAAAATTAGGGAAACCTATCGTAGCAGGAGGGGCTCTTTTTACCACAGGCTGGGAAGAATTCACCGATGTAGATCATCTTGTTTTAGGAGAAGTAGAGGAAACCTTCCCAGCAATCGTTGAGGATCTAAAAAACGGTGCCCTTAAAAAAATGTACGCCAGTAACGGATTCCCTGATATTAAAGAAGTTGCCATTCCTGACTGGAATTTAATTAACGTTAATAACTATAATTCAATGTGTGTACAATTATCCAGAGGCTGCCCTTTTAATTGTGAATTCTGTGATGTAGTACAATTGAACGGAAGACTACCCAGGATGAAAAGCAAGGAACAATTAATTGCTGAATTGGAGGCTTTGTACAGGAGAGGTTGGCGTGCCGGTGTATTCTTTGTTGATGATAATTTTATAGGAAATAAAGCCATACTCAAAAAAGAATACATGCCCGCAATTATAGAATGGCAAAAAAAGAAAAAACATCCCTTTACCTTCAATACCCAGGTTTCAATTAACCTGGCTGATGATAAAAAGCTCATGGAATTAATGGTAGAAGCCGGCTTTACAGCTGTATTTATAGGTATTGAAACACCTGATGCAGATGGCCTTGAAGAATGTGGCAAGTTTCAAAATAAAAACAGAGACCTGATAGAATCAGTAAAAATAATTCAAAATAGCGGAATGGAAGTTCAGGGTGGTTTTATTGTTGGTTTCGATAGCGATAAGGTATCAATTTTCCAGCGCCAAATTGAATTTATCCAGAAAAGCGGAATTGTCACTGCTATGGTCGGTTTGCTTACTGCATTGCCAAAAACCAGGTTGTATCAGAGGCTAAAAGAAACAAATAGGTTAACTAAAAGGACAACAGGCGATAATACAAAAACTGCAGTTTTGAATTTCATTCCGAAGATGGATAAAAATAAACTTCTAAATGGCCACAAGAAAATTTTATCTACAATTTATGCTCCTAAATCTTACTACGAGAGAATTAAAACTCTCCTGAGAGAATATAAGCCAGTTAATAGAAAAAAGCAAAAAATCCGCATATACCATATAAGAGCATTGATTGGTTCAATCTGGTGGCTTGGAATTAAACAAAGAGGAAGACATTATTTCTGGAAATTAATTTTATGGAGCATTCTTAAGCGGCCGTCTCTTTTCCCTTATGCAATTGGTTTCTCTTTAGCAGGAATCCATTTTAGGTCAATATCATAAGGGTTTCTGTTGTCAATATTTTGCCATAGCATCATTAACAATAACAAAAAAACATAAAACTGCTGTATTTATTAAACATTATTTTCTCTTAAGAATTTTGCGCACTTTTCAGGCAAAATAGTATTTATATTGATTCCAGAACCTATTTCAAATCCTGCTCTGGTGCTAAGTCTGGGAAGTATTTCAAGATGCCAGTGATAATGTCTGTTTCCTGCCTGATCAATAGGAGTGCTATCTATTATATAATTATAATCAGGATCACACAGCAAATAATAAAGTTTTCTGAGTACAGTTCTTAAAATTGATGCAAGATATTTGACATTGTTTTCTGAGACTTGAGCAAAACAAGCCTGGTGTTCTTTTGGTAGAATCAAAATGTTATAAGGGACTACAGAAGCATAAGGTGCAAAGGCAATGAAATCTTTATTTTCAAAGATAACTCTTTTCCTGGCTTTTATCTCATAAGCCATCATCTCGCAATATACACATTTCCCGAAATCATCATAATATCTTTCTGATTCATATAATTTACCCCTGATAAAGCCCGGGACAAATGGTGTAGCAACAAGTTGTGAATGAGGGTGTTCCAATGAAGTACCTGCCCTTCTGCCATGATTCCTGAAAATAACTATAAGCTGATAATCCTTATTAGTACTCAGCTCTATGAATCTTTTTCTATATACCTGCATTACCCTCTCAACCTGATAGAGTTCCATATTGCATAGATTATCATCGTGATCAGGAGATTCAATAATCACTTCATGGTTACCTACTCCATCGATGCTAAGGTAAGGACCGATTATATGCCTGTTAATTTTGTATCTGCAATCTCCTTTTGGCTCCAGAGCCGGAAATTTATTTGGCACCACTCTTACCAACCACTGCTTACCATCTTTAACCGTTAAAATATCTTCTGGAGTCATGTGCTCATTCCCCTTACAAAAAGGACAATTTCTTTCATATTCCTTTACAGCTTTATTCTCCTTTACTTTTTTAAAATCGCTTGGTCTTTTGGATCTTTCTAATGCAAATATAGTCCAATCTTTGGTTGATAAATCCTGCCTTATTATAGACATATATAATTACCCCCTTAACTGTTCATATATAATTGTTTTTGTTATATTTTAAACATGATAATATTAATTCGGTATTAATATACCAATTTTTCATCTTAAAAAAAATGGAAAAAGAAAAGTTTGAGGCAATAGTTTTAAATACTTTAAAAAATCTCCCTGATAAATTCAAGGATAAAATAAAGAATTTAAGTATTGTTATCGAAGAGAAGGATATAAGGGCGGTTTTAAAAGACAAAAAAAATGTCAGCACAAAATACACACTTGGTCTTTATCAAGGACTTCCTGCCACCAAACGGGCAGGCAGAAGAAACATATTACCCGATAAAATAACCATTTACAAAAAATCATTGGAAGAAATAAGCCGCAGTGATAAGGAATTAGAAAAAAACATAAAAAAAGTTATTTTACATGAATTGGGGCATTACTTCGGTCTTGATGAAAAAAAGTTAAGGAGATTAGGCTACTGATTCTTACTTACTGCATTGCTTTTTCCAGTCCGGGCTTTACTTTCGGCAAATACTATATCTGAATGTTTTACTCCCAGTTCTCTGGCAATCTTTTCACATTTTGCCATAAGTAAAAAGAAGATATTAGCGCCAGTTTTATCAAGAGTTTCAAAATTTCCCTGTCCTTTGCTGATTATCAGGTCTGCTTTTTTAAATTCTTCTAAAAAAGCATCCGATGAATCACTAATATTTATACCAATATTGCTATTTCCAGTTTCTATTACTCTTGCTAAACTATCAAACTTTGCCTCAATTGCATCTTCCAGCGTGGCGTCATTAATTATTGGATTTGATTTAACCGAAAGGACCACCTTCTTATCCAGCTTTACCAATTCTTTTATGAAAACTTTATCAAATACTATCTCTCCTGCATTATCAGTTATATATAAAATATTAATTGAATCCTTTAGTGATTCCCTAAACTTATCATAATTATCCACTGCTAGCGGCATGTTTTGTAAATCCTGTATAATTTTATTAAAATCCAATGTATTTACTTTTTTTATATCTATTCCAAAATCTATTACATTTCCTGCAATGGCAACCTTCGCTGCCATATATAATTTATTTTTTACAGAATCAACCACCTTCTCTAATTTTGGGTAAATATCTAGAGCTAACCTGTTATATTTTCTTTTTAAATCATAATAAGGATCTTTAATGCCCGTTACCTCTCTAAATACAATGTATCCAATATCTGAGTTGGCAGCAGGTGACAGGTCATAATCTATATTCTCTAATTTTTGCAGCAGCTCTGAAACAACCTTTTTACTAAGTTTATTACTACAACCACTAATCTTTAGCGTATTTATAGTCTGTTTTATAATGCATGGTACACACTCTAAATCTGTTTTCATTAAAACTCCTTACTTTTTACCTGGCATAAATTTAAATTATATAGTAAACACTTTAAAATAAAATAAGAAAATTTTTTAAATATTGACTTTAATTATAGATATATGTAAACTATCCTGGTAGTATTTCACTAAAAGTGAAAAATTATTTTACCAATTTGCGAAAATAATTTTTGTATTTTTAGAAAATTTCTGTTATAATTAAAAGATAAAAAGTTATTTTACAAAATGTTATTATAGGAACGTTAACTGAATTAATAAAATATAATATAAAAAAACTTTTTTATTGGTGTAAAATATATGTAGAGAGTTAAAAAATAGGAGTTGAAAATATAATGGCAGAAGAAAAAAGATTTAGCAAGAATAAAGAAAAAATAAAAATACCGGAAGAGCTCCCTCTTCTATCCTTAAAAAATAGTGTGGTATTCCCCTTTCTAGCTACGCCACTGGTTGTGGGTAGAAAAAAGTCTTTGGAAGCTGTTAAAAGTGCATCCAGAGAGCACAATATCATGGTAGTGGTAGCACAGAAAGAAGAAAATAAAGAACTGGTAGAAAAAGATGACCTATATGATGTAGGAACTGCTTGCGCTATAAAGCAAGTAGCTAATATATCAGAGAGTGAGACCAAGTGCATCGTTGAAGGAATTTCCCGGGTAAAAATAAAATATTTTACTCAAACTGAACCTTATTTCAGAGTAGCAACCGAAGTGCTTGAAGAAATCCCTTTAATTGAAGATGAAGAAACAGAAAAACTTAATACAACTGTTAGAATGCAAGTTGAGAAGTTTATTCAACTGGGTATCCCCCTGCCTACAGCTTTTGTAGTGGCAGCAACCAATATTTCCAAACCTGAGATCCAGACTGATTTATTTGCTTCATATCTGCTTTCAAGTACCAAACAGAAGCAGAAAATCCTTGAAGAAAGCAACCTGAAAATAAGATTAAAAAAATTAACAGTATACCTTGGTGAAGAACTTAAGAGGTTTGAAGTTCAGTCTCAAATAAGAGATAAAGTTCAAAAAGAAGTAGGAAAAACGCAGAGGGAATATTATCTCCGCCAGCAGCTTAAGGCGATTAAGAATGAACTGGGCGAATTTGATGAGTCTATGGCTCTGACCAGGGAATTAGAGAAAAAATTGCAGAAGAAAAAAATGCCCAAAGAGGCTAGGGATAAAGTACTAAAAGAAATAGAAAGGCTGGAAAACATTCCCAGTATGTCTCCGGAATACTCTTACGTGAGGACTTATGTGGAATTGATGCTGGACGTTCCCTGGTCTGAAAAGACCAAAGATGTTATGGATTTAAAAAAAGCAAAGAAAATATTGGATGGCGATCATTACGATCTGGAAAAAGTTAAAACTCATATTCTGGATTATCTGGCTGTCAGGAAATTAAAGGGTAAATCAACCAAAGGCCCCATACTATGTTTTGTTGGACCTCCAGGTGTTGGCAAGACTTCTCTGGGGCAGTCTATAGCCAAGTCTCTGGGAAGAAAATTTGTAAGAATGTCTATTGGTGGTATAAGAGATGAAGCTGAGATCAGAGGACACCGGAGAACGTATGTAGGAGCGCTTCCAGGCAGGATTATCCAGGGTCTTACACAAGTGGGAACAAATAATCCGGTATTCATGCTGGACGAGGTTGATAAGGTAGGTATGGATTATAGAGGCGATCCTTCATCTGCATTACTGGAAGTACTTGATCCGGATCAAAACAATTCATTCAGGGATCATTACCTTGAAGTACCATTTGACCTTTCAAATACAATGTTTATTACAACAGCTAATATACTGGACACCATACATCCGGCACTTAGGGACAGAATGGAGACTATTGAAATACCTGGTTATAGTTCTGAGGAAAAGATTCATATAGCTGAAAAATTCCTGATCCCCAAGCAATTAAAAGAACAGGGAATAGAAAAATATAATGTCAAATTTACTTGTGAAGCCATTTCTCTAATAATTGAGGAATATACCAGAGAAGCCGGCGTCAGAAATTTAGAGCGGGAGATAGCAAATATCTGTAAAAAAATTGCAAGGGAAATAGTTGAAAGGAAAAAATATCCCAGGAATGTAACTACTGAAAAAGTAAGGAATTACCTTGGTGTCTCAAAAATTTTTCCAAGTGAAATCGAAGATAAAAACAGAGTGGGAGTTGCCACAGGTCTGGCCTATACACCAGCAGGCGGAGATATACTGCTTATTGAATCCACTTATTATGGGGGCAGCGGCGAACTAATACTTACAGGGAAACTGGGAGATGTAATGCAGGAATCAGCAAAAGCAGCAATAAGTTATATTCATTCAAGAGCAAAAGCCTTTGGAATAGCTGACAGGTTATTCAGTAAATCCGATATACATGTTCATGTTCCTGCAGGAGCTGTGCCTAAAGACGGGCCATCAGCAGGCGTGGCTATAACCTCTTCTCTGGTATCTGCATTTACAGGAATACCGGTTATAAGAGATGTAGGTATGACAGGAGAAATAACTTTAAGGGGTAGAGTTCTTCCCATTGGTGGACTTAAAGAAAAACTTCTTGCTGCAAAAAGAGCAGGACTCAAGAAAGTTGTTCTGCCCGAAAAAAACAGGAAGGACCTTGATGAGGTACCTAAAGGCATACTCAAAGGACTAAAGCTGGAATTTGTAGAAAATATCGACGATGTAATTAAACATACCCTTGAAAGATACCCTTCAAAGGTAGACAGTCATGGTGATAAAGGTGTAAAAATCCCTGATGAAGAATTAAAGATAAGACAATCTCCTAGGTTTACTCCTACTATACAGTAGACTACTTTTTAATAAAGCCCTCCGGTCAGTGTCTGAAATGTCTTTTCCCGGTAAATACCATAGGGATTTTATTTTTATTG
>SOKC01000091.1 GCA_004376325.1 Actinomycetota bacterium | reverse complement strand
TGTTCTTGATGCGGCTATAAATACTCTGCAAAATTTAATTAGCGACTACATTTCAAAATCCCACACTGAAAATATTTATAAAAAAAAGAATAAAAAAGTTGCAGTAGCCATGAGTGGAGGAATTGATAGTTCTATGGCTGCAAAAATTTTAAAGGATAATGGCTGGGAAATAATCGGGGTTACCATGAAATTACTTCCTTATGATTTTGGCTGGAAAGATGGCGCCAAAACCTGCTGTTCCCCTAAAGATATTGAAGCTGCAAGAAAAGTATCGCTTAAACTGAATATTCCACATGTTGTAATAAATCTTATCCAGCCATTTGAGGAAAAGATAATTAATCCTTTCTGTTTAGAATATCAACAGGGGCGCACTCCTAATCCCTGTGTGGAATGTAATAAATATATTAAATTTGGAGCACTTTTAGAAAAAATAAAAACTCTTGGCGCCAGCTTTTTAGCTACAGGTCATTACTGCAGGATTGAAAAATCGCTCAATTCAGGATTATATGAAATTAAAAAAGGACTTGATAAAAGCAAAGACCAGAGTTATGTGTTATGGAAACTCAATCAGGATCAGATATCACAAATTAAAACACCTATAGGAATGCTCTCTAAAGATGATGTAAGAAAGAAGGCAAATAGTATTTTCCCGTTTTTAGAAAAGAAAAACGAGAGCCAGGATATATGTTTTATACCAGAGGACAATTTTCATTCATTTTTAGCATCAAAACTTAAAAACATAAAAGAAGGAGCCATTATAAACACCAATGGTAAAATTATCGGAACACATAAAGGATATCCTTTTTATACCATTGGCCAGAGAAAAGGCCTGGGTATAAGTCATTCAAAACCACTTTATGTAAAAGAAATAATACCGGAAAAAAACATTATTATGGCAGGTGAAGAAAAAGATATAATGCAAAAATCACTAAAAGTTAAAAATACTAATTTTATTTCCGGTAACCCTCCCGGAAATAATTTTAAAGCGATGGTTAAAATAAGATATAATTTCAAAGAAACTTCTGCTGAAATTAAAATTGAAAGTAAAAAAACAGCTGCTATATTTTTTGATAAACCTCAGAAAGCTATTACGCCAGGGCAATCAGCAGTTTTCTACACTGGCGACACTCTAATAGGAGGCGGGGTAATTATAAAATCCTAATCTTCTATTCCCCAGCACTCCTCTGCTTCTTCTTCCATCTTTATAAGCCTGTCATAATAGTCTGGAAACTCATTTAAATGAGCTAAAGCAATTTTACCGGTTGTTAAGGGATCATCATTAGAAACATTAGTATTAGGATCAACTTTTCCATGCTCCAGTTCAACATCCATTCCTATTCTGAATTGTTCCACATCAAATTTGGACCAGTCAATTCCAAGCTCTTCCCCAATTTTTTTTGCCTCTTCAGCAGTGAAATGTTTCTTAATAGTCATTTCTTACTCCTTTTCAACTTAAATTTTTCTACTAATATCTACTTATATAATATTTTTTATAAAATTATAGAAGACCTTGATGTTAATTTAAAGATTTCTTAAAAATTAGTTAAAAAAATTTCAAATTACTATTGACATAGGTATTATTATTTGCTATATTTTAGCCATCCTTAGAAAAGGAGGTAACTTTTAGAATTAACTGAAATTTACAGACGAAAGAATGTATAAAGTAAGTTAAAATTCGAAAAAGAACCTGAGAAAAGTTCTAGGGAAGCTACCCCAAGATTTTGAGTAGCCTAAAGCGTAAGCTATGGTAAAAGATAACTTGGGGTTTCTTTTTGCTTTATTTTAATCCTGCAAGTCTAAGAACAAAGTATTCAACCCATTAAATGCTATAATTTCTTACATTTGTAATCCTTTCAATCCTTTCTATACATTGAATTACTTGATATGCAATTAAATACTCTTATAGTGAAATAATTCAACTAAAAAGAATATTAACTTAGAGAATAAGGATAAGATAAGAGTCCCTATTAAACCCAAGCCTTATCATCCTTGGAGAGGTAAAATGAAAGGCAGAGGAGTGCTAGCTACTAGAATATAAAAGAGGACATTTCTAATAGGCTGTAACAGAAATTGAACTGCCAATTGCAAAATGAAAATAAAATAAGTACAATATTACAAATTAAAATCCAAAAAAAGAGGAAATTATGGCTAACCCTAAATATGCTTTTTTTGAAGAGAAAATAGTACCAATTGATCAGGCAAAGATAGATATCAGAACTAATGCTCTACAGTATGGCACCGGGGTTTTTGAAGGAATCAGAAGTTACTGGAATGAAAAGACCAAAACAAGTTATGTTTTTAGAATGGAAGACCATTACAGGAGACTCATTATCAATTCCAGGATAATGATGATAGAAATAAAATATTCTATAAAAGAACTTTGCGATATAACCATCGAATTATTAAAAAAAGAAATGTACACTGAAGACTGTTATATAAGACCCTTTGCTTATAATAGCGGACTGGATATAGGACCCAAATTAATCGGTAACAAGCAGAATCTTTTTATATATTCTATACCTCTTGGAGAATATCTGGATACCGGCAGAGCAATAAGTGTTTGCATTTCTTCATGGGAACGTATTTCAGACAATGCTATACCTCCACGCGCAAAAATATCTGGTTCGTACGTTAATGCTGCCCTGCAAAAGACAGAGGCATTACTGAACGGCTTTGATGAAGCACTGGTCCTAACAGCTGATAGGAAACATGTGAGTGAAGGAAGCGCTATGAATATCTTTATGGTTAAGAACGGTACTTTGATTACTCCTCCGGTAACTGATGATATATTAGAAGGAATTACCAGAGATACGGTAATAAAGCTGGCTAGAGAAGATGAAAATATTAAAGTTATAGAAAGATCAATAGACAGGACTGAACTATATACTTCAGATGAGCTATTCTTCTGTGGAACAGGAGCTCAAATTTCTCCTATAGGTTATGTGGACAAGCGTCCTGTTGGTAATGGAGAAATGGGACCAATTACAAAAAGGCTGCAGAACCTTTATTTCCGGCTAGTAAAAAATGAGGTTAGCAAGTATTCCGATTGGTGTCAGAAAGTATAAATACAGAATCCTTCATTAACCGTATAAATATTTGAACAAAACGGAAGCATCAATTATTTGGCATTAATTTGCTTTAATTCAATCAATATTTCCTTTAAAAGAGTTAATTGAAGTCTTCTGAAATCAATATCGCTTGAAAGCTTTGCCCATCTTCTTGGATTATCCTCAGGAATATATTTATCAAGTTCTGATAGTATATCTGACATATTATTCTTCCTTTCTCAAGAACTCAACTTATAAAACACTATTCAATTATAATATACCTATTAATATAAAAAAAAGTAAAATTAATCAATAAATATAATTACTTTCGTAACAAATGATTTTTTTAATGGAGCGGGCTACGGGAGTCGGACCCGCCTCTTGAGCTTGGGAAGCTCATGTACTACCGATATACTAAGCCCGCTTTTTGACATCCTCTCCACCATAAAGGATGAGAAATTCCTGCTTCACAGTGATTGTTAACCTATTCACTCCACAGTCTGAAACGGCATGCCCCACCGCCATTAATTGACAACCTTATATCTCCTTCTTTAAGACAGGAGTCTTACGGCTGACTTTGATAAAAATTAAATAATGTTTATCTGTCATCATCTTCTATTTCAGAAACACCCTCAGCTTCTTCCTGTACTACTTCTACCGCCTTTTCTTCTTCCTCTTTTTTCTTTGCTTCTTTTTCTTTCCTTCCAGCAACAAGGCCAACAATAGTAAGATTGGTCTTTATAACTTTAATACCCAGTTTATCCGATACAATACTGGTAGCTTTATTTATTATTTCCTGCATCTTCTCGGGGATGTCCATATCCTCATTTAACTTAGCATTCATATTAATTATTACACCTGTTGCCTTTGGAACTATTTTTACTTTAATTTCTTCCAGACCATCTATTTTAATTACTGCATTTTTTATCTGCATAGCCACCGTCTCTAATGTCACCATAGCATTTCCTGCTTTAGAGCTGGATATAATTGCTACTCTTGTTCCCCTTCTATAAAACTCCAGCAGTATTATAAATATACTGATAGCAAATACCATAAGTAAAGCGAGAGCAGCAATAAATGGGTAAACATCATTTTCCGGATTAAAAACCTTTAAAGCAAGATCTGACCACTTAAAATATTCCACAAACACATTCACAATAGAAATAAGTGATACACAGATTATGCAGATTAATATTAGCACAACGATTACCTTATTAAATATATTCACTTCCAACCTCCATAAAAATTTTTAAAAGACAAGAAACATTAAAAGATTATAATAGGCAAAATAAAAAGTCAATAAAACCAGCTACCACATTTCATTCGTCAGAGCTGGACACCACAAAATTAAAAACTTCTTTTAAAAAAAAATTAAATTTTATAATTTCTGATTAGTATCTTGTCCAGGCGCCATCTTTTACTATAAAAACTGTCGATAGTGGGTTTACCCTGTCACCATTAGAATCAAATTCAATATGCCCTACCAACCCGTCATAAGAAGTAGTCTTAAGTTCGTCTATATAATCTTTTGGTGAAATAGAATTGGATCTTTTCATAGCTTCAATAATTATAAAAACAGAATCATAACAGTAAGGAGCGTATAGTCCAGGACCATCAATACTAATATCAGAATCGTCCATCTGGCTTAAATAATTATTGAAATCACGCCAGAAATTTACAGCCCTGGGGTCCTGGGAATACCTGGCCAGAGAAGGGGGTTCAGGAATTATTGCAATCAACCCTTCCACATACTGCGCATCCGCTAAAACAAAAATTTTATCATCCATTCCTAATGTCTCTGTTATAAATCTTGACCCCAGACCAATTTCTCTTGCTTTAGTCATAAGAGATGCCAGCTCATTATATCTTGCGCAAAAGAATATGGTATCAGGTCCTTCTATTAATAGATTCTCCGCGATAACTGTAACATCTTCTTCACTCATTTTTATTGACATTGGTTTCTGAGTCTCTATACCGTAATTAGATAATACTTCTCTCAGGTAATCAACCAGTTCTATTGAATATTCCTCCCGGTTATTTATAAGTATAAGTTTCTGTGGATTAATTTTATTCTTAATAAAATCTGCAATATTTTCTATTTTCTGCTCATTATTCATTACCATTCTAAAAAAAATATTCCCCATCTTAGAAATTTCAGTTTTTTGAGCATATGGGGAAATTACAGGTATACCATATTCTTCATAAACATGTATGGAAACTTTAGTTGTTCCATCAAATGTAGAGCCGATTACAGCTGCCACTTCCTCGCTTGCCATCTCCTGCGCAACCAGAAAAGCTTTCTCCGGATTGCCTTCATCATCTTTAGTAACTACTTCAATTTCATAGTCAAATCCTCCTATTCTGACAGGAGATAATTTTGAAGCAGCAAGTTCAACACTCACCAGCTGTTCTTCTCCAAAAGATCTGTACTCACCAGAAAGAACAGCCTGATTACCAATTTTAATCACCCTTTTTCCTGGCTCACAGGCTCCAAGATTAACTGACAGGTATATTAATGTAAAAATTATTAAAACCAGAAGAAAAAGCCTGAAAGCCCTGTTAAAAAATACTCTTCTTAAATTCATTCACTTGCTCCAGAATATATAAATCAATAAGTAAATTTATAAAAATAATAGGAAGATTATACCAAAAAAAATAAAATAATAATTATTTTTAATATAAAAGTATGTTAAAATTTAATAAAAATACTTAGGCAGGTAATCTAACCCATCTTTTTATTGCATGAGCAAATCAGCTTTTCTGGAAGAAGAAAAATTTAAGGAAACATGTAGTTATTTATCTTACTATATATCTGAAAAGATCGATTCTGGATTGATACTGGGTTCATTTCTTAACAGATGTATAGAATTTTTACCTTTACAGAGCAAAATAACCTTAAATATCAGCGATATACCTCATATGTCAGTTCCATCCATCCCCGGTCACGGCAAATTTGTTGTTTACGGAAAATTGGAAAATAAAAATGTTTTAATATTCTCCGGAAGGCTGCATCTCTATGAAGGGTATGATATAAAAGAAGTGGTATATCCGGTAAATCTACTGTCTAATTTTTTAACAGATAATCTAATAATTACCAATTCAGCAGGAGGAATAAACCCTGAATTCGCTGAAGACGATATTATGATAATAGAAGACCATATAAATTTAATGTTTGATAATCCATTTTTTGGTAATAAATATAGCAGTCAACATGATTATTTTATTGATATGAGTTGTCCATACCATAAAAAATTGTCCGGTATTGCAAAAGAAGCAGGTGAAGATATTGATTTTAAATTAAAAACAGGTATATATGCAGGTGTAAAAGGACCGGTACTTGAAACTAGAGCTGAAATAGATGCTTTTCGTAAATTAGGAGTCGATGCTGTCGGAATGTCGACAGTTCCAGAAGTCGTAATGGCAAATTTTCTAAAAATAAATGTATTAGGACTATCTCACATAAGAAATATAGCCAGGTTAAATCAACCTGAATTTGAAAATAAAAATAAAGAAAAAAAGTTCAGTCACTCTGACGGTTTTAAAAAAGAAATTTTTATAGGTAAAAGATTTGCGAAACTAATTGAAATTATTTTAAAAAAAGCATAAATTATAACCAGAGCATATGGACTAATAGTTAATTAATAATTAGAAATTTAAATAAGGAGGAAAAATGAGTAGAATTGCAATAGTTACTGACAGTACTTCAGATATACCAAAAAATATGGTAAAAGAATTGGATATAAAAGTCATACCCTTAACAGTAATTTTTGATAAGGAAAGTTTTTTAGACGATGGAAAAGAAATAACCATAAGTGAATTTTATAAAAAAATTAGATTGGCTGAAAAACTACCCACCACTACCGTGCCATCTCCAAAGTATTTTATAGAAACATATACAGATATCCTCCAAAAATATGACAGTATAATTTCTATTCATATTTCAAAAAAAATGTCAGGTACTGTAAATGCTGCAGAACTGTCAAAAAAAGAGATACCGGGCAAAGATATAGAGATAATTGATTCTGAATATGTTCATTTGCCGCTTGGTTTTTTGGTGTTAAAGGCAGCCCAACTAGCGCAGGAAGGCAGATCAAAAGAAGAGATCTTAAAAGGTATATATGACTTAAAACCAAAGCTTAAAATATTATTTGTACCCAGCACGCTGGAATACTTAAAAAAAGGCGGAAGGATTGGAAAAGCAAAGGGGCTTATTGCTTCACTTTTAGACATTAAACCAATACTTACTGTTCATGATGGGGAAGTATCTCAATTTAAAACCGCCAGAAGATGGAACCAGGCTAAAACCGAGCTTATTGAATCTATGAAAACTATGATAAAAAATCCCCAGAACCTGGTAGTATCGGTGGGAGATTCCGACGCAAAAGAAGATGCAGAAGAAATGTATGAAAGAATAAAAGAGACATTTAATCCTAAAAGAATATTAAGAGTGGATATCGGTACTGTAGTAGGTACACACATGGGACCAGGCGGCCTTGGGATATCTTTCTATGAAGAATGATAATGAATCTGTAAGAAATAACCTTTTAAAAAAAGAGCTTAGAAAAAAAATTCAAAACAAAAGGAACAACCTCCCGATCTGGGATAGAAAAAAAAGAAGTAAAATAATAGCAGAAAAATTCGTCAGTACTGCTTACTATATTAATTCAAACAATATTTTAATTTACTATCCTTTTAGAAGTGAAATTGACGTTACTATAATCATCAGGCAGGCACTGAAAAACAAAAAAAATATAATCTTGCCCAGAGTTCATGATCGCAAGTTAAAACTCTTCTATATAGACAATTTAAAAAAACAGTTAGAAATTGGAGCTTATGGCATAATGGAACCTACCACTGGCTTATGTAGAGTTGCTAAAATCTCAGGTATTGATTTGGTTATTGTTCCTGGATTAGTTTTTGATAAAAACTTGAACCGTTTAGGATATGGTGGAGGATTTTATGACAGACTTCTTCCACTTATTCCTGCAGGAGTAAAAAAAATAGCACTTTGTTTTGATATCCAGGTAGTCGATAGTATCCCTGTATCGGAACATGATATTAAAGTTGATCTTTTGATTACAGACACTAACATCTATCATCCTTAAAAAATTTCTTATAAGATAAAAGTATTAAATATGAAATCCAGTAATATAAAATTAAAAAAGAAAAACAACAATAGCAAAATTGCAATTCTTATCCCGGCTTACAACGAAGAAAAATATATCAAGGGAGTGATTAAGAATTGTTTTAAATACAGACTGGACATAGTCATTGTTGATGACGGTTCAACTGATAATACCCTGGAAGTGGTAAAATCAATTCCAGTTCCTAAAAATTTTAAAATAATACTCATTAAACATTCTAAAAATCTAGGGAAAGGGCAGTCACTTAAAACCGGTTTTAGTTATATTGTAAAGAATAATTATAGCGGGGTTATAACTATTGACGCAGATGGACAGCATAAGACGAGTGAAATTAAAAATTTTCTTAAAGTAATAGAAAAAGAAAATCCAGACCTGATTATTGGAGACAGGCTTGGCAATACTAAAAATATGCCCTTTATAAGATTGGCTACAAACGTCTTTACTTCATGGGTTATTTCCAATATTGCAGGCATAAGAATCAGTGATGTGCAGTCCGGGTTCAGATATATAAGCACCAAAGCTTTAAAGAATATCAAACTTGAAACTAAAAACTTTGATACCGAACCAGAAATAATAATCCAAGCCAGCTGGCTTGGATATAATATAAAAAATATACCTATCAGTACTATTTATAATAAAAATTTTGTCAGCTACGTTAATCCTGTTATAGATACCATTAAATTCTTCAAGTTAGTTTTTAACAGCTGCAAATGGAAGAGAAAGCTTTATAAAAAAGAGGAATTATTACTTAAAAAATCTGATATAACTCATAAAAAACAGCCGAAATAAACATAATAAATATAATAACCATAGAGGTGATAGGAATAGTCTTATTTTTAAACTTATTTCGGCTTATATATTCTCCGGTAGCTAAAGCCATAACTCTATAAAACATTTCTATAGAAGAAAGTATTATAACTTCCATGGGAAGAGAAATTCCATGCCTTATAGTCCCGGTTAATAGAAAAATTATAATAAAAAGACCTGATATAAAACTTATCGGAAGTGAAGCTCTTAAAAAACCCAGGGTGAAATATCCAAGAATTGATAGAAAATTTCCTAAAAGAATGGCTAAAAAAACATAATTAAAAGACATACCCTCCTGGTACTGGCGAATTCCAAAAACTCCCTGGAGTATTTTAAATTTATCTATAATAAATACGCTAACATCTTTAAAGAAATAAAAAAAAATAAAACCTACAGCTACTCCTGCCAGCAAAATAAGCAGACTCTTGATAAAGATTAAAAAATATTGTTTTACCATTATGTTAG
>SOKC01000076.1 GCA_004376325.1 Actinomycetota bacterium | reverse complement strand
CATTCCCATTGGTTCTTTTTATCTCCCAGTGTCCTTCTTGTATCATTTTTCTATTTTATTCCGGTTGTGCTGGTCTTCACTATCGCTTTTACTAATATGGATCAGGTATTTAGCTGGCGTTTTGTGGGTTTAGTTAATTTTTTAAGACTATTCACTCTTAAAGACCCATTGATACCGAGAATTATTAAGAATACCATTATTTATATTTTCAGCGCACTTCCCTTAACTATTATTGGGGCACTTTTTATATCTTTACTTACTATGAGAATTAATCGAACAGCAAGTCTAATTTTTAGAGCTATATTCTTCTTTCCCAGATTAATGCCGCCTGTAGTCTGGGGTTTTCTCTGGGTGTGGAGTTTTGAGGGAACGCGCTACGGAGTTTTCAACTCAATTTTAGAAGGTTTTGGTGTCTCACCAATCCATTGGTTTATTGAATCTCCTATGCTTATTGTGATATGTGCCAATGCATTTTTAGGTATTTCATTGGCGATGCTTATCTTCACCTCTGCAATTGCATCTATTCCTAAGGACTATACCTGGGCAGCAGAGATCGATGGAGCTTCTTTCTGGCAAACATCGAGATTCATTATAATCCCTCTGTTGAAATGGCCAATAATGACTATGACAGCATGGCATTTAATGTCATTTATAAACTCATATGTTTATATTTTCCTGATTACTGGAGGAGGGCCATATCATGCTACTGAAGTGTGGGCTCTCTATGGATATAATGCCGCATTCAAAAATTATCAATATGGTTATGGAAGCAGTATAATGGTGATACTTGTGATAATTAACTTGATCCTTCTCGTAGTTTTGCTGAAAGCCTTTGGTATGAGAAGAATGATCGAGCGCTCAAGGATAGAAGTATGAAAAAAATATTTGATAAATGGATAATTTATATAATACTTTCACTTATTGCTATCCCATTTCTGATAATGTACATTGCTTTCTTTGCGCAAGCTTTTAGTAAAGGGATGTCACTCGGCATCATTCCTCAAAAATTAAGTTTCTCTAACTTTAGTTTCCTATGGAGTACGATTCCATGGGGTTTAGAGAAAACCAGAATATGGGGTATTTTTTTAAACACTTTCCTTTTTGCTTCCATATCAGGCCTTGCAGTAACAGTTGTTTGTACATTGACAGGTTATGCTTTGTCCAGGATCGAATTTCGCGGAAAGGCTTTTTTATTGTCTATGCAATTAATACTCCATGCCATTAGTGGACAAATCCTTTTAATAGCCATATTTTTCTTGTTACTGTATACAAAACTCTTATATAAAATCCCCGGCGTTGCATTAGCAAGAGCTTCACTGGAAATACCGTTAGGAGTTTGGATGATAAAGGGATTTTTTGATGCAGTGCCCTGGGATATAGAAAGATCTGCTATGATAGATGGCTGTACTCGATTTCAGATATGGTACAAGATCTTCCTTCCATTAATCAAGCCCGGTATAGGGGCAGTATTTATATGGGGTTTTCTGTTTGCATGGCATGATTTTATTTATGTTTATACCTTGCTTCCAGGTACAGTGCCATTACTTTCAACTTTAGTTCAAGGTCTTCTTGCAACTGAGGTAGTAGATTATGGAGTAATTGCAGCAATATCACTTTTTTATATGTTGCCACCTTTATTCCTCTTTGTTTTCCTCCAGAAAGCATTGATGAAAGCTCCCATAATGGGTGGCAAGGGAATAGCATAAGAAGATATGTAAAGGGTTTTTACCGGGGAAATTAAATAAGAAAGGCAGATTTAAGGAATGAGAATAAAAGGGTTTGGTATAAATACGCGTAGGACAGATGGAAATTTTTCAAGACTTGAGAATCAGCTTACCTATCTTAAAGAAGCTGGTTTTGAATATCTCGAGGTTTCAGCAGATGTGGTAGATACAATTAGTGGGGGGAAAATTATTCCTAAAAGAATAGATAAACTCCTCCAACTCCTTGAACGGTATGAATTCAAATATACTGCGCATATCCATAATGGGATCGATTTAAGAGATAATCAAGATAGAGAATTTCAACTTGCGTCATTCAAGTCAGGTATTGAGTTTGCTGGAATTATTGGTGCGGAATTACTGGTCTGTCATTTTGAAAAAGAAAGCGATGACCCAGCTAAAGAATTTCTTTTTCGAGAAGCTATTCTAAAAGGACTTGAGTATGCTAAAAAGTGGAAACTTAAAATTGGGATAGAGAATATTGAGATAGATAGACTTTCCAAAGTTGTAGATTTTGTAAAAGAGATAAATGAACCAGATATTATATTGGTGTTGGATGTGGGACATGCTTTTCTCTCTGAACATTACTTTGGAGAAAACTTTCTTGAAAGTGTTAAGAAAGCTGCAAGTATGGTAAGCCATATTCATCTAAGCGATAACTTTGGGCGATTTGAAAAAATGAGACTGGAAAACTTTGATCTCTATCGGGTTTCAAGTTACACTACCAGACTCAATTTAGGCAGGGGAGACCTTAATCTCCCACCGGGGTGGGGTTCTATTCCATTTGAAGATGTTCTCAAAATCCTTAAGGATTATCAGGGGATAGTCATACTTGAGTACTATCACGATAAATATCTGGATTTTAACCCTGATATTCTTAAAGAAACCAAGGTACTCTTTTCAAAGTATCTTGCAAAATGATTTAAAAGATTTTATCTTTATATATTTAG
>SOKC01000015.1 GCA_004376325.1 Actinomycetota bacterium | reverse complement strand
TTATGTATTTATGCAATTACTATTATGAGCATTTAATAACAACTTGAAAAAATGAATCCAAAATAATAAAAATAATGGTGTTATTCAAATATAACGCAGTAGTTTGATTTAAAATATAATCACTGAAGGCTGTGATAGTAACAGGGTCAACTTAATATTTTCTATTTCTCTTCAAAATTCTAATAAATTTTTTTACCAGCCGTGGGTCAAATTGGGTACCGCTGCATTTCTCTAACTCTGCTATTGCTTCACCCTTGCTAACTGCCTTTTTATACGGCCTTCCGGTTATCATAACCTCATAGGCATCAACTACTGCTATTATTCGTGATAGAACAGGTATATCCTCCCCTTTTAGTCCTTGAGGATAACCGTTTCCGTCCCACCACTCATGAACGGTTAAAATATATTCAGCAATACTTGAGAGTTGCTTGGATGAGACTGCAATACGGTAACCTATTTCAGGATGCCGCTTTATAATATCCCATTCCTTTTTACTCAGATTCTCTTTTTTATTCAATATAACATCAAGAATTGCCACTTTTCCTATATCGTGGATTGTTGCCAGAAGAGATAATTCGTCAATTTCATTTTGAGATAACTTTATAGATTTTCCTAATTTTAAAGCCATTTCTTTTATTCTTGCAGTGTGTTTTTCAGTTTTAATACTTTTCTCAAACAATGTTTTCTCAAGTGATGATATTATTGAACTGATAATACTTTTTGCTTCTATAAGCTTATGCCTGTACATATCATCTTCTGCTTTTTTTATTATTTTCGCAAAATCTTGATGACTTTTACTCTTTGTTGAAGCTCCAATGGCTATACTTAAAGGTATTTTGCCACCGCTGGTTCTGCTGCTTATCTTTCTTATTCTACTTACAATCTCTAATACAACTTCTTCATCGGTCCTGGGAAGCAGTATAGAGAATTCATCCCCTCCCCATCTTGCAACTATATCTTCTGCTCTGCAACAATTCTTAAGAACATTCCCACAGCTCTTAAGCATCTTATCACCTTCTTTATGCCCAAATGCATCATTTATCAGCTTTAACCCATTTATGTCACCAATAATAATGCTTAGTGGAAGCTGTCTTTCTGTATCAAGCCTTTTTAGTTCTTCTTCAAAATATGCCCTGTTGTACAGAGTAGTAAGGCTATCATGAAAGGACATATAAGACAGGTGCCTCTCCATCTTTTTTCTTCCAGATATATTATGCAGGATTCCCTCTATAGCCTCAAGTTTGCCTTCCTTGCTAAAAAATGGCGTTATCGCTTCTTCAAACCAGATAACCTTGCCATTTTTATGAATAAGCCGGATTTCTACAGATTTTGAAAAATCGAAATTTCCATCAAGTATCTTTTTGAAGGTGTCTCTGTCATCCGGATAAACAATCTTATAATTAAATTCAGGGTCAGCATAATATTGTTCAGGAGTATAACCTAGATTTCTCCTTACTGAGGGACTGACATACTCATACCCCGGTTCAGGAATTAATCTATACCTATATATGATATCTGAAGCATTTTCTACAAATGATCTAAAATATCTTTCGTTTTCCCTAAGCTTCTCTAAAGCTTTTTTTTGCTTTGACCTTGATCTTGCATTCCGGATCTCCTTTTCTATGACTGGTACTAATCTGGAAAGATTTTTTTTCATAACATAATTATCAGCACCTGCCCTAATTAAAGATACTGCTTTTCCCTCACCAACCATATCCGAAACAACTATAGATGGGATATCAAGATCACTTTCTTTAAGCATTCTTAATACATCCAGTAAATTAAAGTCAGACAACAACTTATAATCAGCCAGCATTACATCCCACTCATCTTTACTTATAGCATCAGATACGTCTTTACAAGTCTTTACAATTTTATATTTTGGATTATAACCCTTACTCTTTATTTTATTTAAAAATAACAGGGCGTCATTTTCAGAATCTACATTCAGTAATATTCTAATATCTCTATCTGCTTTCATTACCTGATTTTTTAAGATTGTTATAAATAATCTCTTTCGCTAATTATATGAATTATATAATAAATATTTTAATATTTCATTAACCGTATTATTTATTTCTGTTACCCATTTATTATATAAAATAGCTTCCCTTTATAAATGTTGATATAATTGTCAACTTATTATCAGCTAAAAACCTTATAGAACTTACCCTAATATTATAGAATTAGTTTAAAGTGACAAATGACTTAAATTAATTTAACTTTATATAATGTATTCCAATAAAAACTTTGGTACAGCTTTAAAAGAAATAATAGATAAAAAGAGGATAAAGCTCAGAAGTCTGGCAAACAAAACAAATTTAAACTATAGTTATTTTAGTAAACTAAAAAAAAGAGAGGGCCATCCTCCAATCACAACTATAGAGTTAATTTCTGATGGATTGGATATACCTCCTGAATATTTCCTGGAATACAGAATTTATAAGATTGAAAAAATCCTAAAAAAATATCCCCATATCATTGATAAAACCCTCAACTACGTAGATAGCCTTGTAATTAAAAACAATTTAAAAGTAGCTGAAAGAAAAAAACCATTCACAAAGTAGTAATATTATTATATCTTAACTTTATTATTTTAATCCAAATAGTACCTTATTTAACATGAAAATTTTTGAACCTTTAAAATCACTGGATAGAATTTTAAATAGATGTGTAATATGTCCTCACAAATGCAAGGTTAACAGAAAATCAGAAGAGAAAGGTTTCTGTAATGCCGGCTACAATCCTGTAATATCGTCAGCTATGCCCCATCATGGAGAAGAGCCTCCAATTTCAGGAAACAGGGGTTCGGGAACTATATTCTTTACTTACTGTAATATGAAATGTGTCTACTGTCAGAACTATCAGATAAGCCAGGAATTTGAAGGAACAAAATGCAGTATATCGGAACTCGCAGATAGCATGATTAAATTACAGAATTTAAGTTGTCATAATATTAATTTCGTCTCTCCTACTATATGGATCCCGCAAATAGTAAAAGCTCTCTCCATTGCCAGAAATAAAGGGCTTTCAGTCCCCACGGTGTTTAATACCGGCGGATATGATAACCCCAAGATTATAAAAATGCTGGACGGGATTATTGATATCTATATGCCGGATATGAGGTACAGCAATGACGACATGGCCAGAAAATATTCAATGGTTGAAGAATACGTCCGGTATAACCGCCAGTCAGTTAAAGAAATGTACAGACAGGTGGGAGGACTTAAAGTTGACCCGGAAGGAGTAGCCTTAAAGGGGTTGATGATAAGACTGCTGGTTTTACCTGAAAATATCGGAGGAATCAAAAAGACTCTGGACTTTATTAAAAATGAACTATCTACCGATGTTTACTTGAGCATCATGGCCCAGTATCATCCAACTTATAAGGCATCCAGGTACCCTGAATTAAATAGAATGATTACAGCAAAAGAATATCTGGAAGTAGTAAAATATGCCGAAAAGAGAGGTTTTAGTTACGGCTGGACACAGGATCATATATCGCTGAACAGTAAAGAGGATTTATTCATACCTGATTTTAAAGATAAGAAGATATTTAAATATTATAAGAAATGAACAGCTAACTTCTTTGCTTCTTCCACGCCTTTAATTCCTTAAGCGTAAGCGCATTTAATACATCTTTTTTCTGGAGTCCCGCTCTTCTGGCAACATCTACTCCCAGTCTTACCATATCCATATTATTTGGACGGTGAGCATCCGTATTTATAACCACTTTTACCCCCATCTCTCTGGCTTTACGGACATCTTGTTCGTTAAGATCCATCCTTAAAAAATATGAATTTATTTCCAGAGCTTTATTATTTTTAGCCGCTGCTGAAATCAACCTGTCAATATCAATAGAATAGGGCGCTCTGTTTCCAAAAACTACTCCTGTAGGATGCGCAATAAAGTCAATGTGCCTATTTTCAATTGCACTGACCGTTCTGGCTGTATTCTCAGCTCTGGTATTTAAAAAGGATGAATGCATCGAACCGATTGCGATATCCATTTTTTTGATTATATTTTCAGGATAATCTAATTTACCAACTCCCCTGATTTCGATTTCTGAACCCATTAAAATATAAAAATCTTTAAATCTGGATTTTAATTTATTAATATAATTTATTTTTTCTTGCACTCTTTTAGCATCCAGGCCCCTGCCATAATAATTGCTCTCCGTATGATCGGTGATTGCTATATATTCATAATTAAATTTTTTTACTCTTTCAACCATGTCATGGAGACTTATAATTCCGTCACTCCATCTGGAATGAATATGAAGATCACCCTTTATATCTTCCATGGTCAGAAGCGATGGCACCAGAAAATTCTCCGCCAGCTCTATTTCTCCCAGATCCTCTCTCAGCTCCGGAGGTATATATTGTAAATTCAACCTGCTGTAAATATTTTTCTCATAAAAGGCATCATCAGCTGGTAGATAATTTCCTGTCCCTTCTCCGCTGTTTTCAGAAAAACCAGCGGTCTCTATTCTTCCACTTTTAAAATACCCTTTTTTCTGCGCTATTCTTTCTAATTTTTTTATATGCTTTTTACTTCCAGTAGTATACAACATATCTACAGCCCAATTTTTAGCGCTGCTTATAATAAACTCAATTTCTATTCCAAAAACAGTTTCAAATCTTGCACTTATATTTTCTTTCCTTATGTCACTGCTTAACAATCTTTTTATAAAATTAAGTGATCGGATTTCTCCCAGCAGTTTCTCGCTTCTTTCAAAATCATATAACGGATTGTTAAAATAAGGCTGTATAAGTATGTCTATGTCTTTTACTATAGATTTCTTTCTCCTCAGGGAACCAACAAAAACAAATCTTTTAATATCTTTAATTTTATAAAGACTATTTTTTATTTCATCTAAATAGAGTTCAACTTGCCATCTGGGGAACATTCCCCTTATGCTTTCCATATAATCCAGTGATTGCTTAAGCCTTTCAGTATAAGATTCACCTGCCTTATTTTTTCCCGAACCACCTTCTGCAAGGACATTAGCAATTCTGTTATTATCTACCAGCTTATCTTTTAGATCTTCCAGGCTTTTGATATTAAAAGTATCATAGATTTTAAACATTCTCTTTTTCCCCAGCCCGCTTATTCTTACCAGCCTTATTAAATTTTCGGAATATTTCGATTTTAACTCCTCATACAATCCAATACTTCCAGTATCCAGATATTCCTTTATAAGTTTATATGCCGGTTCTTCCATACCGGTGAGTTCCCTAAGTTTTCCGCTGCTATAGATTTTCTCAATGCTTTCAGGATTATCTCTCAGTGTTCGCGCTGCTATTATGAGACCCAGTAATATATTTTTATCATCAGGGCTGGATTTTTTAATTTCTGCAATAGCTGTAAGTATATTTGCCAGTTTCAAATTAATCATTTTATAATATTTTCTATGTTATAATAATTATATTAACATTTAAAACAAGCCATTATATCACAAAACACTACAAGTTATGATAAGATCAAACAAGAATACCAAATCCTCAGATATACAGAAATATCAACTGCTCCGGGACAATATGATCCAGAATCAGATTATTTCCAGGGGAATTAAAGATAAAAAGGTCCTGGATGCATTAAGAAAAGTACCCCGCGATATTTTTGTAGATAAAGCATATAAAGACTCAGCTTATGAAGATAGACCGCTTCCCATTGGATTCGGACAGACAATATCGCAACCGTATATTGTTGCTCTTATGACTGAAAGTCTGGAGCTAACCGGAAATGAAAAGGTTCTAGAAATTGGCACCGGTTCTGGTTATCAGGTGGCAGTACTTGCTGCAATAACAAAAGAAGTCTACACAGTGGAAATAATTACTTCACTTTATAAAAAAAATAAAGAATTACTTAAAAAATATAAAAATGTAAAAATGAGTAACCACGATGGCTACCTTGGATGGGAAAAATACGCGCCGTATGACAGAATAATTGTTACCGCGGCACCTGATCACATTCCCCAACCATTCATCGAACAATTAAAAGATGGCGGAATTATGGTGATTCCTGTCGGCCCTTCAAGCTGGAACCAGACACTTTATAAGGTAATTAAACGCGGCACCAGGATTAAAAAAATAGGTTTATGTGATGTAGCTTTTGTACCTTTAACCAGAAGAAGTTAAATACAGGTAAGATTTCCCAAAAGTTTTCTATCAACCTTATAAGCGCAAATATTATATTATGAGAACAGGAACAATGAATCTCCCTCTTCATGGAGGAAAAGCGCCGTACTGGTTATTTACCCGGATGAAAAACCTGTCAAGAGAGATAATATCACTGGTCGTTTCTGAATATGGCGCAGCAGAAATGCTTAAGAAGCTTTCAGATCCATTATGGTTTCAGGCTTTTGGATGTGTCCTGGGATTTGACTGGCACTCCAGCGGAGTTACTACTACCGTCTGCGGAGCCGTAAAGGAATCCATAAAAGGACTGGAAAAAGATCTGGGCTTTTTCGTAGCAGGAGGAAAAGGAAGAACTTCAAGAAAGACTCCTCTTGAAATTGAAAATGCAGCCAACCTTATGGGGAAAGATTTTGGAAATCTTGTATACAGCAGCAAAATAGTGGCAAAGGTTGATAGTAATGCGCTGCAGGATGGGTATCAGCTTTACCACCACTGCTTTATTTTCACCAAAGATGGAAATCAGTGGTCGGTAATACAGCAGGGAATGAATGAAGATAACAGAATGGCAAGAAGATACCACTGGCTCTCAAAGGATCTGGACAGCTTCGTATGCGAACCTCACAGCGCCATATGCTGCGATAAAAAAAATAAAGTAATCAATCTGGTAGCCCTGGAAAGCGGCAAAGCAAGAGAAACAATTGCCGGGCTTTCCCGCGAAAAACCAAAAAATATTTTGAAAGACTTAAAGAAAATAAAAGACTGGCAGGAAAAAAGCTATACTTTTCCTATAAGACACCATATAAGGCTGAACGATATGGACTTCAGGAGAATGGAGAAAATTTTTATCTCGACCTATGAGAAAAAACCTGAAAACTTTGAAAAACTGCTTGCAATGAAGGGTGTGGGACCAAAAACAATAAGAGCTCTGGCTTTAATTTCTGAGCTGATATATGGTGTGAAATACAGTATAAAGGACCCGGCAAGATTTAGCTTCGCACATGGCGGTAAAGACGGTATACCTTACCCGGTGGATAGAGAGAATTATAACCGCTCTATAGAGATTTTACATAATGCAGTTAAAGATAGTAAAATTGGCAGAACAGAAAAAATAAAGGCAATCAGGAGACTTGTGAGTTTTTATGGATAAGGAAGAATTAATAAAAATTCTAAAAGAAATCAGTGTGCTCCTGGAACTAAAAGATGAAAATCCTTTTAAAATCAGAGCCTACCAGAATTCCGCGCGTTCTCTTGAGGCATCGGATATTGATTTTGGCAAAGATTTAGAAATAGATAGCCTTACAAAAATAAAGGGAATAGGCCAACATATTGCCGAAAGGATAAAAGAACTGTTTGATACCGGGAGCTTAAAATTTTACGAAGACCTGAAAAAAACTGTTCCTCCGGGGCTTGTTGAAATGCTTGCAATTCCTACCATGGGACCAAAAAAAATAAAGTACCTATTCGACAACCTGGGGATAAGCAATATTGGCCAGCTGGAATACGCCTGTATAGAAAACAGGCTTGTAGATCTGCCTAATTTTGGCAGGAAAACTCAGGAAAATATCTTAAAAGGAATCGAGGTTTTAAAGAAATACAAAGGCAGGTATCTTTTTGCGAATATTATAGAAGAAGCCGAAGTTATTCACAATAAAATACAAAACTTCAAGTATGTCAATAGATCAAGTCTTGCAGGAAGTGTGCGCAGAAAGAAAGAGATAGTAAAGGATATAGATATAGTAGCAAGCACTGATAGTCCTGATAAAGTAATGGATTTCTTCACCGGACTTAGCGAGGCTGAAGATATAATCGCCAGGGGGGACACAAAATCAAGCATCAGGCTAAAATCCGGAATTAATGTTGATATAAGGACTGTAGATGACTTTCAATATCCCTATGCGCTTCATCATTTTACAGGAAGCAAGGAACATAATACAGCTATGAGGACTGCAGCCAAAAAAGATAACATAAAAATGAACGAATACGGGCTTTTTAAAAATGGCAGCCTTATTAAATGTTCCGACGAGGCTGATATTTTTAACTTTTTTTCAATGGACTGGATTCCTCCCGAACTGAGAGAAAATTATGGGGAGATTGAGGCTGCAAAAAATAAGACTCTTCCCAAATTGATAGAGGAAAAAGACATAAAAGGGATATTTCACATTCACACCACTCATAGTGATGGGAATATCAGTATTGAACAGACCTGCAATTACCTGCAGAAAATGGGCTTCCAGTATGCCGGAATAAGCGAGCACAGCAGGACTGCATCATATGCCGGTGGATTAAAGGATGATGATATTAACCGGTACTTTGAAGAAATAGATAAATTAAATCAGAAATGCGCCAGCTTTAAAATATTCAAGGGAATTGAATCAGACATTCTGCTTGACGGTAATCTTGATTATAGCGACTATATTTTATCTAAATTTGACTTCATAATTGCTGCAATCCATTCCAGTTTCAACCTGAGTGAAGAGCAGATGACAGATAGAATTATAAGAGCTATTGAAAATAAGTTTACAACAATGATAGCCCATCCTACCGGAAGACTGCTTCTGGCAAGGGATCCTTACAGAGTGGATATAATAAGGATAATAAATGCAGCAGCGGAAAATGATGTGGATATAGAACTAAATGCAAGCCCCTTCAGATTGGACCTGGACTGGAGAATGTGCAAATATGCAAAAGAAAAGGGGGTAAAAATCTTTATAAACCCTGATGCACATAGCTTAAAGAATTTAGATGATTACAAATTTGGGGTAAATATTGCCCGGAAAGGGTGGCTGGAAAAAGAAGATGTGCTAAATACTCTTCCCGCAAAGGAAATTGAAATTTATTTAAAGAATAAAAAAAATAAAAAAACAAAGTAAATCTATATCTATTTACAAACAATTTATCAAAGATACTTATCTGGTAATATGAAAAATAAAAGGAACATAAAAAAACAAAATAATACTTACAGAGCTGTATATGAACCTGCAGTGAAAAATATAAATAAAATACTTGATATTCTGAATAAGGAATACCCGGAAGCTTCCTCTACCTCACTCAAGCATAAAAATGCCTTTCAGCTTCTTGTTTCCACCATTCTTTCAGCCCAGAGCACCGACAGGCTGGTAAATAAAGTCACACCATCCCTTTTTAAAAAATATAAGATCCCGGAAGATTTTGCCGGGGCTGACTTGATGGAGCTTCAGGAAGATATAAAATCAACAGGGTTTTATAGAAATAAAGCGAGAAGTATAATCAACTGCTCAAAAGATATAGCCAGTAAATTTGGAGGTATAACCCCTGACAATATTGAAGATCTAACCACGCTCCATGGAGTAGGAAGAAAAACTGCCAATGTAGTGCTGGCAAATATATTCGGCAAGCAGGCTATAATAGTAGATACTCATGTAAAGAGAATCTCAAACAGACTGGGGCTGACAATAAACCCGGATCCGGTAAAAATTGAGTTTGATCTCATGAAAATAGTTCCTGAAGATAACTGGAGCAGCTATTCGCATAGAATAATAGCGCTGGGAAGAACCATCTGCCTGGCTAAGAAACCAAAATGCTCCATATGCAGGCTTCTTAAATACTGTAGATACGGACAGGAAAATGCGTA
>SOKC01000099.1 GCA_004376325.1 Actinomycetota bacterium | reverse complement strand
GTGGGGTGATTTTACTTATCCCCAGCAAGGAGACAGGTGTATTAATTGTGGGAAAGAACTGAAGATTGAAAAAGGAATCGAGATCGGACATATTTTCAAATTAGGCGATAAATACAGTGAAAAGCTTGATGCCAGATTCCTGGATGTAGATGGAAAGTTGAAGCCTTTAGTTATGGGCTGTTATGGAATAGGGGTCAGTAGAATACTGGCAGCAGTGATAGAACAACTGCACGACGATAAAGGGATAATATGGCCGCTTTCTATAGCTCCATTTACAGTTAATATTATTGTTACCACTGGAAAAAATAAGGAATTATCAAAAGCAAGCGACATGATATATGAGACTTTAAAAGAATTAAATGTCGAAGTTCTTTATGATGATAGAGATGTAAGCGCAGGAATAAAATTTAAAGATTCAGATTTAATAGGAATCCCTGTTAGATTTATTTTAGGCAGGAAATTTCTGGATAGTAGATTAATTGATGTTGAGTATAGAAAAGACGGTAAGAGAGTAGAGCTACCAGTAGATTCTATTCCAAAGTTTATAAAAGAATTTGAGACTGCAAATAGCCTTAAGCTACCTCAAAATGAACAATCAGAAAAGTAAAATCAGAGGAATTTTAGAGAAGATTATTTTTAAAAATTCTGAAACCGGGTTTATGGTTGGAAAAGTAAGGTTAGAGGATAATAATCTGGTAACCATTGTAGGAAATGCTTTTGAGCTTCAATGTGGTGAAAAAATAGAAGTGACTGGAAAATGGATTTTAAACAGGAATTATGGACAACAGTTTGAAATTGAAAGCATTAAGACAGCTGAACCGGCTACTGCTGTTGGCATCAAGAATTATTTAGGCTCAGGTTTAATAAAAGGTATTGGACCGGTAATGGCAAACAGAATAGTTTCTCATTTTAAGCTTGATACTTTAAAAATACTGGATGAAGAGCCAGAAAGATTAAATGAGATAGATGGTATTGGTAAAAAAAGAATAAATTTAATTTTTAAATCCTGGAAAAAACACAAAAATATAAGAGAGGTTATGATCTTTTTGCAATCCTATGGAATAAGCAATACTTATGCTACAAAAATTTATAATAATTACGGCGATAACTCCATAAATGTTATAAAGGTAAACCCTTATAGGCTGTCAGAGGATATATTTGGAATAGGTTTCAAAACCGCAGATAAAATTGCATTAAAAACAGGTATTGAAAAAGATTCGCTGTTCAGGATAAAGGCAGGAATAATTCATTTACTAAAGTCCGCAGAGGATGATGGGCATTGCTACTTACCATATGAAGAATTTATAGAGATAGCAGAAGATTTTCTTTGCACGGAATTAGGAAAGATTACTGATGCTTTAAGTAAACTTGAAGGGGAGGGAAGAATAATTATTGTTAAAGATGATATAAGCAAAGTGTATCTGGCCAGTATCTATAATGCTGAAAAATACGTAAGTGAAAAAATTCTAGCAATTTTAAGCCATGAAATGGAACCTAAGATAAGGGAAAGCAAAAAAGATGGTATATACGATTTAATAAATAATCTGGCAGCAAAAGAAAGAATAATTCTGGATGATATTCAGATGAAAGCCATTGAAAAGGCAGTAACTGAAAAAATACTGGTTATAACAGGAAGTCCTGGTACAGGAAAAAGTACCATACTGAATTTTGTTATAAAAATTTTTGAAAAAGAAAATAAAAGCGTTCTTTTAGGCGCTCCAACAGGAAGAGCTTCTAAAAGGCTGTATGAGGCTACTGGCAAGGAAGCAAAAACTATACACAGGCTTCTAAATTACAAACAAAAATTAAATAAATTTTTAAAGAATGAAAAAAACCCTGTTGATGCAGATATGGTAATAATCGATGAAGCTTCAATGATGGATATAAGGTTGATGAGAAATTTGCTTTTAGCCATAAAACCTCAAACTGGTGTCATTTTTGTAGGTGATGTAGACCAATTACCGGCAGTAGGTCCTGGAAACGTTTTAAGTGATATAATCGGTTCCGGTATAGTTCCTGTAATTGAACTTAAAAAGATATACAGGCAGGAGGGTGAAAGTCTTATTATATATAATGCCCATAAAGTCCGGGATGGTCAGTTTCCATATATCGGTAAACCAAAAAATAATGACTTCTTCTTTATTGAAAAAAACGAGCCCGAAGAAGTTGTTGATTTGATATTAAATCTACTTACTCAAAGGATTCCAAAGAGCTTTAATTATAATCCCCTTTATGATGTCCAGGTTATTGTTCCTACCAATAAAGGAATTGTAGGAGTTAATAATTTAAACTCCAGAATTCAGGATATTTTAAATTTTAATAGTCAAAAAGTGTTAAGGGGTTCTGTGCAGTACCGATTAAATGACAAGGTAATGCAGTTAAAAAATAATTACGGGAAAGATGTTTATAATGGGGATATAGGATTTATAAGCGGTATAGATATGGAAATGGAAGAAATCACAGTAAATTTTGATGGCAGAAATGTTGACTATAGTTTTTTTGAGCTGGACGAATTAAGTTTATCTTATGCTATATCTATTCATAAATCTCAAGGGTCTGAGTTCAAATGTGTCATAATACCCCTCTTAACTTCTCATTATATGCTGCTGCAAAGAAATTTACTTTATACGGCAATTACAAGAGCAAAGGAACTTGCGGTAATAGTTGGGAGCAAAAAGGCAATAGGAATGGCAGTAAATAGAAATATTGTTGAAAAGAGATATACTAGTTTAAAAGGATTGCTTAGAAATTTTTAAT